>CALQFM020000025.1 GCA_943329845.2 Candidatus Kuenenia stuttgartensis | reverse complement strand
CTACAATGCACAGCGCCTCCACTCGGCGCTCGGATACAAGCCGCCGGTCGAGTTCGAAGAAGAACGCGGCCATTCCGTCAACAGCGCTAACCATGGCAATATCGCCAGGTCACTCAATTAGACGTGTCTCACAAACCGGGTGCAGTCCATAACTGCACTGTCACCAAATCAGTAGCGTCTGCCGGCAACGGTCACGCGCCGGCCCTCGGCGAGCCTGGCCCCGGCGGACGGATCTCGGACATAGAGGGCGTTCAACCCGTGCCGCGACAGGCCCGCCACCTCGGTGAGCGTCCGGGTCGCGGGGTCGTAGCGGCACGGCCTGAAGCCGAAGTCGAGGACGAAGGCATGCACCTCGCTGTCGGGAATCCCGTAACGCAGCCCGGAATCATTCATCTCGACGATCAGAGCTCTCATCGACGGGTTGGCAAGCGTGGCCGACGCGCCGCGAAGCGCCGGCAGCTCGTAGCCCTCGATGTCCAGCTTCATCACGGCGCAATCCCGGCCCGCCAGCAGGCTGTCGATGGTGACCACCGGCAGTTCGATCCCGCCGCTGCCATTTACCGGCAGGATGTGGTTCATCCCGCCCTTGTCCGCGGTGAACCGCACCATTCCGGGCCGGTCGCCAACGCCGACGTTCCGCGCCTCCACCCGGTCCTCGATCCCGTTGAGGCGGATATTGCCGGCGAGGTCGGCGAATGTGGCGGGTACGGGTTCGATTGCAATCGACCGCGCCCCGGCGGCGGCGCTCGCGATGATCGTGTACATGCCGATGTTCGCGCCTACATCCATGAACAGGTCGTCCCCGGCGAGATAATGGAGGACGAACAGCATGGTCTCGAAATCGAACAGCCCGTTGCAGTAGATCAGCGTCGCGTAGTTCTCCCGGTTGGAATAGAGAATCCGCGCGCCGCCCGGCAGCTCGGTCACGAACCGCGTGTCGATCAGCCGCCGCGCCACGTTCCACGCCAGATATCGCAGCGCGCCACGCACCGGCGTCGCGGCGTTGGCCGGGTGCCGCATGATGTCGACCAGGGTGCTGAGGTGCTGCATGTCGGGCGCTCGAGGTTCGAAGGGCCACAAACCGTATCATGGTGGCGGGCCGTTCGACGCGCATGGATGTTGCGCGGGATTCCCGAAAAACCTGCCGTCAGTGAGCGTTTGGACCGAAGCGGGGGCAATTGAATGCACCGTCACGGAAATAGGCAATGCTGTTGAACCTCTACCGCGGTCGAAGCGTTTGAGCTTTTGACCGGCCGCGATGCGCTGCGCCGGACCGACCGACAATGACCCATCCGGGCGCGGCGATCCGCGGGTCCGGGCAAGGAGCGACACTCATGAGCAACCAGCCGATCATCGCCGTCTACGAGCCCCCGGAAGCCGGGTTTCCCTGGCTGGCCGTGACGATTTCCCCCGATGGCACGGTAGCGGCCACCGCCCACGCCACGTTCGACGCCGTCGAGGCGACGACGCTGAAGAACCTGTCGGCCGCCAGCAAGGGCCTCGGCAGCGATTGAGGCAAACCCGTTGCCACTTAACCTCGTAGTGTCCAACGACGGCTAAGGGTCGATCGTGTTGAAGAGGATCGTCTGCTGATTGCTCTGGCGGTGCCGGTCCGCCTCGCACCTAACCGCGTGCGGTCCGAGATTCACCAGGCTGAAGAAGAGCCAGGGCGGCGGTCAATTCCTCAAAGCTGAACGGCTTGCGGAGCACGGCGCGCCCATTGAAACCCTTTTTCAGGTCATGGCCGGTAGTGTTGCCGGTCGAGTAGAGGAAGGGCACGCCCCGCGTGGCAAGCGCGTCGGCCACAGTCTGACTGTCACGCCCATCCAGGTTCATGTCCAGCATCGCCGCATCGAAGACCTGGCTCTCGATCAGCGAGATCGCCTGATTGCAGGTACCGGCAGAAGTGACGGATTCGCATCCGAGATCCTGCAGCATGGCTTCAATCATCATGAGGATGAGGGTCTCGTCCTCCACGACGAGGACACGGCAATCATCATGAGGATGAGGGTCTCGTCCTCCACGACGAGGACACGGCGTCCAGCAAGCAGATTATCCATCGCGCGCGCCCGGTGCGGGAATGTCCATCGTGACCGCCAAGCCTTCCTCGCGATAATCGAGGTGGACGGTGCCTCTCAGCTCGTGTGCAAGACCCCGCTCGATCATCTGCGTGCCGAACCCTTTCCTCGCAGGCGGCGTAACGGCCGGGCCGCCCTTCTCCCGCCACTGCAGGAGCAACCGGGGGCCGCCCTGTGTCGTCTCGACGCTCCAATCGACAAGGATCGATCCCGTCTCGTTCGCCAGAGCGCCATATTTGACGGCGTTGGTGGCAAGTTCGTTGAAGGCGATGCTGAGAGCCAATGCCTCCTTGGGGGGAAAGCGTACGTTCTCGCCAGCAATCACGATGCGGTCTCTGCGGTCATGCGTCACCCCGAACGGCTCCAGCGTATCGCGGATCAGATCATGGAGTCCCGCGCCCTGCCAGTTTTCGCGCGTCAGCAGATCATGTGACCGGGAAAGCGCAAACAGCCGAGACCCTATCGCCTGCCGGATGACCAATGGATCATTCGCGGTTCGCAGAGCCTGCCAGACGATGGCCTGTACCGTAGCGAGGGTATTCTTGACCCGGTGGTTCAACTCGTCGATCAGCATTTTGGATCGGGTTTCTTCGTCCCGATGCCTGGTCAGGTCCACGAACGACGCGAAATACTGAACGATCTTTTCGTCCTGATCGCGAACGGGGCAAATGAACAGAGCGGCCCAGAACTCACTGCCATCCTTCCGGCGGTAGAGGATTTCCGAACCGCCGGTCCCATGCCCCTCGAACTCTTCCGCGACCTGTCCCAGTGCCTCGGCGTCGGCGCCCTGAGCCATCAGGAAATTGAAGCTCTGGCCCAGTACCTCTTCCCTGGCGTATCCGGTCAGGGAGAGAAAGGCATCGTTGGCAAAAATGATCGGATTTCCGGGCTGACCCGCGTCGGCAAACACCATCTCCATACGCGTCGCCTCCGCCGCGACCACGAATGGACCCAGGTCGTCATGAAAGCCTTTGACCTCGGCTTCCGCGTCCTGTTGATCCTCAGACTTGTTGACCTTGTTTGGCATTGAGCGTCCTGCCGGCTTCGAGCTTCCATTGCCAATCGATCGACATCATAGGGTCTGTCCGGAACGGTACATTAGCACCGAAACGAGGCTGAACTCCAACAATCCACGACCGAAGCCGCGGACCGACCGTCCAAACGGTCACCATCCCGGCGTCGTCATCGACCCCGTCCGGCCCCTCCACGCTTGACTCTCCGCCGCGTCGCGCCTAGGTTCCGCGCCGCTCAACGAAAGCGCTGTGTTTTCGTGTCCGAGGATACCCACCCGTCAGCGAAGGTTCGCCCACGGGTGGCGTTGGTGTTTGGAAAATGTTCGAGACGCTGTCAGGCCGTTTAGGCGACATCTTCGACAAGCTGCGGGGCCGCGGGGTTCTGAATGAATCCGACGTGGGCGCGGCCATGCGCGAGGTGCGCGTGGCGCTGCTCGAGGCCGACGTGGCGCTGTCGGTGGTCAAGGACTTCGTCGAGAAGGTGCGTGAGCGCGCCGTCGGCCAGGAAGTGCTGCGCTCGGTCACGCCCGGCCAGATGGTCGTCAAGATCGTCAACGACGAGCTGGTCGCCATGCTGGGCGGCGACTCCGAGGACATCAATCTCAACGCCGTGCCGCCGGTCGCCATCATGATGGTCGGCCTGCAGGGCTCGGGCAAGACCACGTCGACCGCCAAGATCGCCAAGCGGCTGGCCGGCCGCGACCGCAAGCGGGTGCTGATGGCGTCGCTCGACACGCGCCGCCCGGCAGCCCAGGAGCAGCTGAAAATCCTCGGCACCCAGATTAACGTGCCGACCCTGCCGATCATCCCGGGCCAGATGCCGCTGGATATCGCCAAGCGGGCCATGGAAGCCGCCCGTCTCGGCGGCTACGACGTGGTGATGCTCGACACCGCCGGCCGCCTGCATGTGGACGAGGGCCTGATGACCGAGCTGGACTCGGTGAAGTTCTCCACCATGCCGACCGAAATCCTGCTGGTCGCCGACGCGCTGACCGGCCAGGACGCGGTCAATGTCGCCAGGCAGTTCAATGACCGGCTCAACGTCACCGGCATCGTGCTGACCCGCATGGACGGCGACGGCCGCGGCGGTGCCGCGCTGTCGATGCGCGCCGTCACCGGCCGCCCGATCAAGCTGGTGGGTACCGGCGAGAAGCTGGACGAGCTCGACAATTTCCATCCCTCGCGCGTCGCCTCGCGCATCCTGGGCATGGGCGACGTTGTCTCCCTGGTCGAAAAGGCCCAGGAGATGGTCAGCGAGCAGGACGCGGAGGCGATGGTCAAGCGCCTGCGCAAGGGCCAGTTCACCCTCGTCGACTATCAGAAGCAGCTGGCGCAGATGCGCAAGATGGGCGGCATGTCGGGCATCCTCGGCCTGCTACCGGGTGTCGGCAAGCTGAAGAAGGCGCTGGCCGGCGCGAACATCGACGAGAGCATGCTGGTGCGCCAGGACGCGATCATCAACTCGATGACGCCGAAGGAACGCGAGCACACCAAAATCATTGCCGCCTCGCGCAAGAAGCGCATCGCGGCGGGATCCGGCACCTCGGTGCAGGAGGTCAACAAGCTGCTGAAACAGCATCAGCAGATGGCCGACATGATGAAGAAGATGGGCAAGGGCGGCAAGGGCATGCCCCAGCTGCCGCCGGGTTTCGACGGCCTGCTGCCCCGCTAACCACGAACCATAAGACCAAGAACAAGGAGCGAAAATGGCACTGAAGATCAGACTGGCGCGCGGTGGCGCGAAGAAGCGTCCCTACTACCGCATCGTGGTGGCCGACAGCCGCGCGGCGCGCGACGGCGGCTTCATCGAGCGTCTGGGCAGCTTCAACCCGCTGCTGCCGAAGGACAGCGAGCAGCGCCTGAAGTTCGACAGCGAGCGCATGCAGTACTGGCTGAAGCAGGGCGCCCAGCCCACCGACCGGGTCGCCAAGTTCCTGGCCTCGGCCGAGCTGATCGCCGCGCCGGCGCAGCGCAACAACCCGATCCAGGGCAAGCCGAAGGCGAAGGCGCAGGAGCGTATACGCGCCAACGAAGCCGCCGCCGAAGCCGCTGCTGCCGCCGCCGCCAAGGCCGCGGAAGCTCCGGCCGAAGCCGCCGCCGAAGCGTCGGAGTAAGCCTTGGCCGGCCAGGCCGAGGGTCTGGTCGTCCTGGGAGCCATCGCCGGCGCGCACGGGGTGCGCGGCGAGGTGAAGGTGAAGACCTTCACCGAGACGCCCGAGGCCATCGCCGCCTATGGACCGCTGACCGGCGATCCGGGCGGCAGGGTCTTCCGGCTGAAGGGCCTCAGGACGGTGAAGGACGGCGTGGTGGCCCGGCTCGACGGCGTCGAGGACCGGGACGCCGCCGAGGCGCTGAAGGGCACCAGGCTGTGCGTGAGCCGCGCGGCCATGGGCGACCCGGACGAGGAGGACAGCTTCTTCCACGTCGATCTGATCGGCCTGGCGGCCGAGGATGAGACGGGAAGGAAGCTGGGGACGGTAACCGCCGTCCATGCGTTCGGGGCGGGCGACATGCTCGATGTCCGCCTCGACGAAGCCGGAAAGTCGGTGCTCGTCCCGTTCCGGCGGGAGACGGTGCCGGTGGTCGACGTGAAGGGCGGACGGATCGTCGTGCGCCTGGATGAGGAAGACGAAGAGGCGGAAGGAGAGACGGCATAGTGCCTGCGTTCGCGGCGACGGTGCTGACCCTGTTTCCGGAGATGTTTCCCGGCCCGCTGGGCGTTTCGCTGGCGGGCAAGGCCCTTGAACGGGGCACATGGTCGCTCGATGTACTGGACATCCGCGCGCATGGACTGGGGAAGCATCGCACCGTGGACGATACGCCGGCTGGCGGTGGTCCCGGGATGGTGATGCGGCCGGACGTGCTGGCCGCCGCGATCGACGCGGCGCTGGCGGATCCGGTGAAGGCGGGCAGGCCGCTGGCCTATCTGTCGCCGCGCGGCCGGGTGTTCGACCAGGCCATGGCGCGGCGGTGGGCCGATGCGGGCGGCGTGACGCTGGTGTGCGGCAGGTTCGAGGGCGTCGACGAGCGGGTGCTCGAGGCGCGGCAGGTTGAAGAGGTGAGCCTCGGCGATTTCGTGCTGTCGGGAGGCGAGCCGGCGGCCATCGTCATGATCGACGCGGTGGTGCGCTTGCTCCCCGGCGTCGTCGGCGACGAGGCGGTGTTGAACGAGGAGAGTTTCGCGGACGGGTTGCTGGAATACCCCCAGTACACCAGGCCGCAGAACTGGGAAGGACGAGAGATCCCCGCGGTCCTGCAGTCCGGTCATCACGCAGAAATTGCGGCTTGGCGGAAAAGCAGGACTGAGGATATAACGCGGTCGCGCCGGCCCGACCTATGGGACCGGCACATGGCCGAGAAGAACAACAAGAGCGGCTAAGGAACAGGTGCAATGAACATTATCGAACAGATCGACCAGGAACAGGTTGCCAAGCTGTCGGCCGGCAAGACCATTCCCGATTTCGCCCCGGGCGATACGGTCCGCGTCAACGTGCGCGTGGTCGAAGGCAACCGCGAGCGCGTGCAGGCCTTCGAGGGCGTGTGCATCGGCCGCAAGAACGATGGCCTGCATTCGTCGTTCACCGTGCGCAAGATCAGCTACGGCGAAGGCGTGGAGCGCGTGTTCCCGCTGTATTCGCCGCGTCTCGACAGCATCGAGCTGGTCCGCCGTGGCCAGGTCCGCCGCGCGAAGCTGTACTATCTGCGCGGCCGCACCGGCAAGTCGGCGCGTATCGTCGAGAAGAAGGACTTCAGCCGCTCGAAGAGCGCTGAATAAAGACCGCAGGAGACCTGCAGATGAGCGGACCTAAGACGCTCTACGACAAGATCTGGGATAGCCATCTGGTGCATCAGGCGGAGGACGGCACCTGTGTCCTCTATATCGATCGCCACCTGGTTCACGAGGTGACCAGCCCGCAGGCCTTCGAAGGCCTGCGCATGGCCGGCCGCAAGGTGCACCGTCCGGATGGCACGCTCGCCGTGCCGGACCATAACGTGCCCACGCTCGGCCGCGCCAACGGCATCGCCGATCCCGAATCGCGTATTCAGGTCGAACAGCTCGCGAAGAACGCCAAGGAATTCGGCGTTCCCTATTTCGGCATGGACGATATCCGCCAGGGCGTCGTCCACGTCATCGGTCCGGAGCAGGGCTTCACCCTGCCGGGCACGACCATCGTCTGCGGCGATTCGCACACCGCGACGCATGGCGCGTTCGGCGCGCTGGCGTTCGGCATCGGCACGTCCGAGGTCGAGCACGTGCTGGCCACCCAGACGCTGATCCAGAAGCGCTCGAAGAACATGCGCGTCACCGTCACCGGCGCGCTGCCGGTCGGCGTCACCGCCAAGGACGTGGTGCTGGCCATCATCGGCAGGCTGGGCACCGCCGGCGGCACCGGCTACGTGGTCGAGTTCGCCGGGCCGGTGATCGAGGCGCTTTCCATGGAAGGCCGCATGACGGTCTGCAACATGACCATCGAGGCGGGCGCCCGCGCCGGCCTGATCGGCGCCGACGAGAAAACCTTCGAGTATTTCAAGGGTCGCCCGCTGTCGCCGAAGGGCGCGGCGTGGGAGATGGCCGTCGCCGCCTGGCGTGACCTGAAGACCGACCCGGGCGCGAAGTTCGACGTGGAGATCACCCTCGACGGCAACGAGATCGTGCCGCAGGTGACCTGGGGCACCAGCCCGCAGGACGTGCTGCCGATCACCGGCAGCGTGCCGGCGCCGGAAGACTTCGTCGAGGACAGCCGCCGTCACGCCACCGAACGGTCGCTGGACTATATGGGCCTGACGCCGCGCACGCCGCTGACCCAGGTGCAGATCGACCGCGTGTTCATCGGCTCGTGCACCAATGGCCGGATCGAGGACATGCGCGCCGCCGCCGTCATCGCCAAGGGCCGCAAGGTCGCGTCGAACGTGACCAGCGCCATGGTCGTGCCGGGCTCGGGCCTGGTGAAGGAACAGGCCGAGGCCGAAGGGCTCGACAAGATCTTCGTCGAGGCCGGCTTCGAATGGCGCGAGCCGGGCTGCTCCATGTGCCTGGCCATGAACGCCGACCGGCTCGAGCCGGGCGAGCGCTGTGCCTCGACGTCGAACCGCAATTTCGAAGGCCGCCAGGGCCGCGGCGGGCGCACCCACCTGATGAGCCCTGCCATGGCCGCCGCCGCCGCCATCGCCGGGCATCTGGTCGACGTGCGCGACTTCCAGTAATTTTTCGCACCGGGTGAAAAGGGGAGAATGACACCATGGCGCTGATCAGTGACGAACTCTGGGCTGCAACGCTCCGCCGCGCGATCGAACTGGCGAAAGAACATGCATCGGCCGAGGAAAGGCCGCGCATGGAAAGGCTGCACGTCCTCGGCATCGCCGACGATTTCGACGGCTTGAAGGGCGAGTTCGGCATCATCAAGGTGACGGACTAGCCTGCCGCTCCGGCCACGGCCGGACGCGAACACGACCACCACAGGGGGCCGGTTTCCCGGCCCTCTTCGGTATTGAGGAGAGACCGATGGAAAAGTTCACCAAGCTGACGGGCGTGGCGGCGCCGCTGCCCATGATCAACGTCGATACCGACATGATCATCCCGAAGCAGTTCCTGAAGGTCATTTCCCGCGACGGCCTCGGCCGCGGCCTGTTCGACGAGATGCGGTTCAACCAGGACGGCTCGGAGATCCCGGAATTCGTGCTGAACCAGCCGGCCTACCGCCAGGCGAAGATCCTGGTGACCGGCGAGAATTTCGGCTGCGGCTCATCGCGCGAGCATGCGCCGTGGGCCATCCTGGATTTCGGCATCACCTGCGTCATCGCGCCCAGCTTCGCCGACATCTTCTACAACAACTGCTTCAAGAACGGCATCCTGCCCATCGTGCTGCCCCAGTCGGACGTGGACAAGCTGATGGACGACGCCGAGCGCGGCGCCAATGCCATCGTGTCGGTCGACCTGGAGGCCCAGGAGATCACCGGCCCGGACGGCGGCAAGATCCGCTTCGACATCGATCCGTTCCGCAAGCATTGCCTGCTGAACGGCCTCGACGACATCGGTCTGACCTTGGAGAAGAAGGCCAGCATCGACAGCTTCGAAGCGAAGCAGCACGCCTCGCAGCCCTGGCTCTACAGCCAGGCCGTCTAAGGAGAATTCACATCATGGCCAGCAATCGCAGCCTGCTGATCCTGCCGGGTGACGGCATTGGCGCCGAAGCCATGGCGCAGGTCCGCCGCATCATTTCCTGGCTGGAGAAGAACCGGTCGCTGTCCTTCGACCTGGACGAGGACCTGGTCGGCGGCGTCAGCATCGACACGCATGGCGTGCCGATCACCGACGCGGTCATGGACAAGGCGTTCAAGGCCGATGCCGTGCTGCTCGGCGCGGTCGGCGGTCCCAAGTGGGATAACATCGACTTCTCGATCAAGCCCGAGCGCGGCCTGCTGCGCCTGCGCAAGGACCTGGGGCTGTTCGCCAATTTGCGTCCGGCCGTCTGCTTCGACGCGCTGGCCGACGCCTCGTCGCTGAAGCGCGAGGTGGTCGCCGGCCTCGACATCCTGATCGTCCGCGAACTCACCGGCGGCGTCTATTTCGGCGAGCCGCGCGGTATCACCAACCTGCCCAACGGCCAGCGCCGCGGCGTCAACACCCAGGTCTACGACACCGAGGAAATCCGCCGCGTGGTCCGGGTCGCCTTCGACATCGCCCGGGCGCGCCCGAACGGCAAGGTGACCAGCTCGGAGAAGGCCAACGTCATGGAGTCGGGCATCCTGTGGCGCGAGGAAGCGCAGTGGGTGCACGACAACGAATATGCCGACATCCCGATCTCGCACATGTACGCCGACAACTGCGCCATGCAGCTGGTGCGCAACCCCAAGCAGTTCGACGTCATCGTCACCGACAATCTGTTCGGCGACGTGCTGTCGGACATCGCCGCCATGCTGACCGGCTCGCTGGGTATGCTGCCGTCGGCCTCGCTGGGCGCGGCCGACGAGAACGGCAAGCGCCGGGCCATGTACGAGCCGGTCCATGGCAGCGCGCCGGATATCGCCGGCCAGAACCTGGCCAACCCGATCGCGACGATCCTCAGCTTCGCCATGGCCCTGCGCTATTCCTATGACCTGGGCGCCGACGCGGATCTGGTCGAGAACGCGGTGCAGGATGTGCTCGCCGCCGGGTTCCGCACCGGCGACATCATGCAGCCGGGGATGACGAAGACGTCCACCACCGGCATGGGCGATGCCATCCTGGCGGCGCTCGACAAGATCGCCGCTTAAGACTTTAGGAGACGAATATGGCCTACAAGGTAGCCGTTGTCGGCGCGACCGGCGTGGTCGGCCGCGAGATGCTGCAGATCCTGGCCGAACGTCAGTTCCCCGTGTCCGAGGTGGTCGCGCTGGCGTCGCGCCGGTCGCAGGGCAAGGAAATCTCGTTCGGCGACACCAAGATCCTCAAGTGCCAGTCGCTGGAGAACTATGATTTCCGCGGCACCGACATCGCGCTGTTCTCGGCCGGCTCGGCCGTGTCGAAGGAATGGGGACCAAAGGTCGCCGCCGCCGGCTGCACCGTCATCGACAACAGCTCGTATTTCCGCATGGACCCGGACGTGCCGCTGATCGTGCCGGAAGTGAACGCCGACGCCATCGACGGCTATACCAAGCGCAACATCATCGCCAATCCCAACTGCTCCACCGCCCAGCTCGTCGTCGCGCTCAAGCCACTGCACGACCTGGCGAAGATCAAGCGCGTCGTCGTCTCGACCTACCAGTCGGTGTCGGGCGCCGGCAACGAGGCCATGGACGAGCTGTTCACCCAGACCCGCGCCATCTTCGTCAATGACCCGATCAAGAAGGAACGGTTCACCAAGCAGATCGCGTTCAACGTGATCCCGCATATCGACGTGTTCATGGACGACGGCTACACCAAGGAAGAGTGGAAGATGTCGGCCGAGACCAACAAGATCCTCGACCCGGACATCAAGCTGACCGCGACCTGTGTGCGCGTGCCGGTGTTCATCGGTCACTCCGAGGCTATCAACGTCGAGTTCCACAATCCGATCGACGAGAAGCGCGCCCGCGACATCCTGCGCGAATCGCCCGGCATCATGGTCGTCGACCAGCGCGAGGACGAAGGCTACATCACCCCGATCGAATGCGTTGGCGACTACGCCACCTTCATCAGCCGCATCCGCAAGGATCCGACGGTCGAGCACGGCCTGGCCCTGTGGTGCGTGTCCGACAATCTGCGCAAGGGCGCGGCGCTCAACGCCGTCCAGATCGCCGAGCTGCTCGGCCGCCGGCACCTGAAGAAGGCGTCGTAGGGGATATTCCGCGCTACCTCTCTTTGTCATCCCGGCGAATGCCGTGACCCAGGAGATCGTAGGGTGCCGCCCTTGCCCCGCTGGGTCCCGGCTTTCGCCGGGATGACAGGAATCGGGATGGCGTGCAGCAAGTGGCACCCGCGCGGAAATTGAACTTTACCGCCGCCACGAACCTTCACTAGGTTGGCGCGAAATACACCACCAAGGGGATCGTCCATGGCCGCCACCTTCCGCCCTCGCCGCAGCGTGCTCTACATGCCGGGTTCCAATGCCCGGGCGCAGGAGAAGGCCAAGTCGATCCCGGCCGATGCCATCATCCTCGACCTGGAGGATGCCGTGGCGCCCGACGCCAAGTCGGCGGCGCGCGAGACCGTGTGCAACTCGGTGCAGCAGGGCGGCTATGGCGGGCGCGAGATGATCATCCGCATCAACAGCTTGGATACGCCGTGGGGCCTCGAAGACCTGCAGGCCGCCGTGTCGGTACAGCCCGACGCGATCCTGGTGCCGAAGGTCGAATCGGCCGAGATGGTCCACAAGGTCGAGAGCCTGATGGTGGCCTCGGGCGCCCTCGCCACCACCGCCATCTGGTGCATGATCGAGACGCCGCGCGGCATCCTGAAGGTGGCCGACATCGCCGCGGCCTCGACCCGCCTGGGCGCGCTGGTGATGGGCACATCCGACCTGGTGAAGGACGTGCATGCCCGCCACACGCCCCTGCGCCTGCCCATGCTGACCGCGCTGTCGCTGTCGATCCTGGCGGCGCGCGCCGAGGGCCTTGCGGTGCTCGATGGTGTCTATCTCGACCTGCAGGACACGGAAGGCTTCCGCAACGCCTGCGTCCAGGGCCTGGAGTTCGGCTTCGACGGCAAGACGCTGATCCATCCCAGCCAGGTGGAGCCGTGCAACGAGGTCTATGCGCCCGACGCCGCCGAGGTGGACCTGTCGCGCCGCATCATCGAGGCCTTCGCCGCCGCCGAGAAGGAAGGCAAGGGCGTCGTCGTGGTCGATGGCAAGCTGGTCGAGAACCTGCATGTGGACAACGCCAAGCGCGTTGTCGCGCTGGCCGAGGCCATCGAAAACCTGCAGGCCGCCTGACATGACCAAGACGGCACGCGGCAACTTCTTCGAGGACTTCAAGCTGGGCCAGGAACTGGTCCACGCCACGCCGCGGACGGTGACCGAGGGCGACGTGGCGCTCTACACCGCGCTCTACGGCTCGCGCTTCGCGGTCAACTGTTCGGACCTGTTCGCCATGGACCTGGGCCTCGCCGCTGCGCCGCTCGACGACTTCCTCACCTTCCACTTCGTGTTCGGCAAGACCGTGCCGGACATCTCGCTCAACGCGGTCGCCAATCTGGGTTATGCCGACGGCCGGTTCCTGAAGCCGGTCTATCCGGGCGACACGCTCACGGCCGTCTCCCAGGTCATCGGCCTGCGCGAACTGTCGAATGGCAAGGCGGGCGTCGTCTACGTGCGCTCGACGGGCACGAACCAGGCCGACGAGGTCGTGCTCGACTATGTCCGCTGGGTTATGGTCAACAAGGGTGATCCCGCCGCCAAGGCGCCCAAGGAAGTCATTCCCGAGCTGCCCGCAGCCGTCGCCCCCCGCGACCTGGTGGTGCCGGACGCGATGGACTTCTCCGCCTACGACACGGTGCTGGCCGGGTCGTCGTACCTGTGGGACGACTACCAGGTGGGCGAAAAGATCGACCATGTGGACGGCATCACCATGGAGGAGGCCGAGCACATGCTCGCCACCCGCATGTACCAGAATACGGCGCGGGTGCATTTCAACCAGGTCATGCAGGCCGAAAGCCGGTTCGGCAAGCGGCTGATCTATGGCGGCCACATCATCTCGCTGGCCCGCGCCATCAGCTTCAACGGCCTGGGCAACGCCTGCTTCATCGCCGCGCTCAATGGCGGCCGCCACGTGGCGCCCAGCTTCGCCGGCGACACCATCTTCGCGTGGTCGGAAGTGGTCGATAAGGCTGAAATTCCGGGCCGCACCGACGTGGGCGCCCTTCGCTTGCGCACCGTCGGCGTCAAGAACCAGCCGGCCACCGATTTCCCCGACAAGGGCGAGGATGGCAAGGACCATCCCGCCGTGGTGCTCGACCTGGACTACTGGGCGCTGATGCCGCGCGGGTGAGGCTCGCCGGACGGGCCGATCTCGTCTATATTATGGTCATGAACGCCGTGTCCTTCCGCATCAAGGTCCGAGACCTGCCGCCCGAGCAGGCGGCCAAGCTCGTTCCGACGCTGGGACCCGACCGCGAGGTCGAGGTTACCATTGAGGAGGTTCCGGACTTTTCCGACGTGCCCCCGGACATTCTTCAATCCCAGATCGAAGGTTTGAGCGAGCGCCTCGCGAATGAGGACATTGCTTCTGACGAGGAAGTTGAAGCGTTCTTCAGCAAGTATCTGACTTGCAAATCCTGACGTGAAGGTATCGTGGGATCGGCAGGCGCTGGTCGACCTTGCGAACATCGACGCCCATATCTTGCAGGCTAATCCCGCGGCAGCGCTGGCCATGGTCGAGAAAATCTGGCAGCGGGCGCAAAGCCTCACTCAGTTTTCACACCGTGCCCGATCTGGACGCATCAGAGGAACGCGCGAACTTGTCGTGTCGCCCTACATCGTCGTCTACCGTGTGCGAACCGATGAGATTGTAGTCAACGCGGTGATTCACGGTAACCGGCGTTGGCCGAAGCGCCTCTAAATCCACCACCCATAGGCCCGCTGCCTGAGCACGGCCATGCCGAAGCGTTCGTCCCTTTCGGCGACGGGGATGCCGCCGAGCCATTCGTAGAAGCCGACCGACGGGTTGTCGGCCAGCACCCAGGTGGCCAGGTTCTTGTGGCCGTCCGCCGAGAGCCGGCGGCTTGAGTCCCGGAAAAGCTCCTGGCCGATGCCCTCGCCCTGCCATTCGGGCAGCACGTAGAGGGTGTACATCTCGGCGGTGAACGGGATGGCGGCGTTGCGGTTGCGGCCGCTGGTGGCGAAGCCGACGATCTGCTTGCCCGCCTCGGCGACCAGCACCAGCCGATCCGTGTCTCGGGCCAGCGTCTGCCGCCACAGGGCGAGGCGCCTGGCATAGGTCTGCGCCGACAGGACGCGCGGCGGCAGAATGCCGTCATAGGTTTCGCGCCAGCTCTCCACATGAACCCGGGCGATGCCTTCGGCGTCGCCGCTGGTGCCTCGCCGGATCGAGATGCCTGACTGGGTGATCACAGGACCTGCCCTCCAGTTCCAAAGATAGACCCAATCATGAAAAACGCAAATGACTCGCAACAGGATAGCCGGATTCCGGCGGTGCATACCCGTTATGCGCTGTCCGGCACGGATGAAGGTAGTATAAGCGGGACATATCGGGAGTCTGGCGTTGACCTGACTAGTCGCACGACTAAGATGGCGCGCCATTGCAACCGGGGCCCAGGCCAACCGGGGATCGTCTACGGGGAGCTGCTCATGGCGCAAGTAAAACGCCCTCTCTCACCACATCTTCAGGTCTATCGCTGGACCGTCACCATGGCGACCTCGATCCTGCACCGTGCTTCCGGCGTGGCGCTGGGGGCCGGCGCGCTGTGGCTGGCGTGGTGGCTGATCGCCGCCGCGTCCGGCGACGAGGCCTTCGAGTGCGTGCAGGGCTTCAGCACCTCACCCATCGGCATGATCCTGCTGTTCGGCGTGACCCTGGCGCTGATGTTTCACCTGCTCAACGGCATCCGCCATCTGGTCTGGGATCTGGGCCACGGCTTCGAGGTGAAGACGGCCACGACCTCGGGCTGGACGGTGATCATCCTGGCGGTGGTGCTGGCGCTGGTCGCCTGGGGCATCGGCCTGAGCATGATGGGAGCGTTCTGATGAGCCTTCGCACGCCTCTCGGCAAGGTCCGCGGCCTCGGTTCGGCCAAGGAAGGCACGCAGCATTTCTGGGTCCAGCGGGTTTCGGCCGTCGCGCTCATCCCGCTCACCCTTTGGCTGGTCGCCGAACTCGTGTGCCTGACGGGCGCCGGGCGCGACGAGGTACTGGACTTCCTGTCCAGCCCCCTCCAGGCCATCCTGATGCTGCTGCTGGTGATCGCCGGCTTCTACCATTTGAAGCTGGGCATCCAGGTCATTCTCGAAGACTACGTGCACGGCGAGGGCGCCAAGTTGGTGACCAGCCTGCTGAACACGTTCGTCTGCTTCGCCGGCGGCGCCGTCTCGGTGTTCGCCGTCCTCAAGATCGCGTTTGGAGGCTGATCCCTCATGAGCCAGGCTTATCCGCTCATCGACCATGCATATGACGTCGTCGTCGTCGGCGCCGGCGGTTCCGGCCTGCGCGCCACCATGGGCATGGCCGAACAGGGGTTGCGCACCGCGTGCCTGACCAAGGTGTTCCCGACCCGCTCGCACACCGTCGCGGCCCAGGGCGGCATCGCCGCCTCGCTCGGCAACATGGGCGAGGACAACTGGCGCTGGCACATGTACGACACCGTCAAGGGCTCGGACTGGCTGGGCGACCAGGACGCCATCGAGTACATGGTCCGCGAGGCGCCCGCCGCGGTGATCGAGCTTGAGCATTTCGGCGTGCCGTTCTCGCGCACCGAGGAAGGCAAGATCTACCAGCGCGCCTTCGGCGGCATGACCACCAATTTCGGCCAGGGCCCGGCGGCGCAGCGCACCTGCGCGGCGGCCGACCGCACCGGCCATGCCATGCTGCACACCCTGTACCAGCAGTCGCTGAAGCATGACGCCGAGTTCTTCATCGAGTATTTCGCGCTCGACCTGATCATGGACGACGGTGTCTGCCGCGGCGTCATCGCCCTCGACATGGCGACCGGCGAGCTGCACCGCTTCCGTGCCCACATGGTGGTGCTGGCCACGGGTGGCTATGGCCGCGCCTATTTCTCGGCGACCTCGGCGCACACCTGCACCGGCGACGGCGGCGGCATGGCACTGCGCGCCGGCCTGCCGCTGCAGGACATGGAATTCGTCCAGTTCCACCCGACCGGCATCTACGGCTCCGGCTGCCTGATCACCGAGGGCGCCCGCGGCGAGGGCGGTTATCTGGTCAACTCCCAGGGCGAGCGGTTCATGGAGCGCTATGCGCCCTCGGCCAAGGACCTGGCGTCACGCGACGTGGTGAGCCGGTCGATGACGGTCGAGATCCGCGAAGGCCGCGGCGTCGGCCCCAACAAGGATCACATCTACCTGCACCTGGATCATCTCGATCCGGCGATCCTGCACGAGCGCCTGCCGGGCATCTCGGAATCGGCCCGCATCTTCTCGGGCGTCGACGTGACCAAGGAGCCGATCCCGGTGCTGCCGACCGTGCACTACAACATGGGCGGCCTGCAGACCAACTATCACGGCGAGGTCGTGACCCTGAAGAACGGCGAGCCGGACACGGTCGTGCCGGGCCTGATGGCCGTGGGCGAGGCCGCCTGCGTGTCGGTGCACGGCGCCAACCGGCTGGGCTCCAACTCCCTTATCGATCTTGTCGTGTTCGGCCGCGCCGCCGCGCACCGGGCCGGCGAGATCATCAAGGCGGGCAGCAAGCACAAGGACCTGGGCAAGGACGCGGGCGACAACTCGATCGCCCTGCTCGACCACTACCGCAACGCCAAGGGCGGCACGCCGACGGCGCAGATCCGCGCCAACATGCAGCGCACCATGCAGAACAACTGCGCGGTGTTCCGCACCGGCGAGGTGCTGGTCGAGGGCAAGGAGCTGATCAAGCAGGTGTGGGATCAGATGGCCGACATCCGCGTCACCGATCGCTCGCTGGTTTGGAACAGCGATTTGATCGAGACCATCGAGCTCGACAACCTGATCCGCCAGGCCATGGTGACCATGTATTCGGCCGAGAACCGCAAGGAAAGCCGCGGCGCCCATGCCCGCGAGGACTTCCCCGACCGCGACGACGCCAACTGGATGAAGCACACCCTGTCGTGGCTCGATGACGCCGGCAACGTCACCATCGACTACCGCCCGGTGCACACCTACACGCTCACCGACGATGTGAGCTATATCGAGCCCAAGGCTCGCGTTTACTAGAGCGCTTTCAGGCAAGGCGGAATCGCCGCGCCGCCCGAAAGCCGCGACGAAAACAACCGAGAGCGGTTCAGTCCTTGCTGAACCTGCTCTAAGCTCAGGATAAGGGATTCACGGGGATGGTCGAATTCACCCTGCCGAAGAACTCCAAGGTCGGCAAAGGCAAGTCCTACAAGGCGCCGGAAGGCGCCAAGCGGGTCCGCAAGTTCCAGGTCTATCGCTGGAATCCGGACGACGGCCAGAACCCGCGCATGGACACCTACGACGTCGATCTCGACAAGTGCGGTCCTATGGTCCTGGACGCCCTGATCAAGATCAAGAACGAGATGGACTCGACCCTGACCTTCCGGCGTTCGTGCCGCGAGGGCATCTGCGGGTCGTGCGCCATGAACATCAACGGCAAGAACGGCCTCGCCTGCACCACCGGCATGGACGAGGTGAAGGGCGACGTGAAGATCACGCCGCTGCCGCACATGGAAGTCGTCAAGGACCTGGTGCCCGACCTCACCAACTTCTATGCCCAGTACGCGTCGATAGAGCCGTGGCTGAAGACCGAGAGCCCGGCGCCGGACCGCGAGCGGCTGCAGACCGAGGACGACCGCCGCAAGATGGACGGCCTCTACGAATGCATCCTGTGCGCCTGCTGCTCCACGTCGTGTCCGTCCTACTGGTGGAACCAGGACCGCTATCTGGGCCCGGCCATCCTGCTGCAGGCCTATCGCTGGATCGCCGACAGCCGCGACGAACACACGGGCGAGCGCCTCGACAACCTCGAGGATCCGTTCCGGCTGTACCGCTGCCACACCATCATGAACTGCGCCCACGCCTGCCCGAAAGGCCTGAACCCGGCCAAGGCGATTGCCGAGATCAAGAAGCTGATGGTCGAACGGCGGGCCTGACATGCCGGCCGGGCGGTTGCGCCGCCGGAAACTGGATTGTACATAGCGAACGGCGGCTCTTTTGGGCCGCCGTTTCGTTTAGGGTCCAATGAAGCCGCAAGTCCCCAACACGCTCCGGTTCTCCAGTCCGCTCGACGGCTACCGCGCGCTTGTGCGCGACGGGTCACTGACCCATGACCAGGCGCAGGAGCTGGCGGCCGAGAAGCTGGAGATCCTGCACACGCGGCTGAAGACCTATGAGCCGGGCCGCAACGGCGGCTGGCGCAGCCTGTTCCGCCGCGAAAAGCAGGACGCGCCGCAAGGCCTATACATCTATGGCGGCGTCGGGCGCGGCAAGTCCATGCTGATGGACCTGTTCTTCGCCTCGACCAGCTTCGCGCCCAAACGCCGGGTCCACTTCCACGCGTTCATGCTGGAAGTCCACGAAACCGTGCACCATTGGCGCAAGCTGTCGCCCTCCGACCGGCGCGCCGAAGGCTTCGAGGCCGACGATCCGATCCCGCCGGTGGCAGCCAAGGTTGCGCGTGAAGCAATGCTGCTATGCTTCGACGAGTTCCAGGTGACCGACGTGGCCGACGCCATGATTCTGGGCCGGCTGTTCCGGGCGCTGTTCGAGCTGGGCGTGGTGATCGTCATCACCTCCAACCGGGCACCCGGCGAACTCTACAAGAACGGCCTGAACCGGCAGCTCTTTCTGCCGTCCATCGAGATGCTGAAGACCGAGCTCGATGTGCTGCACCTGGCCTCGCCCACCGACTACCGGATGAAGCGGATCCACGACATGCCGGTCTATCACGTGCCGCTGGGCGCCCAGTCGGACCGGGAACTGGACGAGAGCTTCGAGGCGCTCACCGACGAGAAGCACGGCGAGGAACTGACCCTGGACGTCATGCAGGGCCGCATGCTGACCGTGCCCGAGGCCGCCAAGGGCGTGGCGCGGTTCAGCTTTCCGGACTTGTGTGCCCGGCCGCTGGGCGCCGCGGACTACCTGGCCATCGCCGACAACTTCCATACGCTGGTGCTGTCGGGCATCCCGCGCATGGGTCCCGACCGGCGCAACGAGGCAAAGCGCTTCGTCACGTTGATCGACACGCTCTACGACCGGCGCATCAAGCTGGTTTGCTCCGCCGCCGCGCGGCCGGAGGAGCTGTACGTTGCCGGCGACGGCAGCTTCGAGTTCGAACGCACGGTTTCGCGTCTTCTGGAGATGCAGAGCCATGAATATTTCGAGGCAGCGGTCGGTGGCGCGATTAACTAGACATTCCTGTCTATCTAATAGACAACATAGTATAAATCTCGCCCTTGCGGGCACCCGCAAATAACGCTAAACCCGGTCCCCGATCCGTTACGCTTCAACAATTCGGAGACCTTCATGGCTCGCAAGAAGATTGCGCTGATCGGCGGTGGCCAGATCGGCGGGACGCTCGCCCACCTCATCGGCCTCAAGGAACTGGGCGACGTCGTCATCTTCGACATCGCCGAAGGCCTGCCCCAGGGCAAGGCGCTCGATCTGGACCAGTCCAGCCCCATCGACGGCTTCGACAGCCATCTGACCGGCACCCAGGATTACGCGGACATCAAGGGCGCCGACGTGGTCATCGTCACCGCCGGCGTGCCGCGCAAGCCGGGCATGAGCCGCGACGACCTGCTGGGCATCAACCTGAAGGTCATGCGCGCCGTCGGCGAGGGCATCAGGAACAACGCCCCGGACGCCTTTGTGGTCTGCATCACCAACCCGCTCGACGCCATGGTCTGGGCGCTGCGCGAGTTCAGCGGCCTGCCGCACCACATGGTCGTCGGCATGGCCGGCGTGCTGGATTCGGCCCGCTTCAGCTACTTCCTGGCCGAGGAGTTCAAGGTTTCGGTGGAGGACATCACCACCTTCGTGCTGGGCGGCCACGGCGACACCATGGTGCCGCTGGTGCGCTACTCCACCGTCGCCGGCATCCCGGTTCCCGACCTGATCAAGATGGGCTGGACCAGCCAGGAGAAGATCGACCAGATCGTGCAGCGGACGCGCGACGGCGGCGCCGAGATCGTCGGCCTGCTGAAGACCGGCTCGGCGTTCTATGCGCCGGCCACCGCCGCGGTCGCCATGGCCGAGAGCTACCTGAAGGATAAGAAGCGCCTGCTGCCCTGCGCGGCGCACCTGACCGGCCAGTACGGCGTCGACGACCTCTATGTCGGCGTGCCGGTGATCCTCGGTTCCGGTGGCGTCGAGCGTATCGTCGAGATCTCGCTGCAGGGCGAGGAAAAGACCGGTTTCGACAAGTCCGTCGATTCCGTCAAGGGCCTCGTCGCGGCCTGCAAGCAAATCGACCCGGCCCTGGCCTGATCGCGCCCAAATCCGATCGCGTCGTGACCTGATCGCGGTTGTCACTCATTCGCACGGTGCTATAAGCACCTCCCTGAACCGGGCCCGCGAGGAAACGCAAAGAGCAGCAGCATGAACATCCACGAATACCAGGCGAAAGCCCTCCTGAAGGAATTCGGCGTCCCGGTGCTTGCCGGCGGCGTCGCCTACACCCCCGAAGAAGCCGAAGCGCGCGCCAAGGAACTTGGCGGCCCGGTCTGGGTGGTGAAGGCCCAGATCCACGCCGGCGGCCGCGGCAAGGGCGGCGGGGTCAAGGTGGTGAAGTCCATCGACGCGGTCAAGGAAGCCGCGCAGAAGCTCATCGGCATGACCCTCGTGACTCCCCAGACCGGCCCGCAGGGCAAGGAAGTCAAGCGCGTCTACATCGAGGACGGCTGCGACATCCGCCGCGAGCTGTACCTGGCGCTCCTGGTCGACCGCGGCACCTCGCGCGTCGCCATCATGGCCTCGACCGAGGGCGGCATGGACATCGAGGAGGTGGCTCACAACACCCCCGAAAAGATCCACACCATCTACATCGACCCGGTCACCGGCCTGATGCCGTTCCACGCCCGTCAGGTCGCTTTCGGCCTGGGTCTCCAGGGCAAGCAGATCGGCGAAGCCGGCAAGCTGCTGCAGCAGCTCTACAAGGCCTTCGTTGAGCTCGATGCCAGCATGCTCGAGATCAACCCGCTGGTCGTGACCGGCGCGGACTCGGTCATCCCGCTCGACGCCAAGATGAACTTCGACGACAACGCCCTGTTCCGGCACAAGAACGTGGCCGCCCTGCGCGATCCCGACGAAGAGGATCCGATGGAGCTGGAGGCCGCCAAGCACGAGCTGAACTACATCAAGCTCGACGGCAACATCGGCTGCATGGTCAACGGCGCCGGCCTGGCCATGGCCACCATGGACATCATCAAGCTCTACGGCGAAGCGCCCGCCAACTTCCTCGACGTGGGCGGCGGCGCCACCAAGGAGCGCGTCACCGAAGCGTTCAAGATCATCCTGTCCGATCCGAACGTGGAAGCCATCCTGGTCAACATCTTCGGCGGCATCATGCGCTGCGACATCATTGCCGAGGGCATCGTGTCGGCGGCGAAGGAAGTCAGCCTCGACGTGCCGCTGGTCGTGCGCCTTGCCGGCACCAACGTGGATCTGGGCAAGCAGATCCTGGCCGAATCGGGCCTTGCCATCACGTCGGCCGAAGATCTGGCCGACGCGGCGGCCAAAGTGGCGAAAGCCGTGCGGGAGGAGCAGTAATCATGGCCATTCTGGTCGACAGCAACACCAAGGTCATCTGCCAGGGCTTCACCGGCTCGCAGGGCACCTTCCACTCTGAACAGGCGATCGCCTACGGCACCAAGATGGTCGGCGGCGTCACCCCCGGGAAGGGTGGCACGCTGCATCTGGACCTGCCGGTGTTCGACACGGTCGCGGACGCGGTCGAGAGGACTGGCGCCGACGCCTCGGTGATCTATGTGCCGCCGCCGTTCGCGGCCGACGCCATCCTGGAAGCCATCGATGCCGGCATCCGTCTCGCCGTCTGCATCACCGAAGGCATCCCGGTGCAGGACATGATCAAGGTGAAGCGCGCGCTGCAGAACAGCGGCACCCGCCTGGTCGGCCCGAACTGCCCGGGCGTCATCACCCCGAACCAGTGCAAGATCGGCATCATGCCCGGCCATATCCACAAGCCCGGTTCGGTCGGCGTCGTGTCCCGTTCGGGCACGCTGACCTATGAAGCGGTGGCGCAGACCACGGCGGTCGGCCTGGGCCAGAGCTCGTGCGTCGGCATCGGCGGCGACCCGGTCAACGGCACCAACTTCATCGACGTGCTCGAGCTGTTCCTGGCCGACCCGAAGACGGAGTCGATCATCATGATCGGCGAGATCGGTGGCTCGGCCGAGGAAGAAGCAGCCGACTTCCTGAAGTCATCAAAGATCAAGAAACCCGTGGTAGGCTTCATTGCCGGCCGTACGGCGCCTCCGGGCCGCCGCATGGGCCACGCGGGCGCCATCATTTCCGGCGGTCGCGGCGGCGCGGAAGACAAGATCGACGCCATGCGCTCGGCGGGCATCCGCGTGTCGGAGTCCCCGGCGGCGCTGGGCACGACGCTGATGGAAATTCTGAAGGGCTGAGCCGGAAGGGATCCGGCGGCCTGAGTTTATGAGAGGGGCGCTGGTGAAAAGCCGGCGCCAGCCACGACCATGGACCTGGATCCCGGACTGTCCGCCATCCTGAACGGCGCGAACGCGTCGTTCCTGGAAAACCTGTACCAGCGCTACGAGCGAGACCCCAACGCGGTCGAGCCGGAATGGCGTGGCTGGTTCGACGCGCTGACCGACGGCGCCGCGCGCGCCGCTGGCGCCAATGGCGGGCCGTCGTGGCAGCGCAAGGACTGGCCGCCGCTGGGCAATGGCGACATGACGGCCGCGCTCGATCCGGGCGCGCCGGCGCCAAGCGCCGCCAAGCCGAAAGGCAAGGGCGATGCCGTCAGCCAGGAGCAGCTCCACGCCGCCGCCATCGACTCCATCCGGGCGCTCACACTGATCAGGTCCTACCGCGTCCGCGGCCACCTGCACGCCAGGCTCGATCCACTGGGCCTCGCGGTGTCGCCCGACCATCCGGAGCTTGACCCGGAAAGCTATGGCTTCACCGACCGAGACCTTGATCGGCCGATCTACATCGACGCGCTGGGGCTGAAGACCGCCACGGTGCGGCAGATCGTCGAGATCCTGGAGCGCGTCTATTGCGGTTCCATCGGCGTCGAGTACATGCACATCGCCGAACTGGAGGAACGCGCCTGGATCCAGGAGCGCATCGAAGGCCATGACAAGTACGTGTCGTTCACCGACATGGGCAAGCAGGCGATCCTGCAGAAGGTGATCGAGGCCGAGAGCTTCGAGCAGTTCCTCAACGTCAAGTACACCGGCACCAAGCGCTTCGGCCTGGACGGTGGCGAAGCGACCATCCCGGCGCTGGAGGCGATCATCAAGCGCGCCGGCGCGCTCGGCGTGCAGGAGATCGCCATCGGCATGCCGCACCGCGGCCGTCTCAACGTGCTCGCCAACGTGATGTCGAAACCGTTCCGGGCAATCTTCAACGAGTTCCGCGGCGGCTCTTCCACACCCGACGAGGTCGAGGGCTCGGGTGACGTGAAGTACCATCTGGGCAGCTCCTCGGACCGCGAATTCGACGGCAACTCGGTGCATCTGTCGCTGTCGGCCAACCCGTCGCACCTGGAAGCGGTCGATCCCGTCGTGATGGGCAAGGTGCGTGCCAAGCAGGACCAGCGCGGCGACAAGGACCGTAGCCAGGTCATGGGCCTGCTGCTGCATGGAGACGCGGCTTTCGCCGGCCAGGGCCTGGTGCCGGAATGTTTGGGCCTCAGCCAGCTCAAGGGCTACCGCATCGGCGGCGTGATCCATTTCATCGTCAACAACCAGATCGGCTTCACCACGTCGCCGATGTATTCGCGCTCGTCGCCCTATCCGTCCGACATCGCCAAGGGCATCCAGGCGCCGATCTTCCACGTCAACGGCGACGATCCCGAAGCCGTGGTGCATGTGGCCAAGCTCGCCACCGAATTCCGCCAGCGGTTCAAGAAGGACGTGGTCATCGACATGTTCTGCTACCGCCGGTTCGGCCACAACGAGACCGACGAGCCCATGTTCACCCAGCCGCTGATGTACCAGCGGATCAAGGACCAGCCGACCGTCACCAATATCTATGCGCGCCGGCTCGCCCAGCAGGGACTGGTCGGCGAGACCGAGTTCAAGCGCATGCAGGCGGAGTTCCGAGGCATGCTGGAGATGGAGTTCGAGGTCGCCGAATCCTTCAAGCCCAACAAGGCCGACTGGCTGGAAGGCCGCTGGGCCGGCCTGAAGCGGGCGCGCGGCACGGTGCGCCGCGGTCGCACCGCCGAGGACGAAGACACGCTGCGCCGGCTGATCGAGGTGCTGACCACGGCGCCCAAGGGATTCAATGTCCACAAGACGCTGCAGCGGCAGCTCGACCGCAAGCGCGAGACGCTGGAAAGCGGCACCGGCATCGACTGGGCGACCGCCGAGGCGCTGGCGTTCGGCTCGCTGCTGGACGAAGGCTTTCATGTGCGCCTCTCCGGACAGGATTCCGGCCGCGGCACGTTTTCGCAGCGGCACGCCGTGTTCACCGACCAGGTCACCGGCGACCGCTACACCCCTCTCGACCATGTGAGCAACGAGGCCAAGTTCGAGGTCCTCGATTCCATGCTGTCGGAAGCGGCTGTCATGGGCTTCGAATACGGGTTCTCGCTGGCCGAGCCGAACGCACTGGTGCTGTGGGAAGCCCAATTCGGTGATTTCGCCAACGGCGCCCAGGTGATCATCGACCAGTTCCTTGCCGCCGGCGAGCTGAAGTGGCTGCGCATGAGCGGCCTCGTCCTGCTGCTGCCGCATGGATTCGAGGGCCAGGGACCCGAGCATTCGTCGGCCCGTCTCGAGCGCTATCTGCAGATGTCGGCCGAGGACAACTGGCAGGTCGCGAACTGCACCACGCCCGCCAACTATTTCCATATCCTGCGCCGGCAGATGCACCGCGAGTTCCGCAAGCCGCTGGTGCTGATGACGCCCAAGAGCCTGCTGCGGCACAAGCTGTGCGTCTCGCACCTGTCGGACATGGCGCGCGGCACCTCGTTCCACCGCATCATGCCCGATCACGCCCAGACCGAGAGCGAAGGCTATGGCAAGCTGAAGCCCGACGACGAGATCACCCGCGTCGTGATCTGCTCGGGCAAGGTCTATTACGACCTGCTGGAAGAGCGCGAGGCGAGAAAACTGCACCACGTCTACCTGATGCGTGTCGAGCAGCTCTATCCGTTCCCCAGCGACTCCCTGCTGGAGGAACTGGAGCGATTCCCCCAGGCCAAGGTCATCTGGTGCCAGGAAGAGCCGCAGAACATGGGCGCCTGGACCTTCGTCGAGCCGTTCATCGAAAAGACCCTCGAGGATCTCGACCATTTCGTGAAGCGGCCTGTCTATGTGGGCAGGGCGGCGGCCGCGTCTCCCGCGACCGGTCTGCTGTCGCGCCACAAGGAACAGCAGACGCGGATCGTCCACGAAGCGTTGATGGGTTAGGAAAGGACAGGCCGCATGACCGATATTGTCGTCCCGACGCTGGGTGAGTCGATCACCGAGGCGACCGTCGCCAAATGGTACAAGAAGCCCGGTGACACCGTGGCGCAGGACGAGCCGCTCGTCGAGCTCGAGACCGACAAGGTCGCCGTCGAGGTGAACGCGCCCGCCGCCGGCGTGCTGGGCGAGTTGCAGGTCAATGAGGGCGAGACCGTACAGGTCGGCGCCGTGATCGGCTCAATCGGCGCGGGTGACGGCGCCCGTCCGGCCCCAAAGGCCGAAGCCCGGCCCGAACCCAAGCCGGTGCCCAAAGCCGAAGCCAAGCCGGCGCCGAAGGCCGCGGCCGCCAAGCCGGCGGCCCAGCCATCGCCCCTGCCCGAGCCGCCCGCCGAAGAGCACGATCCCGAGGAGATGGCGCGGGAAGCCGCCTCCATGGCGCCGTCGGCCGCCCGCCTGATCGAGGAAGCCAAGCTCGATCCCAGCACCATCGACGGCACCGGCCGCGGCGGCCGCATCACCAAGGG
Organism: Candidatus Kuenenia stuttgartensis; assembly: GCA_943329845.2. GTDB lineage: Bacteria > Pseudomonadota > Alphaproteobacteria > SMXS01 > SMXS01 > RI-34. Next base: position 25,133 of record CALQFM020000025.1, on the reverse strand, counting down.
CGACGTGCTGAAGGCCATGGAGGCGCCCGCGGTTACCGCGCCTGCCGCTCCCGCCGCCGTGGCTCCGGCAGCGCCGCCCGCCGCCCGTCCTGTTACGCCGCCGCGACAGCCCGGCGAGCGTGAGGAGCGGGTGCAGATGACCCGCCTGCGCAAGACCATCGCCTCGCGGCTGAAGGAAGCACAGAACACCGCCGCCATGCTGACCACGTTCAACGAGGTCGACATGAGCGCGCTGATCGCCATGCGCAACGAATACCGCGACCTGTTCGAGAAGAAGCACGGCGTCCGCCTCGGCTTCATGTCGTTCTTCGCCAAGGCCTGTGTGATGGCGCTGCACGAGATTCCCTCGGTCAACGCCGAGGTCGACGACGACGCCATCATCTACAAGAACCATTACGACATCGGCGTCGCCGTGTCGGCGCCGAGCGGCCTGGTCGTGCCGGTGATCCGCGACGTGGATACGCTCGGCCTGGCCGGCATCGAGAAGGCCATCGGTGAGATGGCGTTGAAGGCGAGGGACGGCAAACTCGCCTTGGCTGATCTGCAGGGCGGCACCTTCACGATCTCGAACGGCGGCGTATTTGGATCACTGATGTCAACGCCGATCCTCAACCCGCCCCAGTCCGGCATCCTCGGCATGCACAAGGTCCAGGACCGGCCCGTGGTGGTGGACGGCCAGATCGTGGTGCGGCCCATGATGTACCTTGCCCTGTCGTACGATCACCGTATTGTCGATGGGCGCGAGGCGGTTACCTTCCTGGTCCGCGTCAAGGAATGTCTCGAAGACCCGCACCGGATGCTGCTCGATCTGTAGCATCGGCCAGCGGGCAACGAATAAACGAGGGAAATGATGAGCGAATATGATGTTGTGGTGATCGGCGGCGGCCCCGGCGGTTACATCGCGGCGATCCGCGCGGCGCAGAACGGCCTGAAGACGGCCTGCATCGAAGGGCGCGGCACGCTGGGCGGCACCTGCACCAATGTCGGTTGTATTCCCTCCAAGGCGTTGCTGCATGCATCGGAAATGTTCGATGACGCCAACCATAGCTTCGCCAAGATCGGCATCAAGGTGGGCGGCGTGGAGCTCGATCTGCCCGCCATGATGGCCTACAAGGACGATACCGTTAAGGGCCTGACGCGCGGCATCGAGTTCCTGTTCAAGAAGAACAAGATCGACTACGTGAAGGGCTGGGGCACGTTCAAGGACAAGAACACCATCGAGGTCAAGGCGCCCGATGGCTCGACCTCGACGGTGACCGGCAAGAGCATCGTCATCGCCACGGGTTCGGAGCCGGCCTCGATTCCCGGCGTGACCATCGACGAGAACCGCATCGTGTCGTCCACCGGCGCCATCGCGCTCGGCGAGGTTCCCAAGCATCTGGTGGTCATCGGCGGCGGCGTGATCGGGCTCGAGCTGGGCTCGGTCTGGCAGCGCCTGGGTTCGAAGGTCACCGTTGTCGAGTTCCTCGACCGCATCGTGCCCGGTGTCGACGACGAAGTGGCGAAGGAATTCGACAAGATTCTGCGCAAGCAGGGCTTCGTCATCAAGACCGGCACCAAGGTGACCAAGGTCGAGCAGACAAACGCGGGTCTGAAGGTCAGCGTCGAGCCGGCCAAGGGCGGCGACGCCGAGGTGCTCGAGGCGGACTACGTCCTCGTCTCGGTGGGCCGCAAGGCCTACACCGACGGCCTCGGCCTCGATGTGGTTGGCGTCAAGGCGACCGACCGTGGCCTGGTGATCACCGACGACCACTGGCGCACCAACGTGCCCGGCATCTACGCGATCGGCGACGTCATCGCCGGCCCCATGCTCGCCCACAAGGCCGAGGAAGAGGGCGCCGCGGTTGCCGACCTGATCGCCGGCAAGGTCGGCCACGTGAACTACAACGCGATTCCCGGCGTGATCTACACCTCTCCGGAAGTCGCGTCGGTCGGCAAGACCGAAGAGGAACTGAAGAAGGACGGCATCGAGTACAAGGTCGGCAAGTTCCCGTTCATGGCCAACGCCAAGGCCAAGGTGGGCCTGCACACGGAAGGCTTCGTCAAGATCCTGGCGGATTCCAGGACCGACCGGGTGCTGGGCGTGCACATCATCGGCGCCGACGCGGGCAACCTGATCGCCGAGGCCGTGCTGGCCATGGAGTTCGACGCCTCGGCCGAGGACATCGCCATGACCTGCCATGCACATCCGACCCTGTCGGAATCCATGAAGGAAGCGGCGCTGGGCGTTTCCGGCCGCACGCTGAACTTCTAGGTTCCGTAGACCGGTTCAAAGCCGCCGTCCTCGCGCGCAGGCGTGGGTGACGGCGGTTTCATGTTCGGCGTTCAGCCCTCGACCACGTCGAACGGGAATTCGTCATAGCCGTAGTCGATGGTCAACTCGTCGCCTTGCTTGATGTCGCGTGCCGCGTAGAGACAGATGCACAGGCGCTCGCGGTCCAGTTCGAAGCCGCAGTTTGGCTGGGCGCTGTGGTTGCAGAACGAGATCTCCCCGAAGGCGACGGCGTACCGGGTGGTCTCGGCGTCGGGCGTCCAGTCGAACACGTAGTGGCGCATCAGGCCGTCGTCCACGTGGCCGGTCTGCTCCGGCGGGACCAGCATCACGCTGGCCGAGGTGACGAGATCGCCTTGCGGGATCCGCGCGCCGGCGAACAGGCCGCGGCCGCCCAGCCGCGACGGGCCCACATAGAGTGCATGAGTTCGTGGAATCTGGTGCTTCATGGATGCTGCCCTCAGCCCGCGCGCGGATGCGCTGCATCATAAATGGACAGCAGCCGCGCCGTGTCCACCTCGGTGTAGTGTTGGGTGGTGGACAGCGATGCGTGGCCCAGCAGTTCCTGGATGGTGCGCAGATCGCCGCCCGATGCCAGCAGATGGGTGGCGAAGGAATGGCGCAGGGCGTGCGGCGTGGCCGAATCGGGCAATCCCAGCGCGCCGCGCAGCATGCGGATGCGCTGCTGGATGATCCCGGGGTTGAGCTGCTTGCCGCGCACGCCGATGAACAGCGGGCCTTCGGGGTCAAGCGTGTAAGGACAGGCGGCCACATAGGCGGCGATGGCGCTCTGCACCACCGGCAGCACCGGCACCAGCCGCTGCTTGCCGCCCTTGCCCTTGACGACCATGGATTGCCCGGTGGGCGCCTCGCGGCGCTTCAGACCCAGCGCCTCGGAGATGCGTAGGCCGCAGCCATAGAGCAGGGTGATGATGGCGGTGTCCCGGTCGGCGACCCAGGGCTCGTCGCTCAGCGAGCCGACCTCGTCGACGACCGCGAGGGCGCTGACCACGGAAAGCGGCCTGGGCACGGAATGGGGAATCTTCGGGGTGGAGACGGCCTGCACCGCGCCATTGGCCAGGATGCCGGCGCGTCCCAGGAAGCGGTAGAAGCTGCGCACCGCCGACAGTGCCCGCGCCGACGAGCGAGACGACTGGCCGTCCTTTCGGCGGGTCGCCAGCCAGGCGCGGAAATCGGGCACGCCCAGGCCCTCCAGCATGGGCTTGCTGACGGCGCCGCCGTGATGGCGCTGCAGGAAGGCGAAGAAGTCCTGCAGGTCGCGCAGATAGGAGGTGAGGGTATTGTCGGCGAGGCGCCGTTCGCTCGCCATGTGCCTCACCCAGTCACGGGCCAGCGGCGCGGCCGTGTCGTCGGCGGCAAGGGAGGCGAGCAGCCTGTCGACCAGCAGCCTGTCGACCAGTTCCCTGGCGGTCAGCTCTCCGGGCGCGACCACCGTGCCGCCTCCGGCGCCTGGCTCTGGGGCAGCAACTGCCGCAGGCGCACCGCCATCACGTCGCCCATGAAGCGCACCAGCTGGGTGGCATGGCCGGCCTCGAACGTCGCCGGATCCCGGTCTCCCAGCGCCAGCAGGCCGGACATGTTCGCACCCAGTTCCAGCTTCACCATGGCCTGCGAGCGGATCAGGCTGGTGGCGGGGCCGAAGAACTCCTCGGATTCATCGCGCAGCGGCCCCAGGTTCACGGTCTGGCCGGGCGCGAACGGACTTTCCAGCAGCATGGCCGGCAGCAGCAGGACCGACTCCATCTTGCGCTCGGGCCAGACGCTGCGGTGGTCGAGGCACAGCACCGCCACGTCCACATGCAGATAGTCATGCAGCTCCCGGCTGATGAACCAGGCCAGTTCGTCGAAGGTGTTGGCGCGGATCAGGCCCAGGGTCGCCTCATGCACCTGGTGCTGGCTGGCAAGGTTGCCGCGCGAGGTCTCGACCAGCGCGTCCCGGTCGGCGGTGCGCTGCGACAGGGTGCCGCGCAACCGGTCGATCAGATGGCGCTGGAAGTCGACGACGCCGGGGTCCTTCTCCGCCGTCCCCGGCAGCAGCTCGGCGAGCACGTCCGGGTGCTTGTCGAGCCAGGCGAGAACCGATTCCCTCGTATGCTTGCCGCCTGCCATGGCTCAGCCGATCGTCTGGCCGGTCTTCGCCCAGTCGGCGAGGAACGCCTGAAGGCCCGCGTCGGTCAGCGGATGCTTGACCAGCTGGCGCAAGGTCGCCGGCGGGATGGTGCAGACGTCGGCGCCGATCAGCGCGGCGCGCAGCACATGGGTCGGGTTGCGTACGCTCGCCACCAGGATCTCGGTGTCGAACGAATCGTAGTTGTCATAGATCTGGCGGATGTCATGGATCAGCGCCATGCCGTCCTGGGAGATGTCGTCGAGCCGGCCGACGAAGGGCGAGATGAAGGTGGCGCCTGCCTTGGCGGCCATCAGCGCCTGGACCGCCGAGAAGCACAGGGTGACGTTGACCATGGTGCCATTGGAGGTGAGGTGGCGGCAGGCCTTCAGGCCGTCGATGGTCAGCGGCACCTTCACGGTGATGTTGTCGGCGATCAGCGCCAGCTTCTCGCCCTCGGCGATCATGCCCTTGGCGTCGGTGGCGGTGACCTCGGCGCTCACCGGGCCATCGACCACGGCGCAGATGTCGCGCAGGATGTCGTTGAAGTCGCGTCCGGCCTTGGCGACCAGCGTCGGGTTCGTCGTGACGCCGTCCAGCAAACCGCTTTCGGCGAGATCGCGAATCTCCGCGATGTCGGCGGTGTCGACGAAGAACTTCATGAAGGGTATTCCTCGGTTCGGTTGTTGGGCCCGTCAGGGCGATTCTAAGAGAGGCGCAGTACCCTGCCAAGGCCGCATCCCATCAAAAGCGAGTTGCCGGAGGCCGGGAGGTCGGAGAGTACCGCGACCGTGCGCGTGCTGCTGCCGCTGGGCCTCGACCTAGCATATGACTACCGGCCTCCGCCAGAGATGAACCTGCAACCGGGCGATTTCGTCGAGGTGCCGCTGGGCACGAAACGCCGGATCGGCGTGGTCTGGGACGGCGATGACGCCGCGCCGCCGGCCGATCCGGAAAAACTGCGGACGGTGCATGGGCGCATCGATCTGCCGCCGCTGCCGGCGTCGACACGGCGGTTCATCGACTGGGTGTCGCGCTACACCATGGCGCCGCTGGGGTCGGTGCTGCGCATGGCGATCGCCACGCCGTCGCTGTTCCAGCCGTCCAGGCCGGTCATCACCTACGCGCTGAGCGGCGTGGAGCCGGAGCGAATCACCGGCGCGCGCCAGCGGGTCATCGACCTGCTGCGGGACGGGCCGCCGCGGACGGTCGCCGATATCGCCGAGGCCGCCGCGGTCGGCGACGGCGTGGTGCGCGGGCTGGCCGAGCAGGGCGTGCTGCTGGCGATCGAGAACGATCCGGACGCCGGCTTCATGGAGCCGCCGCCCGATCCGGACACACAAGGCCCGGTGCTGTCGGCCGAGCAGCAGTCGGCGGCATCGGCGCTGATGGCCAGGATCGGCGGCGGCTTCGCGGCGCTGGCGCTCGAGGGCGTCACCGGCTCGGGCAAGACCGAAGTGTATTTCGAGGCCATCGCCGAGGCGCTGAGGCGCGACCCCGACGGCCAGGTGCTGGTGCTGGTTCCCGAGATCGCGCTGACCAACCAGCTGCTCGACCGGTTCGAAACCCGATTCGACGCCAAGCCCATGGCCTGGCATTCGGACCTGACGGGCCGGGCGCGCCGCGCCGCCTGGATGGGCGCGGCCTCGGGCGCCGCGCGGGTCGTGGTCGGCGCCCGCTCGGCCCTGTTCCTGCCGTTCAAAGCCCTGTCGCTGGTCGTCGTCGACGAGGAGCACGACCCTGCCTACAAGCAGGAGGAGCAGGTCATCTATCATGCCCGCGACATGGCCGTGGTCCGCGCGTCGCTGATGAAGTGCCCGATCGTCCTGGTGTCGGCGACGCCGTCGCTGGAAACCATGGTCAACTGCTGGTCCGGCAAATACGAGCGGGTCCACCTGCCGACGCGGCACGGCGGCGCGACCATGCCGCTGATCGAGGCGGTCGACATGCGGCGCGAGGAAACCCCGCGCGGGCGCTGGATCTCGCCGCGGCTCGAGGCCGACCTGCGCGCCAACCTGGCAGCGGGCGAGCAGTCGCTGCTGTTCCTCAACCGGCGGGGCTATGCGCCCGCCGCCATCTGCAGGGCGTGCGGCAACCGGGTGATGCGCGAGAACTGCTCGGCGCCGCTGGTGGTCCACCGCTTCGGCAACCGGCTTCAATGTCATCATTGCGACTTCACCATGCCCATGCCGAAGCAATGCCCGAAATGCGGCGCGGAAGGCACCATCATCGCCTATGGCCCGGGCGTGGAGCGCCTGGCCGAGGAAGTGGAAGCGCTTTTCCCCGGGGCGCGGGTCGCGATCATGGCGAGCGACACGGTGCGCACCGCCCGCGAGGCGCAGGCCTTCATCGAACGGATCGAGAAGCACCAGCTGGACATCGTCATCGGCACCCAGCTGGTCACCAAGGGCCACCACTTCCCCATGCTGACGCTGGTTGGCATCGTCGATGCCGACCTGGGCCTGTCGGGCGGCGACCTGCGGGCGGGCGAGCGCACCTACCAGCAGCTCTGGCAGGTGGCGGGCCGCGCCGGCCGCGCCGAGCGGCCCGGGCGAGTACTCGTGCAGACCTACATGCCCGAGCATCCGGTGATGCAGGCGTTGATCGGCGGCGACGGCCCGGCGTTCTACCGCAACGAGGCCGCCGAGCGGGAGATGGCGGGCTGGCCTCCCTATGGCAGGCTGGCCGCGTTGATTCTGTCGGGCGTCAACGAGGCCGATGTGGCGGCCCATGCCCGGGCGTTGTCGTCGCGCGCCCCGCGCGGGGCGGATTTCACCGTGCTGGGCCCGGCGCCCGCGCCCTACGCAAGGCTGCGCGGACGCTTCCGCCACCGCTTCCTGATCCGGGCCAGACGGAGCGTCGATCTGCAGGGCCTGATACGCGACTGGCTGGCGCAAGTGCCTGAAAAAAGTAGTGTTCGGGTCGCCGTCGACATCGACCCCTACAGCTTTCTCTGAACGCTGGTCAGCCCTTCAAAAATGCCGCCCTGACTCGGTTGCATGGAGCATACCGCTGTGTTAACACTCCGGCCGTCTCGCGGGTGCGAATGCCCTGCGAGTGCCTATGAAATATGAGGAAATCCGCCGCTCTGGCGGTCATTCCACCCCGAAGAACGTCTCAACGAAGAGTCGCCAACTTGGCAGCCAACAGTTCCATGACATCGGGTGTGGCGGGGCGATACGCCGCCGCGCTGTTCGACCTGGCCAAGGACGCCGGGACGCTGGACACCGTCCACCAGGACCTGACCGACCTGAAGCGCCTGCTCGGCGAAAGCGCCGATCTGTCGGAGCTGGTGCGCAGCCCGCTGTTCTCCCGCGACGAGCAGACCCGGGCCATCGGCGCGGTGCTCGACAAGGCCGGTGCCAGCGACCTCACCAAGCGCTTCCTGTCCGTGGTCGCGAAGAACCGCCGCCTGTTCGCCCTGCGCGGCATGATCGACGCCTTCTCGGTACTGCTGGCCGACTTCCGCGGCGAGATGACCGCCCAGGTCAGCTCGGCCTATCCGCTGACCGCGACCCAGACCGAGGAGCTGCGCGACACCCTGTCGGCCCAGCTCCGCCGCAAGATTCAGCTCGAGACCACCGTCGATCCCAGCCTGCTGGGCGGCCTCGTGGTCCGTGTCGGGTCGCGCATGATCGACAATTCGCTTCGCACGAAGCTTTCCAATATGCAGCTTGCCATGAAAGGGATTGGCTGATGGACATCCGCGCCGCAGAAATCTCCGATATCCTCAAGGAACAGATCAACAATTTCGGCGCCGGCGCCGAGGTCTCCGAGATCGGCCGCGTGCTGTCGGTCGGTGACGGCATCGCCCGCGTCTATGGCCTCGACAATGTCCAGGCCGGCGAGCTGGTGGAATTCCCCGGCGGCATCAAGGGCATGGCGCTGAACCTGGAAGTCGACAATGTCGGCGTCGTGATTTTCGGCACTGACCGCGACATCAAGGAAGGCGACACCGTCAAGCGGACCGGCGACATCGTCGACGTCCCCGTCGGCAAGGGTCTGCTGGGCCGTGTCGTCGACGCGCTGGGCAACCCGATCGACGGCAAGGGCCCGATCGCCTCCACCGAGCGCCGCCTGGTCGACGTGAAGGCTCCCGGCATCATCCCGCGCAAGTCGGTGCACGAGCCGGTGCAGACCGGCCTCAAGGCCATCGACAGCCTGGTGCCGATCGGACGCGGCCAGCGCGAGCTGATCATCGGCGACCGCCAGACCGGCAAGACCGCCGTCGCCATCGATACCATCCTGAACCAGAAGGCCATCAACGCCGGCGACGACGAGTCGAAGAAGCTCTACTGCGTTTACGTCGCCATCGGCCAGAAGCGCTCCACCGTCGCCCAGATCGTCAAGACGCTGCAGGACGCCGGCGCGCTGGAATACACCATCGTCGTCGCCGCCACCGCCTCCGAGCCCGCGCCGCTGCAGTTCCTGGCGCCCTACGCCGGCTGCGCCATGGGCGAGTTCTTCCGCGACAACGGCATGCACGCCCTGATGATCTATGACGATCTGTCCAAGCAGGCCGTCTCCTACCGCCAGATGTCGCTGCTGCTGCGCCGCCCGCCGGGCCGCGAAGCCTATCCGGGCGACGTTTTCTACCTGCACTCCCGCCTGCTGGAGCGCGCGGCGAAGCTGAGCGACGCCTTCGGCGCCGGCTCGCTGACCGCGCTGCCGATCATCGAGACCCAGGCCGGCGACGTGTCGGCCTACATCCCGACCAACGTGATCTCGATCACCGACGGCCAGATCTTCCTCGAAACCGAACTGTTCTATCGCGGCATCCGCCCGGCCATCAACGTCGGCCTGTCGGTGTCCCGCGTCGGGTCGGCCGCCCAGATCAAGGCGATGAAGCAGGTTGCCGGCACCATCAAGCTCGAGCTCGCCCAGTACCGCGAGATGGCGGCCTTCGCCCAGTTCGGCTCGGACCTCGACGCCTCGACCCAGCGCCTGCTGAACCGCGGCGCGCGCCTCACCGAACTCCTGAAGCAGGGGCAGTTCCAGCCCATGCCCGTCGAGGAGCAGGTGGCGGTGATCTTCGCCGGCGTGAACGGCTATCTGGACAGGATCCCGGTGTCGGACGTGGGCCGGTTCGAGAAGGGCTTCCTCGGCGAGTTGCGCGGCGTCCACTCGGACATCCTGTCGGGCATCCGTGAGAAGCGCGAAGTCACCGACGAGATCCGGTCGAAGCTGCGCGATGCGCTCGACCAGTACTCCAAGACCTTCGCCTAGGCCCTGAACGAACAGCGGCGGGACCCATTGAATGGCTAGCCTCAAGGACCTGAGGAACCGGATCAAGAGCGTCAAGTCGACGCAGAAGATCACCCGCGCCATGCAGATGGTGGCGGCCTCGAAGCTGCGCCGCGCGCAGGAAGCGGTGGAAGCGGGACGCCCCTATGCCCAGCGCATGGAAAAGGTGCTCGCGTCGCTGGCCGGCTCGCTGCTCGGCCAGCCGGGCGCGCCCGGCCTGCTCGTCGGCAACGGCAAGGACGACGTGCACCTGATCGTCGTCGCCACCGCGGAGCGCGGCCTGTGCGGCGCGTTCAACTCGTCCATCGTTCGGGCGGCGATCCAGAAGATCGAGCGGCTGAAGCGCGAGGGCAAGACGGTCAAGATCCTCGCCGTCGGCCGCAAGGGCGCCATCCAGCTGCGCCGCAACTACGGCAACCTGATCGTCGACGTCATCGAGTACCCGGGCCTGCGCCAGATCGGCTTCGCCCAGGCGCAGCCGGTGGCCGAGCGGATCATCGCCATGTTCGAGGCGGGCGAGTTCGACGTGTGCAGCCTGTTCTACAACCGGTTCCAGTCGGTGATCAGCCAGATCGTCACCGAGATCCAGCTCATTCCGGCGCAGATCCCGGAAGTCCCAGCGGGTTCGATCAACGAAGGCCTCGGCCTCGCCGTCTACGAGTTCGAGCCGGACGAGGAAACCATCCTGCGCGAGCTGCTGCCGCGAAACCTGGCCGTCCAGGTGCTGCGGGCGCTGCAGGAGAACGCGGCCTCCGAGCAGGGCGCGCGCATGTCCGCCATGGACAACGCGACGCGGAACGCCGGCGAGCTGATCAACGGCCTCACGCTGACCTACAACCGTACCCGGCAGGCCGTCATCACGACGGAACTGATCGAAATCATCGCCGGCGCCGAAGCGCTGTAGACCCCGAACGGGAGCTAGACCATGACCACCAATCTTACCGGCCACATCACCCAGGTTATCGGCGCCGTCGTCGACGTTCAGTTCGAAGGGCACCTGCCGGCCATCCTGAGCGCGCTCGAAACCGACAACCACGGCAACCGCGTGGTGCTCGAAGTCGCTCAGCATCTGGGCGAGGCCACCGTCCGCACCATCGCCATGGACACCACCGACGGCCTCGTGCGCGGCCAGGACGTGACCGACACGGGCTCGCCGATCATGGTGCCGGTCGGCCATGCGACGCTGGGCCGTATCATGAACGTCATCGGCGAGCCGGTGGACGAGCGTGGTCCGATCCAGACCGAGGTCCGTGCCCCGATCCACGCCATGGCGCCCGAGTTCGTCGACCAGTCGACCGAAACCGAAATCCTCGTCACCGGCATCAAGGTCGTCGATCTGCTGGCGCCTTACGCGAAGGGCGGCAAGATCGGTCTGTTCGGCGGCGCCGGCGTGGGCAAGACCGTGCTCATCATGGAGCTGATCAACAACGTCGCCAAGGCGCATGGCGGCTACTCGGTGTTCGCCGGCGTGGGAGAACGTACCCGCGAGGGCAACGATCTCTATCACGAAATGATCGAATCCAAGGTCATCCAGCTCGACGGCGGCGAGTCCAAGGTGGCGCTGGTCTACGGTCAGATGAACGAGCCGCCGGGCGCCCGCGCCCGCGTCGCGCTGTCGGGCCTGACTGTCGCCGAGTATTTCCGCGACCAGGAAGGCCAGGACGTGCTGTTCTTCGTGGACAACATCTTCCGCTTCACCCAGGCGGGTTCGGAAGTGTCGGCGCTGCTCGGCCGCATTCCGTCGGCCGTGGGCTACCAGCCGACGCTGGCGACCGACATGGGCGCCATGCAGGAGCGCATCACCACCACCAACAAGGGCTCGATCACTTCGGTGCAGGCCATCTACGTGCCCGCTGACGATCTGACCGATCCGGCGCCGGCCACCTCGTTCTCGCATCTTGACGCGACCACCGTGCTGTCGCGCCAGATCGCCGAACTGGGCATCTATCCGGCCGTGGATCCGCTCGACTCCACCTCGCGCATCCTCGACCCGCGCGTCGTCGGCGACGAGCACTACCAGGTCGCCCGCCGCGTGCAGGAGACCCTGCAGCGCTACAAGGGCCTGCAGGACATCATCGCCATCCTGGGCATGGACGAGCTGTCGGAAGACGACAAGCTGACCGTGACCCGCGCCCGCAAGATCCAGCGCTTCCTCAGCCAGCCGTTCCACGTCGCCGAAGTGTTCACCGGCTCGCCGGGCAAGCTGGTGTCGCTCGAAGACACCATCAAGGGCTTCAAGGCGCTGGTCAGCGGTGAATATGATCACCTGCCGGAAGCCGCCTTCTACATGGTCGGCAACATCCAGGAAGCGGTGGCCAAGGCCGAGCGCATGGCGGCTGAAGCGGCCTGATAACAGCCGCCGGAGAGCACCATCATGGCAGACACACTATCGTTCGAACTGGTCTCCCCCGACCGCCTGCTGATGTCGGCGGACGTGGAAGCGGTGATGGTGCCCGGCACCGAAGGCGACATGACGGTGATGCCCGGCCACATGCCGCTCATCTCCACCCTGCGTCCTGCCGTCGTCGACGTCTATGCGACATGGGGTGGGGCGCCCAGCACCCGCATCTTCGTGCGCGGCGGCTTCGTCGACGTGACCGGCGACCGGATAACCCTGCTCGCCGAGCACGCGACCAATCTTGCCGAACTGGACCGCGCCGCGCTGGCCCAGGAAGTGCGCAACGCCGCCGAGGATGTCTCGCTGGCCAAGACCGACGCCGACCGTGCCCGCGCCCAGGCGCTGCATGACAGCTTGAACGAATTGCTCAGCGCCGTAGAATAGCGCCCAATTCCGCCAGCAGCAGCGAAACGGGGTGGCATGAGCCGGTATTGGACTCTCGACGATATCGACTGGAGCGCGTTCCGTCCCGAACTGGTGGACCAGCAGTTGCTCGCGACCATCAAGGCCGCGTCGCTGGTCGAGGCCAACGCTCCCGATTACGTGACCTATCTGTGCAACGTCTTCCGCGGCGACGACGCGCTGTGCGACGCCGTGCGCCTGTGGGGCGACGAGGAAGTCCAGCACGGCCGGGCGCTGGCCCGCTGGGCGGCGCTTGCCGATCCGTCCTATGACCTGGACGCGGCGCTGGCGACCTTCCGCGCCGGCTATCAGCAGGTGCCGCTCGAAGGCGACCAGTCGACGCGCGGCTCCAGGCCGGGTGAGCTGTTCGCCCGCTGCATCGTCGAAAGCGGCACCACCTCGTTCTATTCCGCCATGCACGACACGGCGGACGAGCCGGTGCTCAAGCAGATCGCCCGCAACATCGCCGCCGACGAGGTGCGCCACTACAAGCTGTTCCGCAGCCACCTTGACGCCTACGAGGCGCGCGGCGACAGCATCACCCGCATGGCGCGGCTGAAGATCCTGGGCGAGCGGATCGCCGAGGTCGGCGACGACGAGTTCGGTTACGCCTACTATGCGGCCAACATCGCGCCGGTCAGCCGTGAGCCCTACGAGCGCGAGCGCTGCGCGGCGGCCTACGAGAGCGGCGCCTACGGCCTGTACCGGCGTGCGCATGTGGAGAAGGGCGTGCGGATGATGCTGCGCGCCGTCGGCTTCAACACCGCCAGCCCGGTGGTGAAGGTCAGCCTCCCCGTCGCCTGGCACCTCATTCGCCGCAAGCAGAAGAAGCTGGGCCGGCTGGCGGTGGCCTGAGGGCCCGCCCTGAACACCAAAATGCATCGTCATCCCGGCGACGGCCGGGATCCAGACCTGGCAGTCAGCGTGAAGCGCTGTCTTTCCTTGCGAAGAGAGCCTGGATACCGCCCTTCGGCGGTATGACGGCTATGGTTGGGTAGCGATGCCCTTCACCACATCCCCGAACGTCCCGACCAGCTCCTGATACAGTTCCCGTTTGAACGGGACGATCAGGTCGGGGACCTGCTCGAAGGGCACCCATTTCCAGTCGCGGAACTCGGGGTGCCTGGTGTCGAGGTCGATATCCTCATCCTTGCCCAGGAAGCGCAGCACGAACCATTTCTGCTTCTGGCCGCGGTACTTGCCGCCCCACATCTTGCCGACCAGTTCGGGCGGCAGGTCGTAGACATGCCAGCCCTCGCTCTCGGCGACGATCTCGGCCTTGCCGGTGCCGATCTCCTCTTCCAGCTCGCGCAGCGCCGCCGCGCGGGGATCCTCGCCCTTGTCGATGCCGCCCTGCGGCATCTGCCAGGCGTCGGCCGGGTTGTCGAGGCGCGCGGCCACGAACACCAAGCCGTCCCGGTTGACCAGGATCACCCCCACATTGGGCCGGTAGGCGGTCGGCTCGGCCATGGGTTTACGGCACCGCGGGGGCGGCCGGCTTTTTCTGGGTCAGCGCCAGGCCCTTGATCAGGTCGAGCGCGTAGGCGAGCTGGTAGTCGTCCTCGGCCGCGTCGGTGCTGCTTTTCTTGCCGTCCTTGGCCTTGGGATTCATCGGCGGCAGCGGCGCTTCCTCTTCGTCATCCTCGGACGACGGCGGCGGCGCGGCCTTGGCGGGCGCCTTCTTGTCGTCCTTCTTGGCTCCGTCTTTCTTCTCGTCGTCCTTCTTGGCGTTCGGGTTATCCAGATGGCCGCGCAGCGAGGCCTCGGTGCGCGTCGGGCCGCGACTGGCCGAGGCGTCGGCGATCTTTTCGATCCTGGCCTGCTCGATCAGGATATCGGGCTCGATGCCCTCGGCCTGGATCGACCGGCCCGACGGCGTGAAGTAGCGCGCCGTGGTCAGCCGCATGGCGCCGTTGCCCTGGCCCAGCGGGATGATGGTCTGGACCGATCCCTTGCCGAACGACTTGGTGCCGACGATGATCGCGCGGTGATAGTCCTGCAGTGCGCCGGCGACGATTTCCGACGCCGAGGCCGAGCCGCCGTTGATCAGCACGATGATCGGCAGACCGTTGATGCTGTCGCCACTGTGGGCGTGATAGCGCTGCACGTCCTCGGGATCGCGGCCGCGGGTCTGCACCACCTCGCCATGATCGAGGAACGCGTCGCCGACGGCGACGGCCTGGTCGAGCAACCCGCCCGGGTTGTTGCGCAGGTCGAGCACGATACCGTTGAGCTTGGGACCGGCCTGCTTCTTGATCTCGTCGATCGCCTTCTTCAGGCCAGGCTCGGTCTGCTCGTTGAAGCTGGAGATGCGGATATAGCCGCTGTCGCCTTCGACCCGCGATTTCACCGACTGGATCTTGATGATGTCGCGGATGATCTCCAGGTCGAACTGGGCCTGCTCGCCGCGCCGGGCGATGGACACGACGATCTTCGCGCCGGGCGCGCCGCGCATCTTCTCGACCGCCTCGTTCAGGGTCAGGCCCATGACCTGCTCGCCGTCGAGTGCGGTGATGTAGTCGCCGGACTGGACGCCGGCCTTGTCGGCCGGCGTGCCGTCGATGGGCGAGATCACCTTGACCAGCCCGTTCTCCATGGTGACCTCGATGCCCAGGCCGCCGAACTCGCCCTTGGTCTGGACCTGCATGTCCTCGAAGTTCTCGGCATTCATGTAGCTGGAATGCGGATCAAGCGACGTCAGCATGCCGTTGATGGCCGCCTCGATCATCTTCTTGTCGTCGACCTCTTCCACGTAATTGGCGCGGATGCGGGTGAACACGTCGCTGAACAGGTTGAGCTGGCGATAGGTCTCTGACCTGTCCGCAGCCTGGGTGGACGAAAACCCGGCGGCCGCGATCGCGATGCCGACGGCGGCCGTCAGGCCGAACCGGGTAAGCAGCTTCGAATTCATCCACACACCTTTCTTGATCACCGCCCCGCCAGCCATGGCAGCGGGTTTATCGAGCGGCCGTTGCGCCGCAATTCAATATATAGTCTGGGTTTGGAGTCACGCGCAGATCCCGCGCGTTCGGGTCCCATCTGTCCAACGGGTTCGCCGGCGAGGACCCACTGCGACACGGTGGCGTCGATGTGGCCCATTCCCGCGAGGAGCGTATGATATCCCTCGCCGTGATCGATGATCAATAGCTGGCCATAGTCGCGGAACGGACCGGCGAACACCACCTTGCCGTCATGGGGCGCGATCACCTGCGAGGCGGCGCGCGCTTCGACGAAGATGCCGTTGGATTCACGGTTGGTGAGGTCGTCCCGCTCCTGGAAGCGGCGGATGATCTTGCCCTGCACCGGCAGCGGCAGCTTGCCCTCGGCGCCGGAGAAGGACGGGCCTTCCGGCGGCTTCTGCTTCAGCGCCTTCTGGCGCTCGCGCTCCTTGCGGGCTTCTTCCTCGAGCTTTTTCAGCAGTGCCTCGATGGACTTGGCGTCCTTGGCGAGCTTGCGGGCGCGCTCGGCTTCCTTCTGCGCCTGGCTCTCGGTAGCCGCGCGGTTGGCCTTCTTCTCGCCCAGCAGCCGGTCCACGTCCTGCTGGCGGGCGGAAAGCTCCTCAAGCTCGGTTTTCAGCGCGGCCTGCTGGACCTCGATGTCGCCGCGCAATGTGTGCAGCTCGGCCATGCGGTGGCGCAAATCGGCCGCCTGGCCGAGCAGGGCGTCACGCACCCGGTCGAGCACGATGGCGGTGCGGGCGGTGTCCTCGACGCTGGCCGGGCGCAGCACCAGCGCCGCGGTCGGCTGGCGCGACAGGCGCTGCATGGCGGCGAGCGACGAGGCCAGGTCGTTGGATTTCCGGCGCAGGGTCTCGGCGGCCTCGGCTTCCTGTGCCTTCAGCCTGGCGAGATCGTCCTCGAGTTTCTGGATGCGCGCTTCGTGGGCGCGGGTCCGGGCGGCGGCCTCGACCAGGGCGGAGGACAGCTTCTTTTCCTCCAGCCGGAGGGCGGCGGCCTGCTGCTCGAGCTGCTTCTTCCTGGCGGCGGCCTCGCCGATCTCCTGCTTGATGGATTTGAGCTGGTCCTGGGCGCCGGCCTGGTCCCTGGCGGCAAACGCCGCCGTTGACGCGGCGAGCGTCATGACGGCCGCGAGGCCGGCGGCGCGGGCGATGTCAGGCGCGCGCACGGGCCTCCCGCGGAACCGAGACAAGAGGCCGGCCGGTCATCTCGGCGGGTTGCTTCAGGCCCATCAGCGCCAGCATGGTGGGGGCCACGTCGGCGAGCACGCCGTCATGCAGCGCCACGTTGCCGGCACCTGCCAGCAGCACCGGCACCTGGAAGGTGGTGTGCTGGGTGAAGGCCTCGCCACTGTCAGGATCGGTCATCATCTCCAGGTTGCCGTGGTCGGCGGTGATCAGCAGCACGCCGCCCCTGGCACGCACCGCCGCGTCCAGCCGGCCGACGGCGGTGTCGACCGCCTCCATGGCCTTGATGGCGGCGGACAGGATGCCGGTGTGGCCGACCATGTCCGGGTTGGCGAAGTTGACGACGATCAGGTCGTACTTGTCCGAGGCAATGGCCTCGACCAGCCGGTCGGTGACTTCGCCGGCCGACATCTCGGGCTGCAGGTCGTAGGTGGCGACCTTGGGCGACGGGACCAGGATGCGGTCCTCGTTTTCGAACACCGCTTCCTCGCCGCCGTTGAAGAAGAAAGTGACGTGGGCATATTTCTCGGTCTCGGCGATGCGCAGCTGCTTCAGCCCGGCCCGGGAAACAACCTCGCCCAGTGTGTTCGCCACCTTCTCGGCGGGGAACAGGGCCGGCACGAAGGCACTGAGCGCCGAGGAATATTCCACCATGCCCAGCACCGAGGCGAAGTGCACCAGCGGATGCCGGTCGAAGCCGTCGAACGCCGGATCGACCAGCGCGGTGAGGATCTCGCGGGCCCGGTCGGCGCGGAAATTGGCCATGATCAGGCCGTCGCCGTCGTTCATGCCCGCATAGGGGCCGATGGCGGCCGGCAGCATGAACTCGTCGGTCACGCCGGCGTCATAGCTGGCGGCGATGGCCGCGTCCGCCGTGGCCGCCCGCTCGCCTTCGCCGCGTACCAGCGCCGCGTAGGCCTTCTCGACCCGGTCCCAGCGCTTGTCGCGGTCCATGGCGTAGAACCGGCCGCCGACGGTGCCGAACGACACCTTGCCCAGCGGCGCGATGGCGGCCTCGACCTCGGCGGCGAACCCCCGCCCGCTTGACGGCGGCGTGTCGCGGCCGTCAAGGAAGCCGTGCAGCACCACGGGCACGCCCGCCTCGCTGATGATTTTCGCCAGCGCCACCAGATGGTCCTGGTGGGAATGGACGCCGCCCGGCGACAGCAGGCCCATGACGTGGAACGCGCCGCCCGATGCCTTGACCTTCGCGATGCCGTCCACAAGCAGCTGGTTGCGCGCCAGCGAGCCGTTCAGGATGGCGACGTCGATCTTCGGCAGATCCTGCACCAGCACCCGGCCGCCGCCCAGGTTCATGTGGCCCACTTCCGAATTGCCCATCTGGCCGTCGGGCAGGCCCACCGCCTGCCCCGAGGTATCGAGCAGGGCGTGCGGTTCGGTCGCGAACAGCCGGGTCAGGTTGGGCGTGCGCGCCAGCAGGAACGCGTTGTTCTCGCGTTCGGTCCGGTGGCCCCAGCCGTCCAGGATGCACAGAACGGCGGGACGCGGCCGCCGGTTAGCAGGAGGGGTCGTTTCGGTCATCGGTCTTTCTAGGATCGTTGTTACCGTAAATAGGCGTCAGCCGGCCCGGTGGTAGGGGTGGTTCGCCGATATGCTCCAGGCCCGGTACAATTGCTCGGCCAACATAGCGCGAACCAGCATGTGCGGCCATGTCAAATTGCCCAATGAAAACAGGAAATCCGCCCGTTCGCGCACCGCGTCGCCGTGCCCGGTCGCGCCGCCGATCAGGAAGCAGACGCGGGATTTCCCGGCGTCGCGCCAGGCCGTCATCTTCTGTGACAGGACTTCGCTGGTGACCGCCTGTCCGCGCTGGTCGAGGGCGACGACCAGCGCGCCGTCGGGCACCTTGGCCAGCAGCAGGGCGGCTTCACGATCGCGCAGGGTGGCGGCGTCCAGCGGGCGCTTTTCCTCGACCTCGATCATGTCGAGCTTCCAGGGCAGGCGCTTGCGGTAATCCTCGAACAGATCGCGCTCCGCGCCCGGCTTGGCACGGCCGACCGCGAGGATGGCCAGGTTCATGAGTGCCTAGGACGCAGTCTCGAGCTCGTCGATCAACGCGGGCGACCACATCTTTTCCAGATTGTAGAACGAACGGACCTCCGGGCGGAACAGGTGCACGATCACGTCGCCGGCGTCGATCAGCACCCAGTCGGCGGCCGGCAGGCCCTCGATCTGGAAATGCTTGTGGCCGCTGGCGCGCAGGCTCTCGCCCAGGTGCTCGGCGACGGCCGTGACGTGGCGGGCCGAGCGCCCCGTGGCGATCAGCATGTAGTCGGCCAGACTGGTCTTGCCTCGGAGATCGATGGTGACGACTTCGGATGCCTGGTCGTCATCGAGGGACTTCTGGATCAGCGAAAGTAGCGGGTCCGTGGAAGTCGGGCGTTGCTGTGTACTAATCTACACTGCTCCTGTTGTGGGCACGCCGGGCCGCGCGGATCGCGGTCGCCGAGGTGGGTTCGTGCCTCAAATGGATGAAGGTCCATGCCGGGGGAACCATCCCCGCCAGATCGCGCGCACGATCCACCGGGATGCGCCGCGTGCCGAATCTTTTCGCCGCCGTGCTGGACATTGCCGACAAAGAATAGTTTGGCCGGCCGAAAATCGCAACCGGAGTGAGCCGAAAGATGTCCGGCCACCGTTTCCAGCGCGTAACCTGCTGTAAATTATCGGCTCCCATCAGCCAGACGAACTTGGTCAGCGGGAAGCGGCGGCGCAGCGCGGCCAGGGTATCGACGGTGAATCGGGTGCCGAGCGCCGATTCGATGTCGGTGGGCCGGATGCGTTGTCCGGCCGCCACGCGCCGCGCCTCGGCCAGCCTTTCGGCCTGCGGCGCCATGTCCTCGGATGATTTCAGCGGGTTCTGCGGCGACACCAGCCACCACACCTCGTCGAGGCCCAGCCGGTTGATCGCGGTCTGGCTCACCAGCAGGTGCGCCCGGTGCGCCGGGTTGAACGAGCCGCCCAGCAGCCCGATCCTGCGCCCCTTCCAGATGGGCGACAGCGGGTTGATGGGGTGCGGTTCAGGGACGGATCTGGCCGTCACCCTTGACCACATATTTGAAGGTGGTGAGCTGCTCGACGCCGACCGGCCCGCGCGCGTGCATCTTGCCGGTCGAGATGCCGATCTCGGCGCCCATGCCGAACTCGCCGCCGTCGGCGAACTGGGTCGAGGCATTGTGCAGCACGATGGCAGAGCCAACCTCGTTGAGAAATCTGGCGGCGGCCGCCGCGTCACCGGTGATGATCGCCTCGGTGTGGCTCGATCCGTAGCGGGCGATGTGGTCCATGGCCTCCTGCAGCCCGCCGACCGTTCGCACGGCGATGATGGCGTCGAGGAACTCCACGCCCCAGTCGGCGTCGGTGGCGGCCAGCATGCGCGGATCGGCCTTGCGCGCCTCGGCGTCGCCGCGCACCTCGCAGCCCCTGGCGAGCAGATCGTCGACGATGGGCTTCAGGTGAGTGCCGAGCACCGCCCGGTCGATCAGCAGGCACTCGGTGGCGCCGCAGACGCCGGTGCGGCGCATCTTGGCGTTGACCACGATGCTGCGCGCCATGTCGGGATCGGCGGCGCTGTGGACATAGGTGTGGCAGATGCCGTCGAGATGGGCGAATACCGGCACGCGCGCCTCGTTCTGCACCCGCTCGACCAGCGAGCGGCCGCCGCGCGGCACGATGACGTCGATGGTGCCGGCCATGCCGAGCATGATGCCGACGGCTTCGCGGTCCTGGGTGGGCACGAGCTGGATCGATGCGGCGGGCATCTCGGCCTTCGCCAGGCCTTCGTCGAGGCACGCCATGATCGCCCGGTTGGAGTTCACGGCCTCGCTGCCGCCGCGCAGGATGGCGGCGTTGCCCGCCTTCAGCGCCAGCGCGCCCGCGTCGGCGGTCACGTTGGGACGGGATTCGTAGATGATGCCGATAACGCCCAGCGGCTGGCGCACGCGGGCGATGTGCAGGCCGTTGGGCCGGTCCCATTCGGCGATGGTCTCGCCGACCGGATCGGCCAGCGCCGCCACCTCGTCGAGGCCCTTGGCCATGCCTTCGATGCGGTCGGGATTGAGCGTCAGCCGGTCGAGCAGCGCCTTGCCCAGACCCCGCTCCTTCGCCGACGCCAGGTCCCTGGCATTGGCCGCGAGGATCTCCGCCGAGCGGGCGCGCACGGCCTGGGCGGCGAAGCGCAGCGCCGCGTTCTTCTTCTCGGTCGGGACGGTGGCGAGCTGGCGGGCGGCTTCCTTCGCCGCCGTGCCGATCGCCTGCATGACGGTGTCGATCTCGCTGTCCTGCCTGCGCATTCCGGCGACGCTCATGACCTTGTCTCCTGCAGCAGCACCAGATGATCCCGGTGGATCAGCGGCCCGCGTCCCTTGTAACCCAGCAGTTCCTCGATGGCCGCGCTGCGCCGGCCCATGATACGGCGCGCCTCGTCGCTTGAATAGGCGACAAGGCCGCGCGCCAGATCGCGGCCGTCGCCGCCCTGCACGGTCACCGTGTCGCCGCGCTCGAACACGCCCCTGATGTCGGTGACGCCTGCCGCCAGCAGGCTCTTGCCCTGGCGCAACGCATCCTCGGCGCCCGCATCGATGGTCAGCACCGAGGTCGGCCGCAAGGTGCCCGCGATCCACTGCTTGCGCACGGTCAGCGGCGCCTCGTGGGCCTCGAACCAGGTGCCGTTGCCGGTGTCGCGGTAGCGGCCGATGGGATGGTCCGGCCCGCCATTGACGATCAGCACATGGCAACCCGACGGCACGGCGATCTTGGCGGCGGCCATCTTGGTGACCATGCCGCCCCGGCCGACGCCGTCGGCCTTGGTGTCGCCCGCCATCTCCTCGATTTCGGGGGTGATGCGCGGGATATGCCTCAGCATGGTGGCATCGAGATCGATCCCCGGATCGGCCGAATAGAGGCCGTCCACGTCGGACAGGATGACCAGGCAGTCGGCCGAGATCATCTGCGCCACGCGCGCCGCCAGACGGTCGTTGTCGCCGTAGCGCAGTTCGGTGGTCGCCACCGTGTCGTTCTCGTTGATGACGGGCAGGGCGCCCAGATGCACCAGCGCCTCGATGGTGTCTCGGGCGTTGAGGTAGCGGCGTCGCACCTCGGTGTCGTCCAGGGTCAGCAGGATCTGGGCCACGGTGATGTCATGCCGCGCCATGGTTTCCTGGTAGGCGTGCGCCAGCTTGATCTGTCCCACGGCGGCGGCGGCCTGGCTGTCGGCAAGGCGGGCCCGGTTGAACTCGGGGCCCAGGTGAGGCGATCCCAGCGCCACCGCGCCCGATGACACGATGATCACCTGGGTGCCGCGCGCCCTCAGCGCGATGATGTCCTCGGCCAGCGACGCCAGCCAGCCGCGGCGCAGGCCCGTGCGCCGGTCGACCAGGGTGGCCGAGCCGATCTTGATGACGATGCGCCGCGCGCCGGCAAAATCGTACTGCATGGCGGCCATCCTAGACCGGGTGCCACGGATCATTGTAGGCGTTTGCGTCGGCGGCTTCGCCCTTGCGCTTGGATTCGATCACTTTCCACAGCGCGCGGAGCACGCTCTGCACGCCTTCGCCGCTGACCGTCGACAGCGGATAGACGGTCTTGCGGCTTGCCTTCTTCAGCGCCGCCAGCTTCTCCTCGATTTCCTCGGGGGTCAGCGCGTCGATCTTGTTGAGGCCGACGATCTCCTTCTTGTCGCCAAGGATCGCGTCATAGCGCTTCAGCTCGCGTCGGATGGTCCTGTAGGAGTCCACCACGTCCTCCTGCGTGCCGTCGACCAGGTGCAGCAGCACGCCGCAGCGTTCCACGTGTCCCAGGAAGCGCGTGCCCAGGCCGAGGCCTTCGGAGGCGCCCGCGATCAGGCCGGGGATGTCGGCCATGACGAACTCCTTGCCGTCCACGCCGACCACGCCAAGGTTGGGCGTCAGGGTGGTGAACGGATAGTCGGCGATCTTCGGCCGCGCGGCGGAGACGGCGGCGAGGAACGACGACTTGCCGGCATTGGGCAGGCCGACGAGGCCGGCGTCGGCGATCAGCTTGAGGCGCAGCCACACCCACATCTCCTGGCCTTCCTGGCCGGGATTGGCGTGGCGCGGGGCGCGGTTGGTCGAACTCTTGAAGTAGGCGTTGCCGAATCCGCCATTGCCGCCCGACAGCAGCTTGATCCGCTGGCCTACTTCGGTCAGGTCGGCGAGCAGGGTTTCCTTGTCGTCCTCGAACACCTGGGTGCCCACGGGCACGCGCAGCACCGCGTCCTCGCCATTGTGGCCGGTGCGGTCCTGGCCGGCGCCGGGCGCGCCGCTCTGGGCCTTGAAATGCTGCTTGTAGCGGTAGTCGATCAGGGTGTTGAGGCCGTCGACCGCCTCGACCCAGACGCTGCCGCCGCGGCCGCCGTCGCCGCCGTTGGGGCCGCCGAACTCGATAAACTTTTCGCGCCGGAAGGCGACGACGCCGTTACCGCCGTTGCCGCTGCGCAGGTAGATCTTGCATTCGTCGAGAAATTTCATGAGTCGTCAGATGGGTCCGGAGCCGATACGAAAAAAGGGGAATGGTCATCCATTCCCCTTCGGTCGGACAACCATGTGTCGATATTCAGATCGTCGGCTCGACCTTCACGTACTGACGGTCGTCGCGGGCGACGTAGAACTTCACCTTGCCCGGGACCAGCGCGAACAGGGTGTGATCCTTGCCCATGCCGACGTTCTCGCCGGGGTGCCACTTGGTGCCGCGCTGGCGGATGATGATGTTGCCCGGGATGACGGCTTCGCTGCCGAACTTCTTGACGCCGAGACGGCGACCGGCGGTATCGCGACCGTTGCGCGAGCTGCCGCCTGCTTTCTTATGTGCCATGGGTCGTGCTCCTCAGCTTAGGCGGCGGAAACGCCGGTGATGCGCAGCACGGTCAGGTGCTGGCGGTGGCCGTTCTTGCGGCGGTAATTCTGGCGGCGCTTCTTCTTGAAGATGATGATCTTCTTGGCGCGGGTCTGCTCGAGCACCTCGGCGGTGACCGACGCGCCGTCGACCAGCGGAGCGCCGATGGTGACGTTGTCGCCCTCGCCCGTCGCCAGCACGTCGGAGAAGGTCAGCGTGGCGCCGGCTTCGGCTTCCAGCTTCTCGACCTTGATCACGTCGCCGGCGGCGACCCGGTACTGCTTGCCGCCCGTCTTGATTACTGCGAACATTTCTCGTCTCTTTCCGCGGGGCGAACCCCGTGCATGGATTCCGTGTCCGATGGGGCGGACCCCTTCGGAAGAGCGCGCACTATAGCGATTCGGCTTTTCAAGTCAATACGAGCAGGCGGCCAACGCGGGCATTTACATTACCCGTCCGTGACGCTAGTTTCCCGCCGCATCGAGACAAGCCTACCCCAGCGGAGAGGTGCCGGAGTGGTCGATCGGGGCGGTCTCGAAAACCGTTGTGCGTGCAAGCGTACCGTGGGTTCGAATCCCACCCTCTCCGCCAACATCTTATTGCGAATCAATGAGATGGCCCTTTGATGGGGCAAAAATCCCCAGCTTCCGCGAGGTTTTACCGGTCGCGACAGAACCTCGGAGACTGCTGAAAATACCAAAATCGGTCTCTGAAGGGCTTTTGTCTCTTTTCACCCGAACCTCATCGGAAAAGGTTCGGTCACCAAAAGTGACGGATTTCCAGGGTTTTCTGGCTTCCCCTCTGCCGAACCGTTTGTGACGGATTGCGCTAAGGAAGAGCGGATTGCGGTTATCACTTAAGCGATATAGCCGTGATCCGGACCTTCTGGTGTTGGAAGAGGAGGCGCACAGCGCGCGCAGGGGCCTGTGGGCTTTACCGGAGGCAGAACGCCAGCCACCATGGGAGTGGCGCGCATCCCGTCGGGGTGGGAGGGCTTGGTGCCTTAACGCCGGGACAAGCCACACCGGGTGCGCTTGATCAGCGTTGTACAACGCTATGGCCTCCTTGCGGGCGTCACCCTTGACGCCGGACACTCCGCACCATCACCTACAAGCCATATACCGCGTTGCAGTGCTGTAAGCCCGGGTCTCCCAGTCGCGATCCCGGTAGCCATTGCGCCGCACAACCCGCTCAAGGCTCTTCTCGCCATGAGCGGCCCCGGTCAGCCCGCCCACCTCCAGCTCCATCAGTCGCTCGGCGGCGAAGCCGATCATCTCGCGCAAAATACCGGCGTCGGCGCTCTTCTCCATCAACCCGCGCAGGGCCATGATCTCGTCGGTCATCTTCGGTTCCTTGGTTCAGGTTTGAGTCCATAAACCCAACCCTACCGAAGACCGTGGATGACCACCGCAGCCCCGCTCACTCGCTACGGCGCCCCGTGATGGGCGCGCTGCGCGAGCGGCGCTGCTACCGCCGGCAAGTTACACCACGTCCAGGGACACGACCATAAAACTGGGCCAGGCGCCACGATGTCGCTCGATAAAGGCATACCTCACCGCGACTCCCTCGCGAAGTATACCGCCGCTTTTTTTAGGATGTCGCGCTCCATGCGCACCCGCGACAGCTCCGCCTTCAGCCGCGCGATCTCCATCTGTTCAGCGGTCACGGCTTT
>CALQFM020000024.1 GCA_943329845.2 Candidatus Kuenenia stuttgartensis | reverse complement strand
TTCATCGACCGCCACAACGCTGATCCAAAACCCTTCCGATGGACCAAATCAGCCGATGACATCCTCGCGTCCATCGAGCGATTCTGTCTATACAACACGCCAGCCGAGCCAGCACAGTGAGCCAGCGAACTTCTGAACCAGGACACTAGCTCGATGCCTTCGCCGCCGGAGACGCGCCGTCGACGCGACCATCCTTCTGCATGATGCGCCGCGTGCAGCGGTCGGCGACGTGTTCGTCATGCGTGCAGATCAGGAACGTGGTCCTGTCTTCGTGATTGATCTCGCGCATCAGGTCGATGACCTGGTCGGCCGCTACCCGGTCAAGGCTTCCCGTGGGTTCATCGGCGAGCACGAGTTCCGGCTTGTTCATCAGCGCACGCGCGATCGCAACCCGCTGCTTTTGCCCGCCGGAAAGCCGCGTGGCGCGAAAATCCATGCGGTCCGACATGCCGACCCGCGCGAGCAGCTCGCGCGCCCGCTGACGCATGGGGGCCGTCATGCCGCCTGCCGGCGCTGCGGCGGGAAACGCCACGTTTTCAGTGGCGGTGAAATCCGGCAGCAAGTGGTGAAACTGGAAAATGAAACCGAGACGCTGGTTGCGGAACACCGCCCGCTCGACCTCGGACAACCCTTCGACGCGTTGGCCGGCGATCTCGATCGTTCCGGCGGTCGGTCTGAGCAGCAACCCGACGATCGACAACAGCGTGGACTTCCCCGAGCCCGAAGCGCCAAGCAGCGCTGCCAGTTCGGCCGACTCCAGCGTGAGGTCGACGCCTTTCAGGACTTCGGTCACTTCATCGCCATTGGGGAAGGTCATGCCGATTCCCCGTGCGTCGAGCACGGCGCTCATTGCTGGATTGCCTCCAGCGGATCGAGGCGGGCAGCCGACCGCGCCGGAATGACCGAGGCCAGCACGGCGCCGAGGACTGTCAGCAGGAATACCGCGACATAGCCACCTTCGGCCGGCGCGACCGGCAAGGCCATGGTCCCATCCGGCTTCGTCAGCGTCGCCAGCCAAGAACATAAGGCGAAGCCGCTGAGACAACCGAGGCCAGCGCCGACGACACCGATCAATAGCCCCTGAAAGATGAATACGGCGGCAATGAAGAGCCTCGAGATACCGAACGCCCGCATGATGCCGACTTCGCCCCGGCGCCGATTGGCGGAGAGACTCAGTGCGCTGGCAATTCCGATCAGGACGGATATCAGCGAGAAAACCTGAATGAGCGTGCCCGTCCGCGCCTGCGCGGTCAGCGCACCCTCGAGGTTGGTGTTTCTCTGCTGCCACGACGTTGCCCGCAGACCGGTCGCCTCGTGCAGGAAAGCCGCGAACTCACGCGCTCGATTGGGGTCGAACAACTTGATCTCGATATTGGTCACGCCTTCCGGCAGGAGGAAGAGCGGGCGAGCGGTCTGGATCGAGATGAAGGCCACTCTCTCGTCGAGGCTCTCCAGGCCGGTCTGGAAGATGCCGCGCACGACCAGCAGCCGATCGATGCCGCGATCGGTGCGAAACAGGACTGGCTGCCCCGATGACAGGCCCAGGTCTTCCGCCAACAGCACACCGATGAGAATACCGTCGGCGCCAAGGGTGGAGTCGCCGCGGATAATCTTTGTGCTGATGGGCGAGATGGCATCGAGGCCGGACGGATCGATCGCCGTCACGGCGACGGGCGCAACGGCCTCGCCTTTGACCAGGAACGCGCTGCCTGAAATCTGCGGGCTGATCGCCGACACCGACGACTGGGTCCGCAACAGCGCAACGGTGGAACTCCAGGTGCGGATCTGCCGGCGCTGAAAGGTCGAGATGATGGCGACGGATTCCACGTCGGCACCGGCGCCGGGCAACACTCGCGCGACGCGCGTCATGGGCTCGAGCGAAACGTGAGCGCTATTGGCCGTTACATCGTCGGTGAGGCGTATCGCCAATCCCTGGATCAGCGCGGTGATGAAGACGAATGCCGTCACGCCCAGCGCGACCCCGGCGATCAGCAGCGCCGTCTGGGCCGGGCTCGAAAGCAGATAGCGGCGGGCAACCGTGAGCGCGAACAAGGCCTCAGCTTCCCTGCGCCGGCATTGGCTGCATGCGCGGGCGCACCCTGGCGGACGGCCTGGTTTCCGCGGGCGCCAGCACGACACGGTCGCCGGCGGCAAGCCCGTGCTCGACGATGGCATTCAGGGATGGCCAGTCGGCGATCCGGACGCGCCGCGCTCGCACGCTGCCCTGCCGATCGACGACATAGACCTTGGGCTCCGTCGTGGCGTCGACCACGGCTTGTCGTGGCACGACGATGCCTGCCTCGCGCCGCGCGACAATGATGGTGATATCGACCGAGCGCCCTGGCGGGAGCTGCTGCGCGACATCCGGCGCGAACTTGATCAGCCGCCCACCGGTGGCCGGATCAACCCGCGGTGACACCTCGGTAATGCGCGCGAGGAAGATGGCGGCCGATCCCGAGAGAGCGGCGCGCGCTTGCATGCCCGGCCGCAAGGCGTCGGCATAGGCTTCGTCGACCTCCGCCTGGAGTTCGCCGCCGTCGCGCGAGCCAAGCTGAAACAGGGTCGTGTCCGGCGACACCACCTGGCCGTTGTCGATGGGCCGCACCAGGACCACACCGGTCATCGGCGCACGGATCGTGAACTCGCCCGTCAGTGCCGCCGACGCGCGGCGTTCGGCGGCGGCCGCCGCGAGGCTCGCTTCGGCTGACTGGAGCGTGGCGCGCGCCTCGTCCAGCGCGGCGGTCGAGGCGTAGCCCCGATCCGCCAGGGTGCGCGTCCGGTTGAAGGCGAGTTGCGCCCGGTTGACCTCCGCGCGCGCGGCGCTCACCCGCGCGCCGCCGGCATCCGTCTGCGCCTGCTCCACAGTGGAGCGGACGATGGCGAGAGGCGCGCCCTCTTCCACGATATCGCCGTCGTCGTGAAGCAGGCCAACGATCTGCCCGGCATTCGGCGAGCGCACATCGACGAGATTTTCCGGACGAACGCGGCCGACGACCGACAGCGAGATCTCGACGCTTCTGGGCTTGATCTCGAGGACCGCCACTTCAGGCGGTCGCAGCATCCACCAGCCGAGCACGGCGCCCAGCACCGAGACGACGATGGCCCCCGCAACGACGCGTGGATGTCGCTTGCACGCTGATAGGATGCGGGCCGTAAGGCCGCGAACTGGCGCCTGGCTTTCGGCCGGTGGCGGTAGTGGTTCCGGGACGCGCACGGTGTCGATCATCCAGCGCTACCGAAGATGTGGCCGTCTGCCTCGCCACTGCACGACAGCTGCGCCACATCCCCTTCTGGGAAAATCGACATTGTCACCCCCGATCGACACCGCAATCGATACTCACGCCAGCGGCACCGGCGAGGGAAAACGCCGGATCCGCGGCAACGCGCGGTCGCACGCCGCCGTCATCATACGCGCTCAATCGGAATCCAGACCTCGTTGCGCCGCATGAACCAGGGCGTCCAGGGCGGGTTGTAGCGTGCGAGTGACGGAGGGCCAAGCGCGCGAAGGCCCCGCCGCTCGATGAAGGCCCTCAGGGTCGTGGTCCTGCGCTCCACCTCGGCCGGCCGCGCCAGGCCGGAAAATCGCACCACGGCATAGCGCGCCGGCGGGAGGGGAACGAGACGAACGCGTGCGTCGTTGGGCGTCGGGAGCGTGTCCAGCGTGTATTTGCCCGGCATCATGAAGCGAACAACCCACGCGCCGGCCCCGCCGGACTGGGTGACGGGCGCGGTCATGGCGATGGTTTCGCCGGTGGCGCGCTCCTGCACGACGGGCGCCGTCATGGCAATGCTCTGACGCCGGGTGTTGCCGCCAAAGATGTATCCGGCAAGCAACCGGAACCCCGCATTCGCGGCTGCGTCGCGGGTGCCGCTGACGCTCACTTCCGCGGCGACAAGTCCGGGATAGTCGCGGACTTCGAACGAGTCTTCGCCAAGCACGACGGTGAAGGCAGGTTCCTCGGTCGCCATGGCCACGCCTCCGGACAGGAAAAAGATACACAGCAAGGCGAGCAGTTCATTACGCATCAGGCACGAACGCTGGTCGACGCCCGGCGGTTCCCTGGCGGCAAGGCTGAGAAGCCGTAGTGGAGGCAGCACGCAGACAGGGCGTCCTCGCTAGCGCTGATGGCGTCCGCGGGTGAACGTCCAGTCGACGTAGAGCATGCCGCCCTGGACTTTGACCTCGCGCTTGCCGCCGCCGATCGGCCCCTCGAGCGTGAAATCCATGACGGCCATGGGCGCCGCGGACGCGGTGACGAGCTTGGCCGGATAGCCGGGCGCTTCTTGCTGCTGGAAGCCGCCCGCGCTGGGCGAGATGAACATGTAGCGGGTGCGCGCGCGGTTCAGGTCGGTCTCGACGGTGAGCGGCGTATCCCCGGTGCTGAGCGGGCGGGTTCCGGTCGTGTGGACGACCGGCTCCGGGCCGGCGAGCGTCGGATCGTCCAGATGGTAGGTGTCGTCAATCGTCAGGCTCCCGGTGCAGTCCTCGTTGAACCAGGGCTGGTAGGAACCCGTCGCGGCGAATGGATCGCCGTTGGGATTATCGTAGGTGGCGAAGTAGGAATAAGCGGATTCGCCGCTGGAGGTGACGGGACAGAGCAGTTGCGCGACACGGTTGTAGGTCTGCGTCATCACGCCCTCGTTGGGGTTCCCGGTGACGATCTCCGACTTCCACCTGATTTGGATGGACAGGTTGCCTTCCAGGCCGGACTCCTCGGCGACAAGGCCGCCGCCCGGCTTCCGCGCCGGTCCCGCGCCCGGGGACGGTTGGCCGGCGTCCGAGGCCGTGGCCGAGGTCTGACCTGCGGGCTGTGTCGCAGGCCCTGCCGCCGACGCGGCCGCGGGGTCGCCCGAGGTCTGCGCCTCGCCGCACGCCGCCAGCACGCCAATACACGTGAATGCCAGAATTGCCGCTGATCTTCGACCCATGCGAAATCCCTCCCCCCGGGCCGGCCCATCCCCCCGGATGTGGAAGCTTATCGCGATTCCTTGAAAGCGTGAATGACTCCGGCGCTCTAGGCGCTTCACTCGAGTATGTTTCGGCCATGGTCGATCTGCGGGGGTGTCTGTTTACACAAGGCCATGCGCGTCGCTCACTTGCTAACGTCAGGTTTCGCAAATTGCCGCCGTAACCGGCGTCATACCGGCGTTGATCCGTTGTCGGCGGGCACGAAGTGGCCTATACTGCAGGCATTGAAGACATAGGCAATGAACGCATCGCAATGGCGCAGCTTACCGTGCGGAAGGTCGACGACCAAGTCGTGAAGGCGTTGAGGAAACGTGCGGCCGAACACGGCCGTTCGGCCGAGTCGGAGCACCGGGAAATTCTGCGTGCCGCGCTAATGGACAGCGGCGCTTCCTTTGCCGATCGCGCCGCGTCACTGCGAAAGCGGCTTCGGTCCACCGCAGACAGCGCCGATATCATCCGTGCCGACCGTGACCGCGATCACGCCGCATGAGCGGCTATGTCGTCGATGCCAGCGTGGCGGTGAAGTGGCTGGTGACGGAAATGTACTCGGACCGGGCGTTGCGGCTGTTGCGCGACGACGTCACGCGCATCGCGCCCGAGCTTCTGTTTGCGGAGGCGGGAAATGCGCTTTGGGCCATGAGCCGGCGCGGCGATATCGGCAAGGACGATTTCGCCGAAGCCATGGACGTTCTCAAGGCGGCGCCCATCGCCGTGCCCGTCCCCACGAGCCGACTGATCGGTGCCGCCGGCCAACTGGCTCTCGATCTCGACCACCCGGTCTATGACTGCGTCTATCTCGCGCTGGCGTTGCAGGAGCAATACCCTGTCGTCACCGCAGATCAGCGATTTTATGACACAGTGAGACGGCATCCGTATCTTTCGGACCGGATGGTGCACGTCAGGGATCTGGATCAGATTTAGTAGAGCGTTACCTAATCAGGATCACCGATGGCCGGCGACTGGACCGACGAGCAGAACGACGCGATCGTCGCGGACTATTTCGCCATGCTCGCCGACGACATCGCCGGACGCTCATACAGCAAGGCCGAACACAATCGTCTGTTGCAGGTGAGAATTGGCCGGCCTCGCGGCTCCATCGAGTACAAGCACCAGAACATCAGCGCCGTGTTGCTGGGATTGGGGGAAACCTGGATTCCCGGCTACAAGCCGGCCTTCAACTTTCAGGCTTCGCTAGCCGATGTGGTGAAGCGTTGGCTTGACCTGCATCCGGCTTGGCTCGCACCAGTCGCGCGGCCTGGCCCGAACCGTATGCCGGCCGCGTTTGGCGAGGAGTCGATCCTGTGGATCGGCCCGCCGCCGACGCAGAGCAATCAGCCTCCCCCAATCGAACTCGAACAGATGACCGCAATCGCACGGAAATACGACGTTGCCGAAAGGGACGCGCGAAACCGGACGCTTGGACGCGCCGGCGAGGAGCGCGTGCTAGCCCACGAATATGCCAACCTGCGCGCTGCCGGTCGAACTGACCTTGCGAACCGAATCCGTTGGACATCGAATGTGGATGGCGATGGTGCTGGCTATGACATTGAAAGCTTCGAAACCGCTGGCAACAGCCGGCTGATCGAGGTCAAGACCACCAATGGCTGGGAACGAACGCCGTTTCATATCACGCGCAATGAACTCCAGGTCGCGGAAGCTCGACGCGAGGACTGGCGGCTAGTGCGTCTTTGGAACTTCGCGCGCGAGCCCCGCGCCTTTGAACTGCGCCCTCCGTTGGAGGCACATGTTTCACTGATGGCAACTAGTTATCAAGCAATGCTGCTGTAGAGCCATGTTCATGGAGTGGGTGTGCTACCGTCAGGATGCAGCTCGTTCTCACTCCCACTCAATCGTCCCCGGCGGCTTCGACGTCACGTCGTAGACCACCCGGTTGATCCCCCTCACCTCGTTGATGATCCGGCTCGATACCCGCCCCAGGAACTCGTGGTCGAACGGGTAATAGTCCGCCGTCATGCCGTCGGTCGAGGTCACCGCCCGCAGCGCGCACACATAGTCATACGTCCGCTCGTCGCCCATAACGCCCACGGTGCGCACCGGCAGTAGCACGGCGAAGGCCTGCCAGATGGCGTCGTAGAGGCCGGCGCGGCGGATTTCCTCGAGGTAGATCTTGTCGGCCTTCTGCAGCAGGGTGATCTTGTCGCGCTCGATCGCGCCGGGGATGCGGATCGCGAGGCCCGGGCCGGGGAACGGGTGGCGGTCGACCAGGGTCTCGGGCAGGCCCAGCTCGCGGCCCAGCACCCTCACCTCGTCCTTGAACAGCTCGCGCAGCGGCTCGACCAGCTCCATGTTCATGCGCGCCGGCAGGCCGCCCACATTGTGGTGCGACTTGATGGTGACGCTGGGGCCGCCGCCGAACGAGACGCTCTCGATCACGTCGGGATAGAGCGTGCCCTGGGCGAGGAATTTCGCGCCGCCGATCTTCGTCGCCTCGGCCTCGAACACGTCGATGAAGGTGCCGCCGATGATCTTGCGCTTCTGCTCGGGGTCGGTGACGCCCTCCAGCTTGCCGAGGAACAGGTCGGCGGCGTCCACATGCACCAGGGAAATGTTGTAGTGGCCGCGGAACAGGCTCACCACCTGCTCGGCCTCGTCGGCGCGCAGCAGGCCGTGGTCGACGAACACGCAGGTCAGCTGGTCGCCGATGGCCTCGTGCAGCAGCACCGCGACCACGGACGAATCCACGCCGCCCGACAGGCCGCAGATTACCCGGCCGCTGCCGACCTGGGCGCGCACCTCGGCGATCTTGCTCTCGAGGAACGCGGCCATGGACCAGTCAGCGACGCAGCCGACGATGTTCAGCACGAAGTTCTTCAGCAGCTTGCCGCCATCGGGCGTGTGCATCACCTCCGGGTGGAACTGCACGGCATAGATGCGCCGCGCCTCGTCGGCGATCGCGGCGAACGGCGCGCCGTCGCTGACGCCGACGACCTTGAAGCCCTCGGGGATGGCGTTCACCCGGTCGCCGTGGCTCATCCACACCTGGTGCCGCTCGCCCGGCGCCCAGACGCCGTCGAACAGGGCGCAGCGCTCGGTTACGGACAGGAACGCGCGGCCGAACTCGCGGTGGTCGGAATTCTCCACCGAGCCGCCGAGCTGCGCGCACAACGCCTGCTCGCCATAGCAGATGCCGAAGATCGGCACGCCGCGGTCCAGCACCTTCTGCGGGATGCGCGGCGCGTTGTCCGCATTGGCGCTGGCCGGGCTGCCCGAGAGAATGATGCCCTTGGGGTCGAAGGCGTCGATCATGCCGTCGACTTTATTGAACGGCACGATCTCGCAATAGACGCCCACCTCGCGCACGCGGCGGGCGATCAGCTGGGTCACCTGGGAGCCGAAATCGACGATGAGGACGTGTTCAGTCATGGTTTTTGGACCCTATGGCGAGCGTTGCAGGACGGCAACGAAAAAGCCGTCGGTCTGGTGGGTGGCGGGCGTGAGGACCAGGTAGTCGGGCCAGCGCGACAGGGTCGCGGGTGGCACGGCTTCCGTGGCCGGCCAGTTCTCCTTCCACGAGACGCTGGCGAAGGCCGGATTGCGGGCCAGGAACGCGTCGGCGCGGGCCTCGCATTCCTCGGGCAGCAGCGAGCAGGTCATGTAGACCAGTTGGCCGCCGGGCTTGACCAGCGCGGCGCCGCGGTCGAGCAGGTCGTCCTGCAGCCGGGTGAGCGCGGCCAGCCGATCCGGCGTCAGCCGCCATCGCAGTTCGGGGTTGCGCCGCCAGGTGCCGGTGCCGCTGCACGGCACGTCGAGCACCACCAGATCGACGGCGGACGGCAGCTTCGACGGGCTGTCGACATACTGGATGTTGCGCGCGTCGGCCCGCTTGGCGCGCGGCCGCAGACGCTCGAGCCGCCTGCGGTCGGTGTCGAAGGCATAGATCTGGCCCGAATTGCCCATCATCGCCGCCATGGCGAGCGTCTTGCCGCCGCCGCCCGCGCACAGGTCGAGCACCTGCATCCCCTTGCCCGCACCGGTCAGCAGCGCGCCGATCTGCGAGGCCTCGTCCTGGATCTCGACCAGGCCGCCCAGATAGGCGATGTGGCGGGAGATGTCCTCGCTGGTCGGCATGCGCAGGCTGGTCGAGATCAAGCCGCCGCGCGAGGCTTCCGGCAGCAGCGTCAGGGCGTCCTCGGGCGTGCCGCGCAGCAGGTTGACCCGCAGGTCGAGTGGCGCCCTGCCCTCCAGCGCCGCCATCTCCTGCTCGAGCCGCTCGCCGAAGCGGCGCGCCAGCTGGTCCTCCAGCCAGGCCGGGAAGTTCAGCCGCGCCCATGACGGCGCGGTCGAGAAATCGGCGGCAAGGGCCTGTTGCAGCTGCGACATTTCCTGTTCGTCGATCGGCGCCGGCGCGTGCGGATCGCCTTCGAACTCGCCGTTCATGGTGGAGAGATCGGCACCGGACAGCGCCGCCTGGGCCAGCACCGCGAGCCGCGCGCCGCCGGTCTCGTCGCCGAGCCGCCAGTTGAGCTCGCCGCGCCGGCGCAGCACCGCATAGACGAGGTCGCCGACGGCGCGCCGGTCTTTCGAACCGGCATAGCGGCGCTGCCTGAAATAGTCGCGCAGGATGGAATCGGCGGCCGCGCCGCCGTCGCGGGTGGAATTGTCGACCGCCGCAACCAGGTCGATCGCGGCCTGGATGCGGGCGCCTTCCCTCATGATCGGTCAGGAGCCCGGATAGTTGGGGGATTCGCGCGTGATCACCACGTCGTGGACGTGGCTCTCGCGCAGGCCCGCATTGGTGATGCGCACGAACTGCGCCCGCTCCTGCAGGTCGGGCACGGTGGCCGCGCCGGTGTAGCCCATGGCGGCGCGCAGGCCGCCGACCAGCTGGTGCACCACGCTGCCGGTCGGACCCTTGAAAGGCACTTGCCCTTCAACGCCTTCCGGGACGAGCTTCATGGTATCCTTCACTTCTTCCTGGAAGTAGCGGTCGGCCGAGCCACGGGCCATGGCGCCCACCGACCCCATGCCGCGATAGGCCTTGTAGGACCGGCCCTGATAGAGGAACACCTCGCCCGGCGCTTCTTCGGTGCCGGCCAGCAGCGAGCCGACCATGACGCAGTTGGCGCCGGCGGCAATGGCCTTGGCCACGTCACCCGAGGTCTTGATGCCGCCGTCGGCGATCACCGGGATGCCGGCCTTGCGGGCGACGGTGACCACGTCCATCACCGCGGTCAGCTGCGGCACGCCGATGCCGGCGACGATGCGGGTGGTGCAGATCGAGCCCGGGCCGATGCCGACCTTGACCGCGTCGGCACCCGCGTCCATCAGCGCCTTCGCGGCGTCGGCGGTGGCGATGTTGCCGGCGATCACCTCGACATTGCCGTTCTTCTTCAGCCTCTCGACGGTGTCGATGACGCGGCTGGAATGACCATGCGCCGTGTCGACCACGATCACGTCGACCTCGGCGTCGACCAGCGCCGCGGCGCGGTCCAGGCCCTCGTTGCCGACGGTGACAGCTGCGCCGACCCTCAGGCGACCCTTGGCGTCCTTCGACGCGTTGGGGTGAAGCTGGGCCTTCTCGATGTCCTTGACCGTGATCAGGCCGATGCAGCGATAGGCGTCGTCGACCACCAGCAGCTTCTCGATGCGGTGCTGGTGCAGCAGCTTCTGCGCATCGTGGGTGTCGACGTTGTCCTTCACCGTGATGACCTGCTGGGTCATCAGGTCACTGACCGGCTGCGCCTGGTTGGTGGCGAAACGAACGTCGCGGTTGGTCAGGATGCCGACCAGCTTGCCGCCCTTCTCGACGACGGGAATGCCGGAGATGCGGTGATGCTTCATCAGCTCCAGCGCGTGCGACAGCGGCTGGTGCGGCTCGATGGTGACCGGGTTCACCACCATGCCGGATTCGAACTTCTTCACCTGCCGGACTTCCTCGGCCTGTTGCGCCGGGGTCATGTTGCGATGAAGGATGCCCATGCCGCCGGCCTGGGCCATGGCGATGGCGAGCCGGCTTTCGGTGACGGTGTCCATGGCCGCCGACAGCAGCGGGATGCCGAGTTCGATGGATTGTGTGAGACGGGTCCGGGTGTCGACCTGGCCGGGCATGACGCTCGATTCGCGGGGCACAAGAAGGACGTCGTCGAAAGTCAGTGCCTCGCGAATGTCCATCGGGCCTCCTGGGTCGCCTGCGCCGAAGTGGCGCGGAATATGACACCGAGGACGCCCCGGTACAAGGGCTAGTATCAGGGTTGCTGGAGGCCCTTGAAACCGGTCGCGACCACGTACGCTTCGGCGGAATCCTGCCGGCTGGCCTTGGGTTTTGCGTGGCGCACGGACCTGAAATGCCGCTGCATCATGGCGAGCAGTTCGTTCTCGGTACCGCCCTTCAGCACCTTGGCGACGAAGCTTCCGCCCGGCGACAGAACATTGACGGCGAACTCGACCGCCGCCTCGCACAGCGCCATGATCTTCAGATGGTCGGTCGGTCGGTGGCCCGAGGCGGATGCCGCCATGTCGCTCATCACCAGGTCGACCGGGCCGCCGGCCATGGCGATCAGCCTGTCGGGCGCGTCGGGGTCGAGGAAATCCATCCGGGTGATCTCGACGCCGGGAATCGGGTCGAACGGATTGATGTCGATGGCGATGATGCGGCCGGATGGACCGGCCTTCTTCGCCGCGACCTGGCTCCAGCCGCCGGGTGCGGCGCCCAGGTCGATGATCCGGGCGCCCTTCTTCAGCAGATGGTATTTCTCGTCCATCTCGATCAGCTTGTAGGCGGCGCGCGAACGGTAGCCCTCGCGCCTGGCGGCGGCCACATAGGGATCGTTGAGCTGGCGCTGCAGCCATAGAGTCGACGACAGGGTGCGGCCCGAGGCGGACTTGACCCGCACGCTGAGTTCCCGCTCTCCAGGTCCCTTGGTCTGGGCTTTTCCCGGGGCGCTCGGGCGCGAGGCCCTAGGCGGTCGCGGCGCCATGCCCGTTCCGGCGTTGTTCGGTGTCGGCGTCGATCATCAGGTCGAGCAGCAGGCCCTCGCGCAGGCCTCGGTCGGCGACGCGGAGCTGGTCGCAGGGCCACATGTTGGCGATGGCCTCATAGATCGCGCAGCCGGCGATGACCAGATCGGCGCGGTCCTTGCCCACGCAGGGCTCGGCCATGCGCTCCTCATAGCTCATGCCGGTCAGCCGGCGGGAGATATCGTGGATGTGCTCGCGGCCGATCCACATGCCGTCCACCCGGCTGCGGTCGTAGCGCCTCAGGCCCAGATGGATGCCGGCGATGGTCGTCACCGTTCCCGAGGTGCCGATCATCTGCACCTGGTGCGACTTCACCCGGTCGCGCAACCGATGCTGCTGCTCGAACGGCCGGAGCAGATCTTCCACGTGGCGAACCATGCTCCGATACATTTCGGCCGTCACCTCGCGGCCGCCGAAGGTCTCGGCGAGCGTCACCACGCCGCAGGGCAGCGAGGTCCAGGCGCGGATGTCGCAGGCCTTGTCCGGCGTGGCGGCAACCCAGATCAGCTCGGTGCTGCCGCCGCCGATGTCGAACACGAAGGCGAATTCGGAACCGTCGTCGAACAGCGATATGCAGCCGGACACGGCGAGCCGCGCCTCTTCCTCCGGGGTGATCACGTGCAGGTTCAAGCCGGTCTCGCTGCGCACCTTGTCGAGGAATTCCTCGTGGTTGCTGGCGGCGCGGCAGGCGGCCGTCGCCACGTGGCGCTGGCGGGTGACGCCCCGGCGCTCGATCTTGTCGGCGCAGATCTTCAGCGCCTCGATGGTGCGGCCCATGGCTTCGGGCGACAGCGCGCCCTTGTTGGCAACGCCCTCGCCCAGCCGGACGATGCGCGAGAACGAATCGATGACGCGGAACCCGGCGCCCGTCGGCTTGGCGATCAGCAGCCGGCAGTTGTTGGTGCCCAGATCAACCGCGGCATAGGTGTGCCCCCAACGGCCGGCGCCCTGCCCGTTCCCGGGCCTGGCTTCGATATGGTCGGCCGCGTGACTCACTTGGCTTTTGGGCTCCGGTTCAAAGACTTGGGAATTCACTCCAATGTAACGTGCTTTCCCGATGGTGCAAGGCCGCGCCGGATCGGGCGGCTGTTTCACATAAGCTGCATGCGCCACCAGACACCCAGTTCGGTGACTGCCTGCGCCACGATGAAGCAGAGCGTGAACGCCAACCCATGGCCCGCGACCAGCGCATAAACCACAGCGGCGACGGTAAGCGCGATGACCCGCAACTCGATCAGCCGCCCGAAGCCGCGCCATGCCAGCGCCTGAACGACCACGAAGCCGTAGAGCAACTCGTGCCTCGCCCAAGCTGCCGATGCGTCCGCCGGAACGCCGCCGGCATGCGGCGCGCCGATCATTGTGGCGAGCGCGAGCAGCAGGATGCAAAGCGCGGCTTCGGCGACTCTGACGACAAGGAATGCGCCTATCACTGCCTCCCGTTTCGCACACCAAAAACGCGGTGCAAATCGTTGACAGGATGCGCCTGTCTCCCTATGTTCCGCCCGCCTTCGTTGGGGGATCGTCTAACGGTAGGACAGCGGACTCTGACTCCGCCAGTCTAGGTTCGAATCCTAGTCCCCCAGCCAACCTCTCCGAACGCATCGCGAAAGGTTGCTATCGGGTTCTCCCGCGCCGCCAATTATGCGACTCTTAGAGCGTAATTTCGCCAGCCCAACGGACTCTCTATCCGGATGCAAACACAATCGACCCCGAAGATCGTCGCTTCGGTGAACGCGCCCTATATGCGCCTGTTGCGGCTTTGGCTCGCCCAGTCCGCGCCGCATATGCGCGGCGACCTGCAGGTCGGCTGCATGGATGACGCGTCGTTCGAGCAGTGCCTCGCCCTGGACCGTGTCGTGCCGTCCGCGCTGCCGCAACTCGCGATATCCCGGGACAGCCGCCATTCCCTGCTGGTGCGCCACATGGCGTTCTTTCGCGGCTTCCTCGACGCCGGCCACGACATTCTCCACACAGACATCGACGCCTTCTGGCAGCGCTCGCCCTGGCCGCTGCTGGACGATCATCCGGACGACATCGTCTGTTCGGTCGAGTACGGCATTCCCCGCGATCTGGCCGCCAGATGGGGTTTCGTGCTCTGCGTCGGCTTCTATCGTGCCCGGTCCACCCCGGCGACGCGCGCTTTCTTCGCCCGCTGGCAGGAACGTCTCAAGTACCACAGCCGCGAGCAGGTCGCGCTCAACCAGTTGCTGGCAAGCCTGGACCCGGTCTGGGAGCCGGTTGATGTCGGCGGCCTTCAGGGTCACCGCTGCCGGGTCCAGATCGAGGGGCACGGATTTTCGGTGCTGGCTGTGCCGTATCAAGCGATATCCCGCGACCTGCCTTGCATGTCTCCGGAAGCGGCCGTCGCCCACCCGTATTTCGAGCGACCGTTCTTCACCAGCCATGTCGAGCTGTTGGAATACACCGTGCGGGAGACCGGATCGGTCAATGGCTACATCATTCCGCAGGAGGAAATGAGCCGGGTCGAGGGACTCGGGCCCCGCGATGCCGCTTCGCTGAGGGCCTTGCGCTGGCGCCTCGCCGCCAGTCCGGCCAGCGGACCCAACTGGACGCATCTCGGCTGCCTGCAGCTGCGCATGGGAGACCGGTCCGGCGCCGCTGCATCCTTCGAGCAGGCGCTGGTCCATGGCGTCGGTGATGCCAATACCCAGCTTGCCCTCGCCCTGGGGCTCAAACAACTCGGCGACTCAGCCAAGGCGCGCGAGGTGCTGCGGCAGGTTGCCGCCCACGACCGGCTGGAGGCGCTGATCAGCCGGCCCGCCGCCATGGCGCTGATCTCGCTCGGCGCGGTCTGGGACGGCCTCGGCCTTGGCGTGCGCTCGATTCGCCGGGCTGGCGTCCGCGAGACCGCACGGCTTGTGCCGCTGATGATCCGCAACAAGCTTCGGGGCTCGCTCTAGCCGGCCGCCAGCCAGACGAAGCGCACCGCGAACAGGGCGGCCAGCAGGATCATCAGCCAGTCGCCGCGTCCCGCCTGCCCTCTCACCAGCTTCAGCACCACATAGGCGATGACGCCGAACGCGATGCCGTTGGAGATCGAAAACGTCAGCGGAATGCCGACCAGGATCAGGAACGCCGGGATCGCCGTCATCGGGTCCGCCCAGTCGACCCTGGCGAGCGGCGCCATCATCATGGCGCCGACCAGGATCAGCGCGGGCGCCGTCGCCGCGGCCGGAATCGCCTGGGCATAAGGTGCGGCGAACAGCGCGGCGAGGAACAGCAGGCCGACAACCACCGCCGTCAGCCCGGTGCGCCCGCCGGCCGATACGCCCGACGCACTTTCGATGTAGTTCACCACCGGGCTGGTGCCGGCGACCGCACCCGCCATGCTGGCGGCCGAATCGGCGAACAGCATGCGCCTCAGGCGCGGGATTCGGCCGTCCTGTGTCATCAATCCGGCGCGCTGGGTAACGGCGACGAGCGTGCCCACATTGTCGAACAGGTCGACGAACAGGAAGATGAAGACGATCTCGACGAGCGCGATGCCGGCGCCGTGGCCGCCAAGGCCCAGCGCCGCCGGGATGTCGAGGCGGAAGGCGGTGGAGGTCAGCGCGGCGACGCTGTAGTCGATCGGTTTCATCACCACTTCGCCGAGAACCCAGGCCAGCGCCGTCGTCGCGACGATGCCGATCAGGATGGCGGCGCGTATCCGCCACACCAGCAGCGCGCCGGTCAGCGCCAGGCCGAACACGGCAAGTCCCGCCGACGGTGTCGCCAGATCGCCCAGCTTCACGGCCGTCACTGGATTGGCTACCACGATGCCCGCGCCATGCAGGCCGATGAACGCGATGAACAGGCCAATGCCGGCGGCGATGGCGGCGTAGAGCGACTGCGGGATGGCGGCGATGATGAGTTGCCGGAGGCCCGCGACCGTCAGCAGCAACATGGCAAGGCCGGACAGGAACACGCAGCCCAGCGCCGCCTCCCACGGCAAGCCCATGCCCTTTACCACCGTGTAGGTGAAATAGGCGTTGAGCCCCATGCCGGGCGCCAGGGCGATCGGGGAGTTGGCGGCGAGGCCGATCAGGATCGAGCCCATGGCCGCGCCAAGGCAGGTGGCGGCGGCGGCGCCCGCGAAGGGCATGCCCGCATCGGCCAGGATCGTCGGGTTGACGACGATGATGTAGGCCATGGTGAGGAAGCTGGTCAGGCCGGCCAGCACCTCGGTGCGGACGGTCGTGCCGTTTTCGGAGAGTCGGAAGAACCTGTCGAGCAAGACGCCGTACCGTCAGGCCGGGACGCGCGCGGGTCGGAACCGTTTCACCGCCAGATATCCGAGCGCGACGAAGGCGAGCAGCACGGCGCCCTGGGCGATCACGAACGGCGGCTCGTTCCCGTTGGGTGCCAGCGCGTTCAGGGACGGCACCTTGAGGAACGACTGCACCACAAGCACGAAGACGTTGAGGTAGAGCGAGGTGACGGCCGCAATGACGTAGAACGTCCGCCACTGTCCAGCGAGCTTGAACCCGTAAAGCGCCGCCAACGCGATGGCCAGGACGACGGACGAGAAAATTCCGGTGATCAGTGCCGGCGTCAGCGCGGTGATCGGGAACAGGAAGCCGGTCAGCGTCGTCGCGACCGTGGTCGCGAGGAAGCAGGCTGTGAGCCCGGCCGTCCGCTGCGACCTGATCATGCCGTAGAGCACGACAAGCCCCGCCGCGATGGCGATCAGGCTGATGAGTACATGCAATATCGTAAACGCCCCGATAGACAACCCAAGCACCATGCCACCCTCCGTGCCTACGCTACCCCGAGTGTCCCGCTTTTCCCGGCGGTTGCCAAGCATCCCCTCTTTGTCAAAATGCCCTAAGGCCATGGAGAATGCTCATGGAAGACTCGTACGATCCTTCCCTCGTGGTGCCCGCCGCCGACCAGCTGGTGATCATTTCCGGCTGTTCGGGCGGAGGCAAGTCGACGCTGTTGGCGGAGTTGGCATGCCAGGGCCATGCCGTCCGCGAGGAGGCCGGCCGCCAGGTGGTCAAGGAGCAGATTTTCATCGGCGGCAATGCCCTGCCCTGGGCCGACGCGGGCAAGTTCGTCGAACTCACGATCTCGCGCACCATGCACAACATGATCTCGGCGGCGCGGACCGGCCGCCTGACCTTCTTCGACCGGGGCATCATCGATCAGGTGGTCGGCTCGGATTAGGCAGGGCTGCCGTTGCCGAACCATCTGCGTACGGCGGCCCGCCTGTTTCGCTGCCGCCGGCTGGTGTTTCTGGCGCCGCCTTGGCCGGAGATCTTTCACAATGATGCGGAGCGCCGTCACAGCTTCGAGGATGCCGCGGCGAGCTATGCGCCACTGTGCGCGGCATACGAGGCACTGGGGTACGAAACCGTTGAGCTGCCCAAGGTCACGGTCGACGCGCGCGCGGCGTTCATGCTGGAGCGTCTGGGCTGGTTCTGACCAACGCCCGCCTTGTCCGGTCGTTGCGCCTGTGGAATGCTTGCGGCGTCGGTTTCCAACCCATGTGTTGGAGGAAAGCGGTGCCCAAAACCCTGTTCCGGTCGCTGATCGCCGTCGCCGCGCTGCTTCTGGCCGAGCCGGTTTTCGCCAAGGTTGATCCCGGCCTGGTCGGTTCATGGTTCGTGATGACCTCGAATAGCCAGGGCGCCGTGTTCATGACCCTCGATATCCAGGCCAACGGCAATTATTCCATCAGGGGTGAAGGTCCGGGCGCGCCGGCCGCGCGCGGCGGACGGATCGAGGCGTCGGGCGGCAGGTTCAGCATGACCGGCTCAGGGGCCGATTTAGGCACCTATGTGATGCCATATCCGTCAATGCTTCAGCTCACCGGCCGCAATGGCATGGTCTGGTGGAACCGCAAGGAGCCGAACGCGGCGGGGCCGCAGATGGGACCCTCGCGGCCCGATGTACCGCCGGTCGCCCTGGTTCAGGTTGCAGGCCAAAGCGTGCCGAGCAAGTTGCCGGACTATCTGGTGACCATCGCCAAACGGGTGACCAGCTGGCAGAAGGACGCGCGACAGGTCGCGCTGGAAGTTCGCATCTCCGGCTCCGAACCCTCGACCCGGTTCTATTTCTGGTCGCCCAGGGCGCGCCAGGCGCTGTCGGTGATGCCGGATGCCGCCATCGGCTATCAGGTCAATCGGGTCGAGGACTGGACCTATAACACCACGCCGCTGCCGCCCGGATTCATCGATCTCGCGCAGGCCGCCAAGGTGGCGCGCCAGCACGGCATGAAGGCGATGAACGCCGCCGACCTGCGCATCTTCGCGCCCGACGGCCGGCCGCCGGTGCTGGCCTGGCAGATACGGGATTCGTCGCGGGCCTGGTATGTGGACGGTCTGTCGGGTGCCATGCTGGTGGGCGACGTCAGCGGCGACCGGGCCTATCTGGAAGCCGAATGGCAGCGCGCCGCCGCCGGCATGCGCTCGTTCATGAATAGCCTCAATCCCAAGGCGGCGGAGCCACAGGGCCAGGGCGGCGGCGGCAAGCGATGCGGCTTCTCCTATCCGACGGCGGGCACCGACTACCAGTGCACCGGCCAGGGCGGCAACTGGTCGTGCACCGAATATTACGGCGGCTCGTGCACCTGCATGGTCTACACGGCATGCTGACCCGCTGGAGCGCCCTCGCCCCGCTGGTCGTCGCGCTGGCGGGTGCGGCTGTCGCCGAGCCCTACCGCGACGAATACAACACCGACAGCGGCGGCCAGTGGCAGCAGGGCGATCCGCTCTATGACGGCAACATGAGCGAGCGCGACTATTTCGGCACCCAGGGACGCAGCACCGAAGGCGAGAAATGCGTCGGCAACGTCATTCCCATCGACAAGATCGCCGGCGGCAAGAGCTGGAGCCCGGGCTGTTACGCCATCAGGGGCGACAGGCAGCACGCCTGCTGCGGATGCATCTCCTCACCGGACGACCCCAACTCCGTGGAGGCGTTCAAGGCCGAGGGCCTGCCGGTGTGCGGCGGCGAGGATGCTTCCCGGCCGCCCGATGGCAACAAGGACATCTACCGGGAATCGAACGATCCGCGCTATCCGGGCCGACCGGGTCATGTCGGCATCGAGCGCCTGGCCGAGGCCATCGACGATTGCATGGACAAGAGCGTCCAGCGCGGCTGGGGCCTTTGGGATTCCCCAAGCCTGGTCGAATACTCCGAGGGTACCGCCTACT
Organism: Candidatus Kuenenia stuttgartensis; assembly: GCA_943329845.2. Classification (GTDB taxonomy): domain Bacteria; phylum Pseudomonadota; class Alphaproteobacteria; order SMXS01; family SMXS01; genus RI-34. The sequence continues at coordinate 33,176 of CALQFM020000024.1, read as the reverse complement.
ACGAGGGTGGCAGCGTCTACTACAACCCTGCCCGGCTGGGCAGCATGCCGATGCAGCAGCGGGTCTATCTGCTGGCGCGCGCCTATGCGGGACATGCGATTTATCTGCGGGACCGATACTTGAAGAATGGCGAGCCCGGCATGTACGAGGCGCTCGACCCCCAAAGGGCGAGCCATGACCGTGTCGCCGGCTATGTCACCCGTTGCCTGATGCAGAACGGGGTGCTGGAGACGCCGGTGAACAACTCGGAGGACGACCCGCGCACCAGCTACGGAAAATCAGTGCGCAGCGTCCCGGCGCGGATGGAAGAGTTCGACGCCGGCTTCACGCAATGGCCGCTGTCGCCGCTCTACCGTCCCAAGCTGGTCCCGGCACACCGCTAGGCGGCGGTGTAGCCACCATCCATGACCAGCTCGGAGCCGTGCATGTTGCTGGACTCGTCGCTCGCAAGGAACCTGATGCCGGCAGCGATTTCCTCGGGCTTGCCCATGCGGCCGATCGGATGGGCCGCCACCGACGCGTCGTAGGCCGCTTGCGCGGAAGGCGCCATGCCCAGCTCGTGGAATCGCTGGAAGATGGACTCCAGCATGCCGGTGTCGATACCGCCGGGATGGACGGAGTTGACCCGGATCTTGTAGCCGAGCGCGCTGAACTCCATGGCGAGCGCCTTGGTCATCAGCCGGACCGCGCCCTTGCTGGTGCAGTAGGCGACATTGAGCGGCGCGCCGATCAGGCCGGCGTTCGACGACAGGTTGACGATCGACGCACCGCCCCTGCGGCGTTCACCGGCCTTGCGCAGCAGGGACAGGCAACTGCGGACGCCGAGATAGACGCCGTCCACGTTGATCGCCATCACCCGGCGCCAGGACGCGAGCGTGCTGCCCTCGATGGGTTCGACCACCGAGATGCCGGCGTTGTTGACAAGGATGTCGAGGTGACCGTGCGTCCGCTCGACGGCGGCGACGACCGATGACCAATTGTCTTCGTCAGTCACGTCGAGGTCGAGCCATTCGGCGCCTTGCGGGCGTCGGCTGGCCGGAGTCGAAGCGAGGTCGGTGGCAATCACGTGCGCGCCGGCCTCCTGCAAGGCCGCGCAGGTGGCGCCGCCGATGCCGCCTCCCGCGCCGGTGACGAGCGCGACGGTGCCTTCAAGCGATACGGTCATGGTGGTGATGCTCCCCTAAATTCGGCGGAACCCTAGCATCCCGAACGGCGGGGAGCCACGCTCAGTGGGCGGCGGCAGCCATCGCACGGCGGCCCAGGAGCTCGTCGCGGACGCCGTCGATCAGGATCTGGCGGGTGCGTTCGGCGATGTCGTTGAGATTGGGTGTCTGGGCGAACATGCCCGCGGCCTTCTCACGCAACTCGGCCATGGTGGGCATGGCCGGCACGTGGATGGCATGGAACAACTCGTCGAGGTCGTGGCGCAGGTGCTCGACCTTCTCGTCGAGCTGGCGATGCCAGCGGTCGATCAGCTCGGCCAGCTCGTGCTGGACGTGGCCGCGCTTCTCGGCGAGGCGCGCCCGCAGGTCGGCGGCGATGCCTTCCACGGGGAAGCTGGCAGCGAGCTGGCCGGCGGCCTTCTCGACCACGGCGGGTGTCAGTTTCTCGCCGTACTGGATGGCGCGCCCGGACGGCAGCCGCAGATCCCAGACAAGGCCGACCGCCGACATGGCGCGCAGCACGTAGTAGCTGACGTCGATCTCGTACCACCGGAAGCCCTGCTTTACCGAGCCTTGGTAGTGGTGATGGTTGTTGTGCCAGCCCTCGCCGAAGGTCAGCAGCGCCAACCACCAGTTGTTGCGCGACTGGTCGCCGGTCACGTAGCGCCGGCTGCCATGGATATGGGCCAGCGAGTTGATGGCAAAGGTGGCGTGCCAGCACAGCACGGTCGACCAGAGGAAGCCCACGACCAGCCCAGACCAGCCGGCCAGCAGCCAGACGACGAAGCCGGTCAGGATCGCCGGCAGATAGGGATGGCGCTCCAGCCACAGCAACTCGGGATATTTGGCCAGGTCGGGCACCAGGCTCAGGTCGGTCCGATCGTAGCGGGTGCTGAAAATCCAGCCCACATGGGAATAGACGAAGCTGCGCCGCACCGGCGAATGCACGTCCTCGGGACCGTCGGAGAACCGGTGATGATGCCGGTGCGTGCCCGCCCACCACAGGATGCCGCGCTGCGCCGAGCTCTGCGCGAGGAAGCCGAGGATGAAAGCCATCACCCGGCTGGTCTTGTAGGTCCTGTGCGAGAAGTAACGGTGATAGCCGCCGGTGACGCCGAACATGCGCGCCGCGTAGAGACCGGCGCAAAGCGCCACGTCGGCCACGGAGATGCCGGTCCAGATGGCGGCGAAGCAGGCCACATGGGCGAGGATGAAGGGGATGGTAGTGCCGAGTAGGTAGCGTTCTTGACTTGGGTCGCGGTTCATCCGGAAGCAGGTCTTTCAGCGGAGAATGTGGCCTGGTCCCGCAAACGCGCCCTCTCGCTGGCGGCAGCTTGTGGAGGATCGGTGATCCGGCCCTCTATATAGGGTTGAAACGGGTCCGCTCAAAACGTTATTGCGTGAATTCCGCCGCCGGACGGGTGCGAAGCCAGTGTAGCGCGAGCCCCGCTGCGAGCAGCACCGCGCCCGCCATGTCCGCATAGATATGGGCGGCGAGCAGCAAAGCGCCGCCTAGGGTACACAGCACGCGCTCGGGCAGGTTGGCGTGGGCCCGCGCGTAGCCGGTCAGGCCGACGCACAGGCCGACGAGTGCCAGGCACGACGTGCCGGTTACCAGCAGGATGTCCAGCCAGTCGGTCACGGTCGACGGCGCGCCGCCATCCGCGTTGAGCGCGAGCAGCCGCAACCCGTCGGCGGTCAGGCAGAACATCACCGGCACCAGGAACGCGGGCAACGTATATTTCCACGCCTGCATCATGGTGCGGAACGGCTTGCCGCCGGTGATCGCCGAGGCGGCGAACGGCGCCAGCGCCGTGGGCGGCGATACGTCGGCCAGCACGGCGTAGTAGAACATGAACATGTGCGCCGCCGGCTCCGGGATGCCGACGCTGGTCAGCGCCGGCACCAGCATGACCGCGGCGATGATGTAGCTGGCGGTCACCGGCACCGCCGTTCCCAGCACCCACATGGCGAGCGCCGCCAGCAGGATCACCGCGAGCCGGTCGCCGCCGCCCACATTGACGATGATCGACGAGATGGTGAGGCCCAGGCCGGTCAGGTTGACGACCGACACGATGATGCCGGCGCAGGCGCAGGTGGCGAGGATGCCCAGGGTCGACAGCGCGCCGTCGGTCAGCGCCTCGATCATCCTTGTGCTCTGTTCCTCCGGCTCCGCACCGCGGCGCAGCGACCGGAACGCCTCATATCCGGCGTAGAGGGTCGCCACGGCCATGATCCAGAAGGCGGTCACCGACAGCCGCGCGTCGAAAAGCTCGCCCAGGCCGTGCGCCGCCGCGAGGCCCGATGCGCCATAGGCATAGGCGACGACACCCGCCGCCAGGCCCGCGCCCAGCGCCCTCGGGCTCACCAGCCGGTTTTCGGGCCGGACCATGGAGAGCACGAAGGCGATGGCGACCGACCAGAACACCGCCATGAACGCCGAGAAACCCAGGATCAGGAATACGGCGATCGCCGCCAGCGACAGGAAGTGATAGCCGTAGCGTTTCGTCAACTCCCACAGCGACGCCTCGGACGTCTTCACCGCCTTGACGTTCAGCCTGCGGGCGTCCGCCTCGGTCATCAGCCAGCACGACAGGTAGTACAGCAGCGTCGGGATGGTGGCGTAGATCAGGATCTGCAGGTAATCGACGTCCAGGTACTCGGCGATGATGAACGCCACCGCGCCCAGGGTCGGCGGCGATAGGGTCGCGCCGATGCCCGCCGCCGACAGCATGCCGCCCGCCACGTTGGGCGGATAGCCGCTGCGTTTGAGCATGGGCCAGGCGAGCGATGCGAGCGTCACTGTCGTCGCCACGCCCGATCCGGACACAGTGCCGAGCAGGAAGCCGGAGGCGACCACGGCGCGTCCCGGCGCCGACGGCGACGGTGTCTTGCCGAACAGGGCGAAGGCCCAGTCGATGAAGAACTGCCCTGCCCCGCCCCGCGCCAGCACGGCGCCGTAGATCGAGAACAGGATGATGAACGTGACGGCCACCTCGACCGGTGTGGCGAAGATGCCCTCGAGGGTTAGGAAGTTCTGGCCGATGATGCGGTTGAGTGAGAAGCCCCGGTGGTCGAACGGCTCCGGGATCATGGGGCCCAGGTAGCAATAGGCCAGGAACAGCACGGCGATGGCCGGCAGGATCCAGCCGACCGCACGGCGCGCACCTTCCAGCACCAGCACGATCAGCACCGTGCCGAGCACGATTTCATCCGGCGTCGGCCGCGTCGGCCGCGTCTTGTAGGTCTCGATATTCAGCGACAGATAGATGGCCGTCCACAGCACCAGGCCGACGAAGATCCAGTCCATGGGCCGGATACGGGCGAAGAACCGGTTCATGACGGCGAGCGGATAGAGCGCGAAGCACAGGGCAAAGACGATGGCGACGCCGCTTGCGAACACGCTCTTGTCGAGCAGCTTGCTCTCGTGAATAGCGAAGCCGATCAGCGCGATCGCCAGCGCCGACGTCGCCCATTCCTCGATGGTCGGACGGCGGGTCTGCAGCTCCCTGCCCCGTAGCAGGGGATGGCGCAGGATCACCAGCGCCAGCGAGATGGCGAGGAAGCTGGCGCGGTAGACGGTGGTGTTGACCGAGAACTGGGTCCAGTAGAGCGCGTAGCACGACAGCCCGAACGCTACCGCGCCCGTGGCCCATTTCAGCCAGCCATAGGCGTCGCCCGGGTCCTCGTCGTGGGAAAGCCGCTCCAGCTCTTCTTCGGAAAGCGGAACGGCGTCGTCCCGCGCGGCGGGACTGCTCACTTCATGGCGCCCTTCGCGCGGTAGAACTTCTCCGCCGCCGGGTGGAACGGCACGGCGGTCTTGGCGGCGGCTCCGGCAAGCGTCAGTTTGCGCGCCTCCGGATGGATTTTCTGTACTTCGGCCAGATTGCCGAAGATGGTGCTCAGCACCCGCGTGACCGTTTCGTCGGCCAATTCGCCCGAGACGACCAGCACATTGGACACGCCCAGGCCGGCGACCGGCTTCGCCTGCCCTTCATAGGCGTTGGCCGGCAGGGTCATGGGACGGTAGAGGCCGGGCCACTTCTTCTCCAACACCGCCAGTTCCTTGCTGGTCGGAATGAAGGACAGCGCCGGCTGGCCGCTGGCCGCCAGGTCCTTCACGGCCGAGGTCGGAATGCCGCCGATCCAGAACATGCCGGCGATCTTGCCATCCTTCAGCGCGCCGACGGATTCGGCGACGCTGAGGTTGTCGCGGATCACATCCTTCATCGGGTCGAGTCCGGAAGCGGCCAGCACCCGGTCGGCGATGGATTCGGTCGACGATCCCGCCGAGCCGACCGAGACGCGCTTGCCCTTCAGGCCGGCAACGCTGGTGATGCCGGACGAGGCGCCGACGATCACATGCAGGAAGCTGTCGTAAAGCACCGCCAGCACTTTGGTGTCGAGCGCACCGACGTCCTTGTAGGCGCCGACACCCTTTATGGCATCATAGGCGGAATCGATGGTCGAGAAGCCGATGTCGGCCTCCTCTCCCAGCAGCTTGATGTTATCGACCGAGCCGCCGGTCACCTGGGCCGTCGCCTGGATATCCTTGCCCTTTTCGGTCAGCACCTTCGCCAGTCCGCCGCCATAGGGATAGAACACGCCGCCGGTGCTGCCGGTCACCACGGTCAGCCGCAGCCGTGCAGCCCAGGCCATGGAGGGAAGGCCGATAAGGCCAACGGCGGTCAAGCCGGCGCCGACCTGCAGGAGCCGGCGGCGCGATACAGCAAGGTTTGCAAGGAGATCGGTCTGCGTCACGGAGGCATCCATCGTCGTGGCCAGGGAGGAACACCACTAAAGCACAGCGGAACCGCCGAGTCAGGTCAACATTAGCGTGGCATTGCATTGTCCACGGCCCTATATGTGCGCCCGACCCAAACGGCATTGCGAGACCGATGACGGATTCCAGCATGGCCGCCGCGGTGCGGGAGCGAAACGGCTCCGCCCCCTATGCCTCGCGGCGGACCTTCGCGATCATTTCCCACCCGGATGCGGGCAAGACCACGCTGACCGAGAAGCTGCTGCTGTTCGGCGGCGCGATCCGGCTCGCCGGCAACGTGCGCGCCCGCGGCGAGCGGCGCCGCACCCAGTCGGACTGGATGGAGATCGAGCGCGCGCGCGGTATCTCGATCACCAGTTCGGTGATGACCTTCGAGCGCGACGGCATCACCTTCAACCTGCTCGATACGCCGGGCCACCAGGACTTCTCCGAGGACACCTACCGCACGCTGACCGCCGTGGATTCGGCGATCATGGTGATCGACGCGGCCAAGGGTATCGAGGCGCAGACGCGCAAGCTGTTCGAGGTGTGCCGGCTCAGGGACATCCCGATCATCACCTTCATCAACAAGGTGGACCGCGAGGCCCGCGATCCGTTCGAGTTGCTCGACGAGATCGAAAGCACCCTTGCCCTGAATGTTTGTCCCATGACCCTGCCGATCGGCTCGGGTTCGGCGTTCCATGGCCTCTACGACCTGCAGGCCGGACAGCATCTGACCTCCTCGGCCGGCCGCGACGGGAAGTTCGACCTGGCGATCGACGCGCCGTCGCCCGCCGGGCCGGAGCTGGAATCGCGGGTGCCGGCGGACGTGCTGGAGCCGTTCCGCGAAATGGCCGAGCTGGCGCAGATCGCCTATGCGGAATTCGACGTGCAGGCTTACCGCGAGGGTCATCTGACGCCAGTGTATTTCGGCAGCGCGCTGAAGGATTATGGCGTCGACCGGCTGCTTGACGCGCTGGCGGCGTTCGCGCCGCCGCCGCAGCCCCAACCAGCCGAGCCGGCGCCGGTCGATCCCTCGGAGAGCCGGGTCACCGGCTTCGTGTTCAAGGTCCAGGCCAACATGGACCCGAACCACCGGGATCGCATTGCGTTCGTCCGCCTGGTGTCGGGCAATTTCAAGCGTGGCATGAAGCTGAGGCAGGTGCGCAGCAGCAAGCCGCTCGCCATCGCCAACCCGATCTTCTTCTTCGCCCAGGAACGCGAGCTGGCCGAGGAAGCGTTCCCCGGCGACATCATCGGCGTGCCCAATCACGGCACGCTCCGCGTCGGCGATGCCCTGGTCGAGGGCGACGACGTCAAGTTCACCGGCATTCCCAGCTTCGCGCCCGAAATCCTGCGCCGCGTGCGTCTTGAAGACCCAAGCCGTTCCAAGCAGTTACGAAGCGCTCTTGAGGATCTGTCCGAAGAAGGTGTGGTACAGGCATTCCGGCCGCTGCTGGGCTCGAGCTGGATCGTCGGCGTGGTCGGCCAGCTTCAGCTCGACGTGATGGCGTCGCGGGTCGCGGCCGAATACAAGGTGGCCATCAGTTTCGAGCCGGCGCCGTTCGAGACCGCCCGCTGGGTCGACAGCGAGGATCCCGTCCAGCTCAAGAAATTCCTCGACGAGCGCCGCTCGGTGCTGGCCGAGGACCGCGACGGCGCGCCGGTCCTGCTCGCCCGCAACATGTGGGAGCTGAACCGCACCATGGAGGAATGGCCCAAGGTACATTTCTACAAGACCCGCGAGCGCGCCTAAAGCGGCCGGCGTAGCTGCACGCCCCGGTTTATTGCCTTAATATCTGGGTATGTTGCGAAACCCATCCTGGCGGAATTGTTGGTTGGCGGTCGTCACCCTGCTCCCCGCGGCCAGCCTCGCGGTCTGGGCGTCACCGCTCAGCCCGTTTCCTGAGCGTCAGGATCCGGCCGTTGTCTCGGTCGAGCGGGATCCGGTATACCTGCAACGGTTCCTGATCGCGCAAGCATGGAAGCTGCCCGTCGCGGCGTCCTACCGTCGCGCTGGCCTCATCCATCAGGACAACGCCTCGTTCTGTGGACCCGCCAGTGCCGCCAACCTGCTGCGCTCGGCGGGAATCGAGGTCACCCAGGACAGGGTAGCAGGACTTTCCTCCAAGCGAACCATCCTGGGATTTCTGCCGTCGGGCCTGACGCTCGACGAGGAAGCCGCGGCGCTTCGGAAGGCGGCACCCTGGCCGGTGATGGTCGTGCGTGACGCGACCCTCGCCGAGTTTCGTGCGCATATGTCCGGCGCGAATGATCCGGCGCGCCGCTACGTCGTGAATTTTGACAGGCGGACACTCTTCGGGCGCGGTCACGGCCATTTCTCGCCGGTCCTCGGATATATGGACGGCCCCGACCTGGTTTTCGTCGGCGACGTCAACCGGGACTATGGCGCGTACTTGGTGCGGACCGAGCGGCTGTGGCGTGCCGCCAATACCAGGGACTCCGCGAGCGGCAGGTCGAGGGGACTGATTGCCGTCCACGTCGGGTCTACAGCAGCCGGCACAGCACCAGGTAATAGAACGCCGTCGCCACCATGAAGCTGATAGCCAGGATCGTCGACTGGATGCCGACGATGCGGCCGAAGCTGGCCATGGGATGCCGCGTGTAGCCATAGGCGTGCAGGTAGCGCGCCAGCACCAGCAGGCCGCCGCCGAAATGCACCATGATCGCCGGTGCGCCGGACAATTGGACCATCACCAGCAGGGCCAGGCCCGTCGGCACATATTCGGTGAAGTTGGCGTGCACGCGGGTGACGCGCTGGGACTTCTCGTCCTCGCCCTGCGAGCCTGGCGCCGTCATGATCCGGACCCGGTGATGCATTACGTTGTAGGTCAGGATCACCAGCAGCAGGCCCAGCGCCGCGCCATAATACAGGCTGACCGGCACGGCGCGTCCGGCGGACGCGTTGGGCATGCCGCCGGTCAGCGCGCCGGCGACGATCAGCGCCAGGCCGGCTATCAGGCAGGCATAGGCCGCCCTCATGAAGTTCTTCAGGATTGTCGCGCCCGGCGCGTATTCCCACGCGCCCCTAGCGTAACCATAGACGATCCCCAACCCCACCGTGATCAGCGCGAGGCCGAGGATCAGCGCGAAGGCGCCCCACGGAATGACGGTCATAGTTCCCTCCCCTTTGCCCGATCAAACCAGCAAGAGGGGCCGGCCGCAATGATCTTGCGGCCGGCGGCGGATAACCGAGGTGTTTACTGGGCGCCCTTCCTGGGCGGCGACGACATGATGGACAGGTCGCTGAAGGAGGCCTTGCCGTAGCTCATCTCCTGGACGTGCGGATCGCCATGGACGTCGCAGGCCGTGACGGTGACGTCCTCCAGGGTGTATTTGCCGGTCCTCGCGGTGAGCACCGCGTTCGCGAAGTGCTTGCCCGTGGCGCATTTTGCGGTGGCGCCCGAGGTGGTCACGACGATTTTGCCCGGACCGGCTGGCGGCGGCGCCGGCGGGCCCGCGGCCACCTTACCGGCACTCATGCCGCTTGAGCCGACGCTGGTCGGGTTGCTGGCGCCCCATGAGAACGACTGGACCTCAATCTGGCCGCCACTGCCGGCGCCACCGCCGCCGCCGCCGCCGAACTTTGCCTTGGACTCGCCCTTCACGTCGCCCAGTTCCAGCAGGTAGTCGGATGCCGCGTAGGCGGCCGACGACATCAGCATGACGGCAAGCGACGCGGTCGCCAGGGTGCGAATGATCATATGTGTCTCTCCCAAGTCGCCATGAGCGGCGATAATTGAAATATTGCGCACCCGGAACCTTTCGCAAGCGGGCGTGACGGGAATCTTGCGATTCCCGTCACTTACTTGCGTTGCGGTGCGTTGTGGCCGCTGCTCAGGGCAGCGTGTGCATGCCGCCTTCGAGCATGAAGGTGCTGCCGGTCATGTAGTCCGAGCCCGGGCTGGCGAGGAACACGGCGATCGGGCCCGCGTCCACATCGGGATCGCCCAGGCGGCGCATGGGAATGCGCTGCTTCAGCGCCTCGACGAATTCTGGCCGGGCGGTCTTCCACGCGTCGAACGCGCGGGTCTCGAGCGCCGGATTGATGGTGTTGACGGTAATGCCGTACTGGCCCCACTCGTTGGCGGCGGTGCGGGTGAGCGCGCGGATCGCTTCCTTGGTCGAGTTGTAGCAGGTGTTGCCCGGGAACCCCATCTGGCCCGAACTCGACGCGAAATTGATGATCTTGCCGTAGTGCTGGGCCTTCATGTGCGGGAACACCGCCTTCATGAACCACAGCGACGCGGTGGCGCCGGTGCGGAAGGTGTATTCCCACTCGTCCTCGTTGGTGTCTTCCATGGCGACGAACACGGTCGACGGCTGCGGATCGGCCTCGGTACCGAAGCCCTGGGCATTGTTGACCAGGATGTGGACGGTGCCGAACGCCTTGACCGTCTTGTCGACGGCGGCGAACACCTGGTCGCGCTTGCCCACGTCGCAAGCCACGCCGATGGCAGTGCCGCCGGCGTCGTTGATTTCCTTGGCGACCGCCTCGACCGTCGACGGCGTGCGCGACACCACGGCGACCTTGGCGCCTTCCCGGGCGTAGGCGATGGCGATGGCCCGGCCGATGCCCCTGCCCGCGCCGGTGACGATGGCCACCTTGTCCTGCAACTGCTTCATGGTTCGGTTCTCCACATGCGTCGGCACGGCCCGACGGCCGCGCGCTCCCCAAAAGACTAGCAAACCCTATGCGAGCCCGGGCGGCGGCACAATAGTTTATTTTAAACGCTTGTTTATTAAAAACCCCGAGCCGTCGACGGGGATTGACCGTCACCCGTGCCAACCGTATGGTCCGCGCGTTTTCGGGAGCCCGTAGCTCAGCTGGTAGAGCATCTGACTTTTAATCAGAGGGTCTCGGGTTCGAACCCCGACGGGCTCACCATAAAATCAATGGCTTATTGGATTTCCGGCAGAGAAACGCCTGCGAATTCCTGTTTCAGCAATCAGATAGCAATCAGGCGAATCTGTTTCGGCCCCTCGGGATGAAGCCTGCGCCCGGTAATTTTACTCTGCCCGACGACAGCGGGAAGATTTGAAAAGGGGACCCGCGCCTTGTTTCACGATGGACCGGGGGGATACCTTCGAGAACGAAGGGCGATCCGGGCCAATGTGCACCCACGGGATAAGCCCCAATTTTTAGCGCCACCGGCACGCGGCTTTGCTCACCCAATGCTCGTGAATGAAACGCTGTGGTACTGCCCGCGACCCGACCGCCAAGGAGGAGCGCGTTCGATGGTGGCCCGGCAACGGCATGCGACACTAGTGCTGCCTGCCAACTAACGCCATGTCGTGGCGCACCAGGCGAACCGCCTCGGATCCTGCGCAAGCAAGAAGGCGCAGATGCGTTCTTGTTCCTTGGGTTCTGAACGGGCTAGCAGCGCTTTCAGGTCTTGATACATGGCACGATGATCCTCCCCAAGCGACTCAGCCTTCTGGTACCACTCGTGGCCCGCCATGAGGTCCCCACGTTCAATGTAGACGGCGCCAAGCAGCGTGCACGGCCTGAAATCGTCTGGGGTCAGCAAGTGCGCTTCCATCCCAAGGGCTTCTGCATCGGCAAGTCGTCCGACATCTCGCATCGGCTAGGCGAGGTAACGCGGATGAGGCGCAATCAAGCTGCAGGGGGGCCCGTGACGGGCTGGTCCTCGGCGCGGGCAAGCCGATGCATTCCCTCAAGAGCTATTTCGGCCACACCCTCGGCGCGTGCGGCGCCATTGAGGCGTGGCTCGCCATCGAGATGATGCGGGCGGCGCGGTTCGTGCCCACCGCCAACCTGCAGGATCCCGATCCCGCCTGCGGTTCCCTCGATTACATGACCGGCGCGTCGCGCGTGATCGATGCCGAATTCGTGATGTCCAACAACTTTGCTTTTGGCGGCATCAACACGTCGCTTATCCTTGGCCGGCATTAGGAAGATCCCCGGCAAGAGAACGGCGTCCACGCCGATCCAACGGGCTCACCAACACTGCCAACCGCTTTCGCCCTCAGAAGCGCTCGTACCGCCCATCGCTATACATGCGTACGCAACCGGTTTTGCCGCCATCGATGTGGCGGCCATTGACGTTGGCGCCATCGACACCGCAAATTTCCGTGCTCTGCGTGAGGGATGGTCCCGGAATCTGCGATTTCAAGACTTCCACCTCGCGACGATGAGTGGCTTCCATCTCCTGGACCCTCCGCTCATACACGTTCTTGAGCTTGACGGAGGCGTCGGCGTATCCCGCCTCATAAGCCTCCTTGTGCTCCGCGTCGGTTTCCTGTGTGCATGCCGAGATCAGCACGACCAGGCACGGGATCGCCCAAAAAGCTTTCATTCGCATCCCATCCGTCTCCATCCTGGGCGAAATGTGGCCCATATCGCGCGTATCATGCGCACAGGTCAGCAAGCTACCAGCCGCCAGGATACCACAAATCCGGTGCTGATGGATCGGCGCTGGCACGGAACATCCGGCACAGGTTCTACGTTCTCAGGCAGCGATCCACAATCGGTGCTGCCGCTCCGCCGATTGAGGCACAGTCCCGTTCACCGGCGCATCTAACAGGAGAAGACATGCCTCTGCTGCATGTAGTGATCGTACTCGTCGTCGTCGGCATCCTGCTGTGGCTGGTCAATGCCTACATTCCGATGGATGCGAAGATCAAAAAGATCCTGAACATCGTCGTGGTCATCGCCGTGATCATCTGGCTGCTGCAGGCTTTCGGCCTGTTGGGCGCGATCGGCAATGTCCGTATCTGAAGACTAGGCCGCCTCCCGGCCAACGCGTCATCACCCGCGGAACTTCACCGTGCACAATTCGTTTAGGTCGCGATCTGAATCGGCGTTGCCGCTCCGCCGCCCAGGAAGACCCACTCATCCGGCAAGATGGAGTTACCGATGAAGAAATTCCTTTTCTCGATCGTTACCGCGTCCGCGCTGCTGAGCGCTGGCGTTGCCTTCGCCGAAACCACGACGACGACCACGACCTCCTGGACAGCCGAAGACGGGACCGTGATCAAGGAATATTCGACCACCAAGAAATATGCGCCGATTACCGATCCCGCCATGAACGCGGAAGTCGGCGTGGTTCTGCCCGGCACGATCGCGGTCTATCCCCTGCCGGAAACCATGAAAGTGCAGGATCCAGACCGCTACAGCTACACGATCATCAACAACAAGCCGATGGTCGTCGAGCGCAGCAGTCGGCGTATCGTCCACGTCTGGTAAGCTCGGTCTCGAGCGACGTTCAAATCAGCCCCGCCGGAGCGATCCGGCGGGGTTGGTCTTGCCGACCTGGAGGTGGCCGATCGGCGTCTACGGACCGCTTGCAGTCATCTCCTCGCCGCCGCGCTCCTCATGGTTGGCCGCACGCGAATAGGTGATGGACGCTTCCGGATGTTCGGATTTCACGAACTTTGCGGCTTCCAGGGCATCCTCGGCCTCGAGCGTCACGTGCTCGGACGCGTCGTTGACGCGGTAACCGACGGTGTATAGCACGGCAAGTCTCCATTCTTGTTGATGCCCCTCGCAAACGCGCCTTTGTACGCGACGGTTCCCAATGCGCGGCGAAGCAGTTCCTGCGCTCGAATATCTTAATAGTATCAATGGTTTTAGATGATTTTCACAGAGTTGACATGAATATAGAAAAAGTCGGCACGGTACGTCGCGGTGAACCGAAAAAACACTGCGCGACCAGATTCTTATTTACAAAACTTAACATCGAGCTTGCCGCCTATAGCGCCTAGAATGGGTATCCGCTTGAGGCCAACTTCGTTATACTGACCCGGGTCTCCAACGTTCATGGGGGCGAGCTGATCCGGGCATAGAGGCGCGGGGCAAAATGAGTTCACCAATCATCGACAAGATCATGAACGAGCAGGACAGGAATTTCATCCGTGTCCTCGAGGACCTGATCGACGTTCTCGTCGCACGCGGTGTGATCACCATGGACATGCTTCCCAAGGATGCGCGGGACAAGCTGGCAACCCGCCGGCAGATGCGCGATACCCTGCGGGAGCCGGCCGTCGGGGCGCAAAGCGACATCTCGGCGATCGACCGCAAGCTGGCGGCCCTGCGCTTCAAGGATTAGCGGGCGCTACTCGACGGCGAACACCATCAGCACGTTGCCGCCCATGGCGCCGACGAAGCCGTAGCCCGAGTTCATGATCAGCATGCCGCGCCAGGCGATTGGCCCGGCGCCGCCGCCCATGGAGCCGCCGCGCGCGGTGGCACCGCTAACGGTCTTGAACTCACGCACCGTGTCGTAATCCCATACGATCTTGCCGCTCTTCGTGTCGAAGGCACGCAGATGGCCGTCGTTCGAGCCGGCGAACAGCAACTCCGGCGTCGCGGTGATCGTCCCGCCATAGCCGGGCTGGCAGAACGGCTTGCCGCCGCAGACATCCTCGGCCGGCGCCTTCCACAGATAGTTGCCGGTCCTGATGTCCAGGGCATACACGCCCGGCCGCGCCGCCTCGCCATAGGTCCGGCCGTCGGGGACGTCGCTGACCGGGACGAATACCGTGTCCTTCCATGCGGCCAGTCCGAAATGGATGCCGGCGACCACGCCGCCCCGGCCCACCTTGGTCTCCCAGACCAGCTTGCCGGTATCGGGATTGATGGCGTAGAGGATGCCCGATTTCTGGCCGGCCAACACATAGTCGCGGCCGTCGCTGGCCTTCGCCAGCACGGTGCCCGCGCCGAAATCATAGTCGGGGCCGTTCTCCTCGGGGCAGTTGGTCTTGTCGACGTTGTCGCAGGCGCCGTTCCAGGCATCGCCCTCCTGCGCCTGGTAGGACCAGGCGATCTTGCCGGTCTTCATGTCGAAGGCGACGATGGCGTCGCTCAGCTCGTTCGTCGGCGACGAATAGTTGTCGCCGGTGGCGATGTAGAGCCGGCCGCGCTTCTCGTCGACCGACGGCGAGTTCCACAGCGCCACGCCGGATGGCCCGAAGCGTTTTGCGCCGACGGCGTTGACGCCCTGTTGAACGGGCATGTCGGTCATGAAGGTCTGCCAGCGGCGCTGGCCAGTGCGCGCGTCATAGGCGACGAGCGAGCCCCGGAACGTGCAGCACTCATATTGGGGGTCACCGCTCCTGCCCTCCTCCAGCGACGACACCGCCACATAGAGCGTGTCGCCGTGCAGCACCGGCGCGGCGGTGATGGTGGAATTGGGGTGGGAATCCGGACGGGTCTTCCAGATGCGGTTTCCGGTGAGCGCATCGACCGCGTAGACGTTGCCGATCAGGTCACCGAAATAGACCAGCGGCCTGGCCGCCTTGTCGTCCTTGGTCCATGGCGAGACGACGATGCCGGTGCGCACCTCGGCCGAGGCGTGGAACACCCAGCGGGCGCAGCCGGTGGCGCGGTCGAGCGCGAACACCGTGCCGTCGTGGCTACCGACGAAGATGGCGCCCCCGGCGACCGTTGGCTGCGACCTGGCGCGGATCGCGTTGGGGAAGGCCAGCGACCACTTCAGGGTCAGCTTGCCCACATTGGCGCGGCCGATACCGGCGGCCTCGGTCGTGATCGCGTGGCTGCCGGACGGGGTCAGGCCCCAGCCGGCAAAGGGCGGCGGTTCGGCGAAGTCGAACGGCGAGGCGCCGGCGGCGCACATCAGCGGTGCCGCGTCGCCAGCGGCGCCAAACTTCCGGCTGGCGAGATATTCGGCGACGGTCACCTTGTCGGCGTCGGAGAGACCGGTGGCCTGGGCGCGCATCACGCCCTCGGTCAGCGCACGGTGGATGGATTCCGGCGTCATCAGCGCAATCATGCGCTTCTGCGGCGCGCGGTTGAGCCCCTTGTCGTGGCACATGGCGCAGGTCGTCGTGTAGATCTCGGTTCCGCGCTTCGTCGTCTCCGCGTCCAGCGCGAACTTCGGACCCTTGTAGGAGTCGCTGAAGGCGCGCGGCGCCTCGGGCGCGGCCTGGACGACCGACCCAAGCAGCAAGATGAGCCCAATAACCGGGATCGCCATCCGGCGCCCCGCAGCAATGAATGACACCTGGAAACTCCCCCGTCCGAGCCATACGTCCGCCCCACCCGCGGATACTAGGCGAACGTCTTGCGATGGCCAAGGCGCACGGTTCTGCTACTGTCGCGCGGTATGCTGACACGGGGAGGACGGCATGGCATCCATCGAGGACCTGATCGATCCGGACGTACGCGTGAACTTCACGCCCGAGCGCGGCGAGCAGCTCGCCATGATCGGGCCGGACATGACAGCCGCCCGCGCCCGATGGGCCGAGCTGCTGGTGGCATGGCGCCTGATCCTGCCTGGCTTCGGCGGCCGCGAGGAAGCCGCGACCGTGCCTGGCCTGCCCGGCAATCCGGATGTGCCCGTCTATATCTACACGCCCGATCGGATGGAATTCCCGGATGCCGTGATGGTCTGGGTCCATGGCGGCGGCTACGTCATGGGCACCGCTGACGATCCATTCGTCTACCGTTACACACCGCTGATGAAGGTGATCTCGGTCGACTACCGCATGGCGCCCGAGCATCGTTCGCCCGCCGCCGTGCTGGACACCTGCGCCGTCATCGAGTGGGTGGCGGCCAACGCGGCGAGCCTGGGCATCGATCCGGCGAAGATCATCCTGGGCGGCCCCAGCGGCGGCGGCGGCGTGGCGGCGGGCGCGGCGCTGATGAACCGGGACCGTGGCGGCCCTGCCCTGCTCTATCAGATGCTGATCTATCCGATGATCGACGACCGGCACCATACGCCGTCCGGCCACTTCGACCTGCCCGCCTATTGCTGGACCCGTGAGGTGTCGCTGCGGGCCTGGTCCATGTATGTGGAGGCGCAAGGCGAGCCCTCCTGCTACGCCGCCGCGATCCGCGCCGATGACGTTACGGGACTGCCGCCTGCCTACATCATGACCGGCGACCTGGACCTGTTCCGCGACGAGGATATCGCCTATGCCAGCCGGCTGATCGGTGCGGGCATCCGGGTCGACCTGGCCGTGTTCCCCGGCGCGCCGCACGGCTTCGACCTCATCGCGCCCGATGCGCGGGTCAGCCGCCGGGCCATCGCGCATCAGCTGGACTGCCTGCGCCAGGTTCTTTCGCGTTGAAGGGAGATCCCATGACCGACGAGGAGCGCGCCCGCCGCATCGACGATATGCTGGCCAAGGACGCCATCTACGATTTGCTGTGCCGGTATTGCCACGGCATCGACCGCTGTGACGCCGAGGTGCTGAAATCCGCCTACTGGCCGGACGCGACAGAAACCCACGGCACCTTCGACGGCAATGCCTGGGAATTCGCCGTGTTCATGACAGACAACATGCGCGCCAACATGCGCCGCAGCCAGCAGAAGATCGGCAATGCGTGGATCGTCATCGAGCCGGACGGCATCCACGCCCGCGGCGAAACCTACGTCACCGGCTATCTGGATATCGATGAACCGTCAGGACCGGTCCAGCGCATTGTCGGCGGCCGCTACCTGGACCGCTTCGAGTGCCGCGACGGCGACTGGCGCATCATCGACCGTCTCTATGTCATGGACTGGAACCGCAACGCCCCATCGACGGCGGAATGGGACGGCGGCCTCTATGGCATGCTGAAAACGCGCGGCGCGCGCTATCCGGATGATCCCTGGGACCGGGAACTGCCGCCGCGCCGCTTCGGCTGAGGGAACGGTCTTGGCACGTCGGCGTTGTTGAGGCTTAGCGCACCCCAACATGGAGTTCCCGGTGCCCAAGACCCAGCCCGACGCCATCGCCCTGCTGAAAGCCGATCACCGCAAGGTCGAAGATCTGTTCGCCAAGTTCGACTCGGCCCAGGGTGCCGATCGCAAGCAGAAGCTCGCCGAGCAGATCTGCATGGAACTGACGGTTCACGCCATCATCGAGGAAGAAATCTTCTATCCGGCCTGCAAGGACAAGGTCGAGGAAGACCTGCTCGACGAGTCCTACGTGGAGCATGACGGTGCCAAGGTGCTGATCGCCGAGATCGAGGCAGGCACCCCAGACGACGATTTCTATGATGCCAAGGTCACCGTTCTGTCCGAGATGATCGAGCATCACGTCAAGGAGGAGGAAAAGCGGTCCGAAGGCCTGTTCGCCCAGGCCCGCGCCGCTGGCGCGCAAGCAGGAGCTGACCGCCCAGTTCAAGGCGAGCGGCGTGCCGTCGCCGGAGACCCGGAGCTTCATGGGCCATGAGTTGAAGCAGGGCGTGCCGGTCAGCGCTGCCGCTTAGCGGTACCCGGCCGCCTGTAACTCGAAAAGCTCGGCATAACGGCTGGACGAGGCCAGCAGCTCGGCATGGGAGCCGCTTGCCTCGATCTGGCCGTCTGCCATGACCAGGATTCGGTCGGCCATGCGGACGCTGGAAAAGCGATGGCTGATCAGCACCGCCATGCGCCGCTCACTCAAATCCCGGAACCGCTGGAACACCTCGAACTCGGCGCGGGCGTCGAGCGCCGCCGTGGGCTCGTCGAGGATCAGCACCTGGGCGTCGCGCATGTAAGCCCGCGCGATGGCGATCTTCTGCCATTCGCCGCCGGACAGGTCGATGCCGGTGCGGAACCGCTTGCCGAGGGTCTGGTCGTAGCCTGCCGGCAGCCGCCGGATCACGTCGTCGGCCATGCCACGGCGCGCGGCCCGCTCTATGCGGTCCCTGTCGTCGCGGGCCTCGATGCGGCCGACGGCGATGTTGTCGGCGGCGCTCAGGTGGTAGCGCATGAAGTCCTGGAAGATGACGCCGATATTGCCGCGCAGGTCGTCGAGGTCGTAGTCGCGCAGGTCGCGGCCGTCGAGCAGGATACGGCCTTCGGTCGGGTCATAGAGCCGGGCGAGCAGCTTCACCAGCGTGGTCTTGCCCGCCCCGTTCTCGCCGACCAGAGCCAGCACCTCGCCCGTGTTCAGGGTGAAGTCCAGGTGCCGCACGGCCCAGCGCCGCGCGCCGGGGTACCTGAATCCCGCGTCCTCGAAGGTGAATCCCTGCCGGATCGGCCGCGGGAACGGCAGCGCGTCGGGCGGCGACGCGATCTGCGGCGTGATCTCGAAGAAGCCGAACAGGTCCTCAAGGTAGAGCGCCTGCCCCGCCACCTGCGACACGCCGAGCAGCAGCCCTTCCAGCAGGCCGCGCAGCCGCAGGAACGAGCCGGCGAGGAACACCAGGTCGCCGATGCTGAATTGTCCCGCCAGTGTGCGCCAGACCAGATAGGCATAGGCGGCATAGTAGCCGAGCGTGCCCAGCGCGGTCAGCGCACCGCCCCAGCCAGCACGGCGGATGGCAAGGCGCTTGTTGCCGAGATAGATGTCGCCGGACAGTTTCCTGTAGCGCTCGATCAGGAAGGCGTTGAGGCCGAAGATCTTCACTTCCTTGGCGGTCTCGACGCTGGCGCCGGTCTGACGCACATAGTCCAGCTCGCGCCGCTCCTGCGTTCGGGTGAACGCCAGCGCATAGCTCTGGGCGTTGAAATGCGCCTCGCCGATGAACGCCGGCACCAGCGCCGCCAGCAGCAGCGCGATCAGCCACGGCGCGAACACCATCAGGCCGGCGGCGAAGCTGATCACCGTCACCACGTCCTGCGCCTGCGAGAACATCATGCTCATCAGCGACATGCGCCCGGCCGCCTGCCGCCGCGCCCGGTCGAGCTGGTCCTGCAGTTCGCTGTCCTCGAAATCCTCCAGGTCGAGCGTGGCCGCGTGCTGCATCAGCCGGATGCTGGTCTCGTTGCTGAACCGCTCGGACAGCAGCCCGTCGAGCAGCGCCACCAGCCTGCCCAGCAGGTCGGCCGACACCGCCAACCCGAATTCGAGCGCGACCAGCACGCCCAATCTGGTCAGCAGCCCGCTTTCCAGCCATTCGCGCAAGCCCGGCGCCATGCCGGGAAGCCGGGTGAGCAGCACCACCTCGTCGATGATCAGCTTGCCGATATAGAGCGTGATCACGGGCAGCAGCGCCCGGACCAGCCGCAGCGACAGCGTGCTCGCGGTCAGCGCCGGGCTGGTGCGCCAGACCAGCGCCAGGAACGGCGGCAGGTTGCGCAGCGCGCCCACCCGCTCCCGCCAGGTCTGCGACGGCGGCCCATCACCTGCTCGTTTCGTTTCAGCCATGGGACAATGATGGCATGCCCGGTATGGATGGACCAAGCGGTGCCGCCGCCGCTATGGTGACGCCATGCCCGTGAAGCTGCTCATCGCCGATATTTATTCCACCAACGGCCGCGCCGGCATCGTCTCGGTCGGCGGATCGAGGGCGGGCGACATGTTCACCCGCGCGGTCCGGCTGCACCGGCCGGACGCCGAAATCTCGGTCCTCACCTTCGACACGACATCGCCGGAGATGCCCGCGCCCATCGAGGCGTTCGACGGCATCATCTGGAGCGGCTCGAACCTGACGATCCACCGGCCCAATCCGCTGATCGAGGCGCAGATCGACCTGGCGCGCGCGGTATTCGATAGCGGCGTTCCGCAGTTCGGAGTCTGCTATGGCATCCAGCTCGCCACCGTCGCCGCCGGCGGTTCGGTCGTAGCTAATCCCAACGGCCCGGAGATCGGCTGGGCGCGCGACGTGACCCTGACCGACGCGGGCCGAGGCCATCCCATGTACCGCGGCAAGGTCGACCGGTTCGACGCGCTGTGCTGGCACAACGACACGGTCTGGGAATTGCCCGAGAATGCCGAACTGCTGGCCGGCAACGCCCATTCCCATGTGCAGGCCGCGATCCTGCGGCGCGGCCGCGGCGAATTCTGGGCGGTCCAGTATCACCTGGAGTTCGACGGCCGTGAGGTCGCCAGCCTGGTCAGTGGCAACGCGCCCGCCCTCATCGCGGCAGGCGCGCTGACCGAAGCAAGCGCGACGGCCATCGTCGGCGACATGAACCAACTGGCCGTGATCGCGAAAGATCCTTCCGCCGCGCCGGAGGAGCTCAGGCCGGTGGTCGATCCGCTGGTCCGCACCGCCGAACTGGGCAACTGGCTGGACCGCGTCGACGTGCTTCGCAGCCGCTGACACGATTAACCACCCTCCATAGCCATCAACTCAGTTGATGACCGGAAATGGGTGGCGGCCCAACAACCGGGCTTACATCTGACGATCTTGTCGGGATACAGTCGCTCCCGCTGAACCGCCAAAGACAATTTGGGAGACGAAACCTTGCGCGCAGCCCCTTTCTTTCCTGGCCAGACCATGAGTACCGCCTATGCCGTGACCGTGGACGACATGTCGCTGCATTTCGACCCGGCCAAGCTGACGCCGAAACAGCGCAAGGACGAGGCCGAAAGTGCCGACCTGATGGGCTTCCTGCAGGTCGTGTATATCGGCCTGGGCAAGCCTGCCGACTATGTCATGATGTACGAGGAATTCGGCGTCGCACCCTGGCCCGAGCGGCTGGCGACCATCACCGAATTCTTCAAGCGCATGGGCATCGACCCGGTGCCGCCCGAGCATCGAGTGCTGCATCCCAAGGCCGATTTCTACCCCTCGATCGCGCGCAACCTGCCGCCGACCGAAAGCATCACGCTCTACATGACCAGCGGCACCAACAGCGTGCTGCACAATGATCCGGAAGCCTACCGGGTCAGCCAGAACGTCAATTCCAAGATCCATTTCGCGCGCAACGCGCCCGGCTTCGGCATCCCGGTGCCCGAGACCATCGTGCTGACCAAGGGCACGCTGGATTCGGGCGAGGCGCACGCCTTCATCGCCAAACACGGCAACAAGGTCATGCTGAAGATCCTGGGCCTCGCCGGCGCGCGCAACGTGACGACCGTGACCAGCATCCAGGAGGCGAAGGATTACGTCGCCGAATATGAGGACAGCATGGAGCTGATCCTGCAGCAGCGGCTGGACCTGACCCGGTTCACCGAGATGACCGTCGACCTGCGGGTGACGCCCGAGGAGATCGTCATCGCCAATGTGCGCAAGATCATGTTCGCCGACGGCGTCTGGGTCGGCAACCTGATCGGTCCCGACGTGATCCTGACCGACGCGCACAGGAAGGAGCTGCTGAACGTGGGCGCATACGCCCGCGCCCAGGGTTTCGTGGCGCCCGAGGGCATCAATTGCGGCATCGACTATTTCATCGCCGGCGACGAGGTGATGGTCACCGAGATCAACTGCCGCTGGACCGGCGGCCTGTTCCCCACCGAGATGATCCGCAAGGTGGGCGCCCAGAACGAAAGCTGCGTCGCCTTCGTCGACATGGTGCGCGAGGACAAGTTCAACGACTGGCTGGACTTTATCGACCGCCACCTGTGGAAGGAAACCAAGGGCGACTTCGCCATGATCCCGCTGGGCTTCAGCCCGATCCCGCAGGTGATCAACGGTGTGAACCACTTCCTGACCTGGCAGGTCGTTCCCGGCGACTTCGAGGCGTTCAAGGACGTGCGCCGCAAGGAACTGGGCGACGGCGCGCTGATGCGGGCTGATTCGATCAGCCTTGAATTCAGCTGAGGTCGTAACGGGCGGTTCAGTCTGAAACGGCCGCGGGGGTGCGGCGGGACATGCTGTCCCGGTAGCCCGCCGGCTATCTTGTTCGAGGAGGCCACCTTGCGTGACGATCCACTCTCCGATCTGCGGCCCAGGCCAACCTTCCAGGAAATCCTCGCGTCGGACGCCGACTCTCCGCCTGCGGCGATGTTCGCCGAAAACGCGCCGTGGCTGGGTTCCGGGGACATCGACAAGGCGCGATACTTCTCGCGCTCGTGGCACGACCTGGAAATGGATCGCCTGTGGCCGCGGATCTGGCAGATGGCGTGCCGGGAAGAGCAGATCCCGGAGATCGGCGACAGCATCGTCTATGAGGTGGGCTCGTATTCGATCCTCATCGTGCGCGGCGCCGACACCGAAATCAGGGCGTTCTTCAATTCATGCCTGCACCGCGGCACGCAACTGCGGCCCGGCGGCCGCAGCGAGGGCGAGGTCGTGTCGACGAGCATGATCACCTGCCCATTCCACGGCTGGTCGTGGAACCTGGACGGCAGCCTCGCCCACATTCCCGCCAAGTGGGACTTCGCGCATGTCGACGAAGCGGATTCCGATCTGCGGCCGGTGCAGGCCCAGACCTGGGGCGGCTTCGTCTTCATCAACATGGACGAGACGGCGGGACCGCTGGAAGACTATCTCGGCGAGCTTGTGGGCCACTTCGATCGCTGGCCGCTGGAGGAGCGCTATATCGCGGCCCACGTGCAGAAAATCATGCCGTGCAACTGGAAGATCGCCCAGGAGGCGTTCATCGAGGTACTGCATGTGGAAACGACGCATCCGCAGACCATGCCGTATATCGGCGACGTGAATTCCCAGTACGACATCTTCGGTTCCCACGTGAACCGGATGATCACGCCGCAAGGCGTGGCAAGCCCGCTGCTGCCGCCGCTGGAGGAACAGCAGATCGCGGACAGCTTCATCAAGGAACTCGCCGGCTCGCCCGGCCCCGGCGCAGACGAGAACTTCTCGCTGCCGCGAATGGAGATTTCGCCGGGCGGGAGCGCACGCAAGGCCATGGCGACGTTGATGCGCGGCAACCTGACGGCCACGACAGGCGTCGATCACTCCGGGCTCTCGATCTCCGAAACCCTCGATACCACCATGTACCAGGTGTTTCCGAACCTGATGCCTTGCGGCGGCGGCGGCGTGCCGGTCGTCTTCCGGTTCCGGCCGAACGGCGACGATCCGGACACCTCGATCATGGACGTCATGCTGCTCTATGCCTTCCCGCAGGACAAGCCGCGCCCGGACCCCGCGCCGATGACCAAGCTCGGCCTCGAGGACAGCTGGTTCAAGGCGCCCGAACTGGGCGGAATCGCCGCGATTTTCGAGCAGGACACGGCGAACATGCCGCTGGTTCATCGCGGCATGAAAGCCGGTGGACGGCAGACCCTGGGCAAGCCTGGCGTGACGCTGGCCAACTACCAGGAACTGCGCATCCGCCACGACCACATGACCTTGGACAGCTATCTTGGTGTTTGAATAATCCGGGGCAGTCAGGCGCTGGGGACTCTCCAGGTCAAATCGGTATCCATTCCCGGTGCCTGCCCTTAGGGTTTGGCTCAACTGCTCCGCCGCCTATATGGGACCCATGACCAAATATTCCGTTCTCGATCTCTGCCCCGTCGTCGAAGGCGCCACGCCGGCCGACGCGTTTCGCAACTCCCGCGACCTCGCCCAGCATGTCGAGCGGCTCGGCTACGAGCGGTTCTGGCTGGCCGAGCATCACGGCATGCCGGGGGTGGCGAGCGCCGCCACGTCCATCGTCATCTCGCACGTGGCGGCCGGCACCTCGCGGATCAGGGTAGGCGCCGGCGGCATCATGCTGCCCAACCACGCGCCGCTGGTGATCGCCGAGCAGTTCGGCACCCTCGCCTCGCTCTATCCGGGCCGGGTCGAGCTGGGGCTGGGCCGCGCGCCGGGCACTGACCAGATGACCGCCCGCGCCCTGCGCCGCAACCTGGATTCCGACCCCAACGAGTTCCCGCGCGACGTGATGGAACTGGTGAACTATTTCCGCGATCCGGAACCCAACCAATATGTCCGCGCCATTCCCGGCGAGGGCACCCATGTGCCGGTGTGGATCCTGGGCTCCAGCCTGTTCGGCGCGTCGCTGGCGGCGGCGCTGGGCCTGCCCTTCGCCTTCGCCTCGCACTTCGCGCCGGCGCAGATGATGCAAGCCATCGAGATCTACCGCAGCAAGTTCAAGCCGTCCGAGTTCCTGCAGCAGTCCTATCTGATGCTGGGCTACAACGTGTTCGCCGCGCCGACCGATGCCGAGGCGCGGCTGCTGGCCAGCTCCATGCAGCAGGCGTTCATCGCCATCCGAACCGGCCGCTCGGTCCGGCTCCAGCCGCCCATCGAGAACTACCAGGAAACGCTCGGCCCGTCCGAGCTCTACCTGCTGGAGCAGACCCTGGACCGTTCAGCCATCGGCTCGCCGGAGACCGTGCGCAGGACGCTCGGGGAGTTCGTGAGCAAGACCGGCGCCGACGAGGTGATGATCGCCTCGCAGATCTACGACCACGAACTGCGCAAGAGATCGTACACGATCACGGCGGAGGTAGTGGGGATGACGGCGCTGGTCTGACGATCAGGCGCCGAGCGCGGCGGCCAGCCTGTCCCGGTAGAAATCCGCAAGACCGTTCAGCGCGGCCGCGCAGTCGCCGTTGAACGACGAGCCGTGCATGAGCGCCAGCGTCTTCGGCTGGAGCGCCGCAAGCGAGCGGATGGTCGGCGCGGTCGACGGAGTCAGCGCCGAGGCGAGGAACATGGTCTCGGCCTGCGCCGCCGGGCCGACGATGTCGGTGCTCACCAGCGCCGGCACGTCGCCCACATGGGTGAACAGGTCGCCGCACAGCAGGGTGCCGGTCACTTCCTCGTACATCACGCCGGCTTCCCAGCCATGGGGCACGTGCGGCGTGTCGATGTAGCGCACCCGCCGTCCGCCAAGGTCGAGCACAGCGCCGTCGGTCAGCGCCAGCGGCGGTCGGTCGGCGAGATCCTGCAGCGACACCATCGACGCGGTCATGCCGTGGGCTACTTCCGCGTGGGGCGCCGCCGCGAGCCATTCGTTCATGGCGCCGCACTCATCGGCCTCCACGTGGCCGAAGCCGATGAAGCGCAGGCGGTCGAGGGGCATGATCCTGCCGAGCGCTTCGGCGATCAGTGGGAACATCCGGCGGTGGCCGCAGTGGAACAGCAGCGGCCGGTCGGCGTCGATCAGAAACTGGTTGAAGGTGAAGCCGGCGGGCGGCGCCACGTCGGGCACCCAGGTCGACAGCTGGTAGATGCGGTCGGCAATTTCCGTCACCTGGGTCTGCATGCCTGCCTCCGCTCAGTCCCGCTTCATGGCCGCGCGGGCAAGCATCGCGGGTGACTGGGAAAAATCGATCCAGCCGCCGGTCAGTCCCGCACTCAAGCCGCCGTCGACGATGATATCGACTCCGTTGAGCCAGCCGCAGTCGCCCAGGGCGACGAACTCGATGACTTTGGCGATGTCATCCGGCTCGGCGGCACGTCCGATCTGCCGGTTCATCCATTCGACCTGCTCGGCGCCGATCTGGGCGGTGAAGTTTTCCGTCAGGCGCGTCTGGGTGCCACCCGGGCTGACGCTGTTGACGCGGACGCCGTATGGCAGTGCCAGTCCCGCCGCGCGGTAGGTCCATGCGGCCGCGCACTGCTTGGAGAAGGTGTAGGGATCCCTCTCCCACAGGGACGCGTTGTCACGGCACCACGCCAGCCCGGCGGCGAATCCCGGCGTGTCGAGAAGTTGGTTCACCACGGCGGCCCGTCTCGCCCAATCGCGGCCGGCGGTCGACGCGATCGTCGTCACGCTGCCGCCCGGCCGAAGCCGTGGAAACATCCGTTCGGTGAGGTGGCGCATGCCCAGGAAATTGACGGCGACGACCGGCTGGGCCGGCCGGGGGCCCGGAATGCCCGCCACGTTGACCAGCGCGTCCCATGGACCGGGAAGCGCCTCGAGGGCCGCGTCGATGGCCACGGCGTCCGCCAGGTCGCATGCCACGAAGCGTCCGTGACCATGGAAGGGTTCGGCCACGTCGAGGATGGTGATCTCGGCGCCCTTGACGGCCATGCGCGCGGCCGTAGCGGCGCCGATACCTGTCGCCCCGCCCGTCATCAGCACCTTCGCGGCCATGGGCTTCTCCAGCTCTTCAGGCAAGCCCGGGAGCGCGGACCTGCGTCCGGCTCCGCCGGATCGCCTGCAGTGCAAGTTCGGCGACCTTTTTGCGGTCGATCTTGCCGTTGGCCGTGCGCGGCAAGGCATCGGTGTAAGCCAGCGCGCCGGGACGCTTTTCCTCGGGCAGCTTTGCCGCGCAGTGCTGCACCAGTTCCTCGTGCTGCGGCGCGCCCTTGGTAACGACCAGGGCGACGAGTGCGCGCCCGCCCTGACGCGTCGGCAAACCGACCACGGCGACCTCGTTCACCGAGGCATGGGCGCCAAGCACCGCCTCGATTTCTGCGGGATATATCTCGACGCCGCGTCGTCTGATGATGTCGGAAACGCGCCCCTTGAGGTAGACGAACCGGTTGCTGTCGACCATGGCCAGGTCGCCCGGGTAGTACCAGCCGTCACGGAATCCCTCTTCGCTGGTTTCCTCGGGGACAACAAAGGACTCCGATGTGGTGGCGCTTCGGCAACGCAGGCGACCGACCTTGTTGGCCGGCAGTACGTTGCCCTGGCCATCGACGATCTCGACTTCCATGCCGGGCACCGGCCGTCCGACGCTTTCGGACCGGCGGGCCATGTCGGCTGGATGAAGCGCCGAAATCCAGCCGGTCGAAGACGTGCCGTAGGACTCGTGGTAGTTGGGCGTGACGCTTACCAGCATGGCCTTTTTGCTCTCGGGCGGCAGCGGCTGGCCGCCGCTGATCAACGCCCGGACATTGGGCAGCAGCATGGTGCCTTTCTGGGCGCAGGACAGGAAAACCGTGCACAGGTCCGGCATCACCATGGAAACGACGTTGTCGTAGTAGCTGAAATTCCGGACGATGTCGTAGAAGCGCGCGAATTCCGGCAGCACCACGATCTTCGCGCCCGCGATCAACTGATAGAGCACGAACCCGTGAAAGCCGGCGAATGACAAGCTTCCGAGCATCAGCGCCGTGCCGGGATCCTTGCTGGAAATGATGCCGGTGTTGCCATAGCCGGCGAGGAGTTCGTTGTAGCGCTTGAGCACCTGGCTGTGGTGGGTGACGACGGCCTTGCTGACGCCCGTGCTGCCCGAGGTGAGCACGGCGAACCAGGGGCTGCCTGTCTTGTCGTCGTGGCGCACGTCGCCGTCGCAAGCCTCAACGGCCGCGCGCCAGGTAATGTCGACGATGATCGCCCGCGCGCCGCGATAGGTTTTCATCGGCGGTTCGACGAACAGTGTGGTCAGCGAGAACTTGCGGGTGATCGCCTCGATCTGTTTCGGCGTGTGGTTGGGCGACAGCTCGAACTTCGCCGCGCCCATGCGCAGCAGCGCGAGCGACAGGATCAGGTGGTCGGCGCTGTTGGTCATGCGCACGCCGACCCGATCGCCGGATTTGATCTTTTGCTGCGCCAGCCAGGCCGTGGTCTTGGAAATGAGATCGGCGAAGGCCCGGAATGTCAGGGCCGTGGGTCCCTCGACCACCGCCACCGCGGTCGGCCGGGCCTTGGCGTGATCGAAAATGGCGTCCGTGATATTGGTCCAGGCAGCCGCCATGATGGTTGATTCCTTGTGTTCGCTCTGTGCCGCCGCCGGCCGGGAGCAATCGCCGCGCCAGCCGTCCGTACCCGATAGCGGCTTCATTGAACCGCCGCAATGATTCTTAGTCCAGCCACGCGGGGCGACGCAACCGAACCCTCGCCGTCCAGATTCCATGCTATCATCCGGCGGCGAAAAATCCCGTTTCGAAGGTCCCGCGATGCCCCGAAGCGCCGTCCAGGTTTCCGTCATGCTTGCGGCGATGCTGCCTGTCACCGCCGCGGCCGACCAGTGCTCGTACGACTACCAATGCGAGACCCAGCTGAGGAGCTGCGAGGGATCCAGCTACGATTCGGGTTGCCGGGAGAGCTTCCAGTCCTGTGTCACCACATGCCGGAACTCTGAAGGATCGTCGCTGTCTCCGAGCTATTCGCCGCCGCCCGCACGGGCGCGGTTCGGCGCGATCGCCTATTCCCCGTCTTCGGGCGCCCATGGCTCCGCCTACAACTTCGGCAACCTCGGCTCGGCAGGGTCCCGGGCGCTGGGCGAGTGCCAGGCGAACGCGGGCGGCGCCGGCGACTGCGAGGTTCAGGTGACCTTCCAGGCCTGCGGCGCGATCGCCACCGCGCCGGACCTCAGCTTCGGCACGGGATACGGTCCGACCCAAGCCAGCGCCCAGGGCGAGGCGCTGGCGATCTGCGGACGGTATGCGACCGGGTGCCAGATCGCGGACACCATTTGCAACGACCCCTGACTCAAATTGCGTCGATGTCGCCGGCTTGCTGCATCGCGCGGAACTCGGCCACGAAGGCGTCCAGCGCGCCGCGCTCGATGGCGCCGCGCAGGCCGGCCATCAACTCCTGATAATACTGCAGATTGTGCCATGTCATCAGCATGGCGCCGAGGATCTCGCCCGAGCGCACCAGATGGGCCAGATAGGCGCGGCTGTAGTGGCGGCAGGCCGGACACGTGCAGGCCTCGTCGAGTGGCCGCGGGTCGTCGAGATGGCGCGCATTGTTGATGTTGACCGTACCGCGCCGGGTGAACGCCTGGCCGTTGCGGCCGGAGCGGGTCGGCAGCACGCAATCGAACATGTCGATGCCACGCTGCACCGCGCCGACCAGATCCGACGGCTTGCCGACGCCCATCAGGTAGCGCGCCCGGTCCTGCGGCAGGAGCGGGGCGGTGAAGTCGAGCACGTCGAACATCATCTCCTGCCCCTCGCCCACCGCGAGGCCGCCGACGGCGTAGCCCTCGAAGCCGATCTCCCGGAGCGCCGCCACGGAATCGCGGCGCAGGTCCTCGTAGACCCCGCCCTGGACGATGCCGAACAGCGCGTTCTCGGCGGCGTGGGCGCCGCCTTCGTCGAATGCCTCGCGCGAGCGCCGCGCCCAGCGCATGGACAGCTGCATC
Source organism: Candidatus Kuenenia stuttgartensis (assembly GCA_943329845.2). Classification (GTDB taxonomy): domain Bacteria; phylum Pseudomonadota; class Alphaproteobacteria; order SMXS01; family SMXS01; genus RI-34. The sequence continues at coordinate 3,704 of CALQFM020000024.1, read as the reverse complement.
GATCTGGCGGCTTCGTCTTTCTCGACCGGGTATCTGGTGCACTCGTCGAACGCCATCACGATGTTCGCGCCCAGCAGGCGCTGGATCTCCATGCTGCGCTCCGGCGACAGGCTGAAGGCGGTGCCGTCGAGATGCGACTGGAAGGTGACGCCGTCCTCGTTGATCTTGCGCAGCTTCGACAGCGACATGACCTGGAATCCGCCGGAATCGGTCAGGATCGGCCCGGGCCAGTTCATGAACCTGTGCAGCCCGCCAAGCGCGGCGACGCGCTCGGCGCCGGGCCGCAGCATCAGGTGGTAGGTGTTGCCCAGAATGATCTGGGCACCGGTCGCCGCGACGCTCTCGGGCAGCATGGCCTTGACGGTTCCCGCCGTGCCCACGGGCATGAAGGCGGGCGTCTCGACATCGCCGCGAACAGTATGCAGGGTGCCGCGGCGGGCGTTGCCGTCACGGGCGTGCAGCGAGAAGGAAAAGCCGGTCATGCATCCATCGTTCTTGTTGCGATCAGGCGGCCTCGCCTATCAGACATTCGCGCCGCCGTCAGCCACGATCCCCTCGCCGGTCACGAATGCCGAAAGCGGGCTCGCGAGGAACAGCGCGATGCCGCCCATCTCCTCGGGCGTGCCCCAGCGGCGCAGCGGCGTTCGCTTGATCGACGCCTCGTAGAGTTCCGGATTGTCGCGGGTCACCTTTGTCAGTTTCGTGTCCACCAGGCCGGGAAGTATGGCGTTGACCCGGATACCAGCCCGGCCCCAAGCGTTGGCGAGGGTGCGCGTCAGCGTCAGGCCGCCGCCCTTGGAGGCGCTGTAGGCCGGATTGCCGGGCGTCGACCGGAAGCTGGCGACCGAGGTGACGTTGACAATCGAGCCCTTGGTCTCGACCAGCATGGGATGGAATTTGGTGCACATGTGCATCATGCCCATGATGTTCACGTCCATCACCCTGCGGAACGTCTCCATCTCGTATTCCTGCCGCTTGTAGGCCACGGTTCCCGCCGAATTCACCAGCACGTCCAGCCTGTCGATGGCCGGATCGAAGGCATCGACGGACCTGTCGTCGCCTACATCGAGCTGGAAGAACCGCATATCCGCGCAGTCGGTATCGTCGTAGTCGCCGGCGGAGGCACGCGTGCCGGTGATCACCACTGTCGCGCCGCAGTCGCGGAAAGCGCGGGCGATGCCGTTACCGATGCCGCTTGAGCCGCCGGTGACCAGCACCGTCTTGCCGGTGAAGTCGAGCGCGTTTCTGAACATGATCCTTCCCGCTTTCCGTGTCGTATGGGTTACAGTCGCGACACTCTATCCGACGAAAAACCGGGAACAATCGAAAACACCCATGCGCATCGGACTTGCCCTGCCACAACTTGGCCTTGCCGCCACACCGAGAGTCATCAAGCGTTTCGCCATGGACGCCGAGGCCGCGGGCTTCGACAGCCTCTGGGTGCACGAGCGGCTGTTCAACCCGCAGCATCCGCCTCGCCCGGACGCACCCGGCCAGGATCTGTCGCCCATGGAACTGCTGTCCTTCGCGGCGGCGGTGACCAGCCGGATCAGGCTGGGAACCTCGGTCATCACCCTGGGCTATCACCGGCCGATCATGCTGGCGAAGCAGGCGGCCACGCTCGACGTGCTGTCGGAAGGCCGCGCCATCCTCGGCATCGGTCTTGGACTCAACAAGGAGGAATACCGGCAGAGCGACATCGACTTCCACACCCGCGGCAAGCGCAGCGCCGAGTTCATCCACGCGCTGCGCGCCTGCTGGAAGGCTGATCCGGTGGAATACCGCGGCCAGTTCTTCGACATCCCGCCGTCCAACACCAGCCCAAAGCCGGTTCAGCGCAATGACGCCGGCGAGCCCGCCATCCCGATCATCGGCGGCTTCAGTTCCAAGCCAGGCCAGCGCCGCACCGCCGAGCTGTGCGACGGCTGGCAGACCGCCGGCAAGGACCTGGAGACGGCCATGGCCGACTACGAAGAGGCCAACCGCGCCGCCCAGGAGGAATTCGGCCGCGGCCGCCTGCCCTGCTACTGGCGCGTCTGGGCGATTCCACCATTCTCCAGGCGAACCGCGCCAAAGCAGATGGGTGACCGCGTCGTCGCCTACTGGCTGGGATCAATCGAGGAAATGGCCGGTCAGGTGGCCGCGGCGCGCGAGGCCGGCGTGGACGAGGTGATCATGGACAGCAACCGCTTCCTGGACGATGGCACCGAGGACGAATGGGAGCGGCAGGTCGAAGGCTTCGCGGAGTTGGTGGACGTGGCCCACGGCGGCTGAAGCTACCATTGGGGATCAGCCTCTCCGTACATTGCCGCGGCAGTCGTTTGCCTGACGACCCGATCTGTCCAGAAGCTCTAATGTACGAAACCGGACGATTGCCTCGCTATCCACGGCGCTGCGGCGCATGATGGAGCATCGGCGGGCATTACACTGGCACCGCCGCCTGAGAGAGAACTGCGCTCCCGCCTATGCGGAGCCGTTCGATGTCCCGACCAAATTCCCTCCCATCGCTTTCCCTCGACAGCCTTAGCGATGTGATCCTGCTGGAGATGGCGGCCATGCATCCGAGGTTGTCGGAGGAGCGCGAGGCCGAACTGAAACGCCGGCTGTTCAGGTTGGCCGTCGCCGCGGACGCGGGGGAATGTGAACCGGAAGATCTGATGAGGCTCTTCACTGCGGCGATGGACGAGATCTAGCTGGCTGGCCCGGGAGCACCCCGATGCTGACCAGAACGAGAAAGGCGCGCGGCATGTCCTCCGTTCTTCAATCGTCGATCCGCAACAAGCTCCTCGGCGAGTTCTCCGCGGCGGATTTCGCCGTGCTCCAGGCGCACCTGTCGCCCGTCGTGCTTACAAAGGATGTTGCGTTGTCAGAGCCGGGGATCGGCATGACCCACTGCTGGTTTCCCGAGCGGGGCATCGCATCGGTCATCGTGACGAGCCCGAGCGGACGACAAGCCGAAGTGGGCCTGATCGGCTCCGAGGGCATGATCGATGTCTCGACGTGCCTGGGCATCGCGAGGCCCAGGCTCAAATGCTTTATCCAGTTGGAGGGGAACGGTTACAGGGTCCCCGTCGCCATCATCCGCCAGATGATACACAGCAGTCCCGCCGCGCGGTCCGTGCTGCTGGCATATGTCTATGATTTCCTGGCCCAGGTTTCCCATACGGCATTCGTGAACGCCAATCTTCCCGTCGATGCCCGACTGGCGCGGTGGCTGCTGATGTATCATGACAGGGTTGATGGCGACACGTTGATGGTGACCCATGAATTCCTGTCGCTCATGCTGGGGGTACGGCGGGCTGGCGTGACCACCGCTCTCGCCAAGTTGCGGCAAGGACTGCTGATCGACCTGAAGCGCAACGCCGTAACGATCGTCAACAGGTCCGCGTTGGAAGCCGAAGCCGGCGACGCCTATGGATGGGCGGAATGGCCGAATGTCGAGCCCTCCGGAATGTTGCCTGTCGCCGTGTGATCGCGCACGAAATCGGGCCGTTCCGCCCAGACGGCAAAGCGGGGCCCCGCCGAGCGGGAGGGGGTGTGCTCGACGGGGCCCCTTTAGACTCGTTTTCATTTAGGTTGAAGCGTATCCGGAGTTTCTGAAGTAGTTGGCGCATTCGTGCGCAGGGAATGCGTCGAGCAGGTTGCCGACGCGGCGCCAGGTTGCCTCGACGGATCGTTCGGCTGCCTTTCGTAGCAACAGCTTG
>CALQFM020000023.1 GCA_943329845.2 Candidatus Kuenenia stuttgartensis | reverse complement strand
TACCACAATTCCTGCCTGCACCGCGGCACCAAGCTGAAGCCGTCCAATTCCGCGGGCTACTCGGCCAACCTGCAGTGCCCCTATCACGGCTGGACCTGGAACCTGGACGGCACGCTGAACGAAGTACCGTGTTCCTGGGAATTCCCGCATCTGGATTACGAGAAGAACCGGTTGCCCGAAGTGCGGGTGGACGTCTGGAACAGCCTGGTGTTCATCAACATGGACCTCAGTGAGCCGCCGCTGCTCGACTATCTGGAGGTGCTGCCCGAGCATTGCGCGGCATGGGACTTCACCGACTGGTATGTCAGCGTCCACGCCCGCAAGGAGCTGGCCTGCAACTGGAAGGCGGCGCAGGAGGCGTTCATAGAGGGCTATCACGGCCCCATGGTGCACCCGCAGCTGTCCGGCAGCGCCGCCCAGCAGCAGCACGACATCTTCAGCGACCATGTCAGCCGCGACCTGGTCGCGCTCGGCGTGAAAACCCGCCGCGGCGGCGTGGAGATGACCGAGCAGCAGGTGCTCGACGGCATGCTGATGGGCGACCGCTCGCTGGTCGACGGCGACAAGCCCAGGGTGCCGGAAGGCAGCACCGCCCGCGAGGTGATGGCGAAGCAGATGCGCGACGCCTACCTGACCCAGTTCGGCATCGACCTGTCGGGCATGTCGAACTCGGAAGTGCTCGATTCCATCAAGTACAGCCTGTTCCCCAACCTGTTCATTTTCACCGGCATCTCGCTGCGCATCCTCTACCAGTACCGCCCGCTGGGGAACGATCCCGACCGCTGCCTGTTCGACATCCTGTTCATGCGGCCGGTGCCCAAGGGCCAGTCCCGTCCCGACCCGGCGCCGGTGACCTATGTGAAGGAGCATGAGTCCTACCGCGACGTGCCCGGCATGGACCCGGGCTTCGGTCTGCTGTTCGACCAGGACACCCAGATCATGCGCTGGCAGAACGAGGGCAACCACGCCACCGTGAAAGGCGCGATCACCTATTCCAACTACATGGAATCCCGCCTGCGCCACCTGCACAACACGCTGGACAAGTATTTGAAGGCGTAGGGGTTTTAACCACAACGTCGTCATCCCCGCGCACGCGGGGACCCAGCTCTTCGTAAGGCTGGTTGCCTGCACCCAGCTTCTTACAATGAAAGAAAATTCTTCGTGACCGAGCCGGTTGATGGGCCACGTGACGGCCCCGACTGGGTTCCCGCGTGCGCGGGAATGACGAGGTTGGTTAGTCGGGGATCATGCCGGAAGTTTCAAGAACCTGGCCCGCTAGGTAGAGCGAGCCGCAGATCAGTACTTCGAGCGAATGGCAATACCGGAGCGCGGATTGCACATCCGGAAAGGCTTGCGCCTTCAGCCCGAGGCCCCGCGCCAGCTCGGCCAGATGCTCCGGATCGTGGCACGCCTCGCCGGCGACCGGCACGGCCTTCACCGACGTGGCGACCGGGGCCAACACGCGCAGAAATTCGGCGGCGTCCTTGCCTGCCAGCATGCCGATCACAAGATCCAGCCTGCGCCCTGCCAGCGCCAGCGCCAGCGCCAGCGCCTCGGCAGCGTGAGGATTGTGGCCGCCGTCGAGCCACAGCTTCGTGCCCTTTTCCAGCGAGCCGAGCAGCGGGCCACGCGTGATCGGCTGCAGCCGCGCAGGCCACGACACGGCCTTCAGCGCGGCTTCTATCCTGTCCGTAGCGGGCGCTATCCCCAGCGACCGCAGACAGGCCAGCGCCAGCGCCGCGTTGCCGATCTGGTGGGCGCCGACGAGTGCGGGCATTGGCAGACGCAGCGATCCGGTGGCATCGGAGAACGTCCAGCCACCGCCAGCGGCGGAGGCCGTCCAGTCCCGGCCCGCCGCCTTAAGCGGTGCGCCCTGCATCGCCGCCTCCGCCTCGATCACCGCCAGCGCTTCAGGAACCTGTTCGGCCGAGAATACCGGCGTACCCGGGCGGATGATGCCCGCCTTCTCGCCCGCGATCTGGCCGACGGTATCGCCGAGGAAGCTTTGGTGGTCCAGGCCGATGGGCGTGATCAGGCTCGCCAGCTTGGCCTCCAACACGTTGGTCGAGTCGTAGCGCCCGCCCAGTCCGACCTCGACGATGCAGTAGTCCGCCTCGTCCTCGCTGAAGGCGAGGAAGGCGGCCACCATGGTGATCTCGAAGAACGTGATCGGCCTGCCGCCGTTCACCGCTTCGCAGCGCGTGAGGACATCCACCAGCTTCGCCTCGGAAATCAGCCCGTCGGATAGCCGGATACGTTCATGGAAGCGCACCAGGTGCGGCGAGATGTAGGTCTGCACCCGCTTGCCGTCCGCTTCCAGCATGGCGCGCAGATGCGCCACCGTGGAGCCCTTGCCGTTGGTGCCGGCCACGTGCAGCACCGGCGGCAGCTTCAGGTGCGGGCTACCGAGCGCGGCCAGCAGCCGCTCGGCGCGCCCCAGCGACAGGTCGATAAGCTTGGGATGGAGGGTATGCAGCCGGGCAAGGAGCGTATCGCTGCTCATCGGGCTGCTCAATTGGCGGCGGCCCGCTTGCCCTTGGCCGGTGAAGGCAACGCCAGCTGCGCCGGCCTGTCATCGCGCCGGCCACCCATCAGCAGATTCAGCAGCCCGCCCAGCTTCGCGGCCAGGTCATGCCGATGCACGATCATGTCGATCATGCCGTGCTCCAGCAGATACTCGGCGCGCTGGAAGCCCTTGGGCAATTGCTCGCGCACCGTGCTCTCGATCACGCGCGGCCCGGCGAAGCCGATCAGCGCGCCTGGCTCGGAAATCTGCACGTCGCCCAGCATGGCGTAGGACGCGGTCACGCCGCCGGTCGTCGGATCGGTCAGCACCACGATATAGGGCAGCCGCGCCTCGCGCAGCATCTGCACCGCCACGGTCGTGCGCGGCATCTGCATAAGCGAAAGGATGCCTTCCTGCATGCGCGCGCCGCCGGATGACGTAATCATCACGAAAGCCGACTTCTCGTTCACCGCCCGCAACGCGCCGGCGACGAACGCATCGCCCGCCGCGATGCCCAGCGAACCGCCCATGAAGGCGAAGCTCTGGATGGCGACGACCGCCGGGATGCCGCCGATCTTGCCCTCGGCGACCGTCACCGCGTCCTGCTCGCCGGTTTCGACGCGGGACGCCTTGATGCGGTCGACATACTTCTTCTTGTCGCGGAACTTCAGCGGATCGTCGGCCTGCTTCGGCACGCCAATCGCATCATAGGAGGCGCCGTCGAACAGCGCCGCGAAGCGCTCCTTCGGCGGCATCTTGTGGTGATGGCCGCAATGCGGGCAGACATACTGCGCCGCGACCATCTCCTTGTGATAGATCATCTGGCCGCAGTTGACGCAGGTGTCCCACTTCACCTCCTCGGAGGTAGGACGCTCGCGCCGAAAGATGGTGCTGAGCTTAGCGCGTCCCTTCTTCAGCCAGTTCAACGGGCGCCTCCCGCGGCGACCGGCTGGTTCGTCCGGCGCACGCCCGACGCCAGGTCGGCGACGAAGCCGAGCACGTCGCGCACGCCCTCATCGGACAGGCTGCCGCCGGGACCCAGATTATTCGCGATCCGGTCGACGATGGCCGATCCGACCACGGCGCCATCCGCCACCGCGGCGATTTCCGCCACCGCGTCGGCGGTCCGGATGCCGAAGCCCACGACCACGGGCAGGTCGCTTTTGGCGGCGAACCGCTTGCGCGCCGCCCCGACGGCGCCTTGCGCGCCCTTGGCCGCGCCGGTGATGCCGGTCACCGAGACGTAGTAGAGGAAGCCGCTGCAGTTGCCGATGACCCGCTCCAGCCGCTTGTCGTCGGTGGTCGGAGTCAGCAGCCGGATGAAGCGGATGCCCGCTGCCAGCGCCGGCTCGCACAGTTCGGCATCTTCCTCGGCCGGCAGGTCGACGACGATCAGGCCGTCCACGCCCGCCTTCACCGCGTCCGCCAGGAATGCGCCGACGCCGTATTTGTAGATCGGGTTGTAGTAGCCCATCAGCACGATGGGCGTGTCGTTGTCGGTCTTGCGGAAGCGCTCGACCATGCCCAGCGTCTTGCGCAGGGTCTGGCCAGAAGCCAGCGCGCGCAGGCCCGCCGCCTGGATCGCCGGGCCGTCGGCCATGGGATCGGTGAACGGCATGCCCAGCTCGATGATGTCGACACCGGCTGCCGGCAAGCCTGCCAGGATTTTCTCGGACTGCTCGATGTTCGGATCACCCGCGGTGATGAACGACACGAAGGCGGCGCGGCCCTGCGCCCGCAGAGCGTCGAAGCGGCGTTCGATGCGGCCAGGCGTCATGGTCAAATCTTCGCTCCCAGGGCGTCGGCGACGGTGAAGATATCCTTGTCGCCGCGTCCGCTGAGATTGACAACGATTAAGTGATCCTTCGCCAGGCCCGGCGCCACCTTGGCCACGTGAGCGAGCGCGTGGGACGATTCCAGCGCGGGAATGATGCCTTCCAGTTGGCAGCAGAGCTGGAACGCGTCGAGCGCCTCCTTGTCGGTGGCCGACACGTACTGCACCCGGCCAACGTCGTTCAGGTAGCCGTGCTCTGGACCGACGCCCGGATAGTCGAGGCCGGCCGAGATGGAATGCGCCTCGGTGATCTGGCCGTCCTCGTCCTGCAGCAGGTACGTGCGATTGCCGTGCAGCACGCCCAAACTGCCCGCGCTGATCGAGGCCGCGTGCTGGCCAGTCTCGATGCCATGGCCCGCCGCTTCGACCGCGGTCATGGCGACGTTCTCGTCGTCGAGGAACGGATGGAACAGGCCGATGGCGTTGGAGCCGCCGCCGACGCAGGCAACCAGCGTGTCCGGCAGGCGGCCTTCCGCCGCCAGCATCTGCTCGCGGGTCTCGATTCCGATCACCGACTGGAAGTCACGCACCAGTTCGGGATAGGGATGCGGACCGGCCACCGTGCCGATCAAATAGTAGGTGCTGTCGACATTGGTCACCCAGTCGCGCAGCGCCTCGTTCATGGCGTCCTTCAGCGTCCTGGCGCCCGACTTGACCGGCACCACCTGCGCGCCCAGCAGGTTCATGCGGAACACGTTGGGCTTCTGCCGCTCGATGTCGGTCTCGCCCATGAAGATGACGCATTCCAGGCCGAAGCGCGCCGCCACCGTCGCGGTCGCCACGCCGTGCTGGCCCGCGCCGGTCTCGGCGATGATGCGCTTCTTGCCCATGCGCTGGGCGAGCAGGATCTGGCCGATGCAGTTGTTGATCTTGTGCGCGCCGGTGTGATTCAGCTCCTCGCGCTTCAGGTAGATCTTGGCGCCGCCGAAATGCTCGGTCAGCCGCTCGGCGAAATAGAGCGGGCTGGGACGGCCGACGAAATTCTTCATCAGGTCGTCCATGCGCGCCTTGAACGCCGGATCGGCCTTGGCCTCGCGATACGCCTTCTCCAGGTCCAGGATCAGCGGCATCAGCGTCTCGGCCACGTAACGGCCGCCGAACAGGCCGAAATGGCCGTCCGCGTCGGGCAGGCTGCGATAGGAATTGGGCCGTTCGGGTTTGTTCATGATTTCGCGTTCCGTGCCGCCTTGATAAACGCTTCGATCTTCGCCGGGCTTTTCACGCCCGGCATGTCCTCGACGCCCGACGAGACGTCGACGAAAGTGGCGCCGCTTTGTTCCATGGCCTCGCCCACGTTCTCGGGCGTCAGCCCGCCAGCGAGGATCCAGCCCCGCTTCCAGGTCTCCCCGGCGATCAACCCCCAGTCGAAGGCGAGGCCGTTGCCGCCAGGCAGAGCGAGGGCCATAGATTTAGGGGGTTTCGCATCGAACAGCAAGAAATCCGCCGAGTCCTCGTAGGTGTGGGCCAGCGCCACATCCTTTGGCCCTTCGATACGGATGGCCTTGAACACTGGTTTGCCCGTCAGCGCCCTCACTTGCGCAACCCTGTCAGGCGTTTCGTCGCCGGCGAGCTGGATGACATCGAGCGGTACGGCCTGCAGCACTTCGGCCAGCAACGCATCGGTCGGGTCGACGAACAGGCCCACCTTGCGCACGCCTTCGGGAACGATCAAGGCCAACGCGCCGGCCTGTTGCGGCGAGACATGGCGCGGCGAGCGCGGATAGAACACGAAGCCCACATAGCCGGCGCCCGCCTCCAAGGCGGCCCGCAGGCTGTCGGCGGTGCTGAGGCCGCATATCTTGACGTCGATGGGCATGTCCGGGTCCGGCAGTTGTGCGACAGATAGGACGGCTTGCGTCCGGATCAACCGGCCACGGCGGCGTCGAGCGACTCCGCGATGGCCAGCGCCGCCGCGTGCGGGTCGGATGCGTCGGTGATGGGACGGCCGATCACCAGGTAGGTGGCGCCCGCGTCGACCGCTTCGCGCGGGGTCATCACCCGCTTCTGGTCGCCCATCGCCGCGCCGGCCGGGCGGATGCCCGGCACCAGCAGGATCAGGTCCGGCCCGCAGGCGCGGCGGATCGGGACGATCTCCTTGGGCGAGCAGACCACCCCGTCAAGACCGCTGTCCTGCGCCAGCCGGGCGAGGCGCACTACCTGGGTCTCGACGCTGCCCGCGACACCGGCGGCATGAAGGTCGCTGTCATCGAGGCTGGTCAGCACGGTGACCCCCAGCAGCTTCGGCCGGGCCACATCGGCCTTCGCCGCCGTCTCGCGCGCCGCGTCGGCAGCGGCGCGCATCATGGCCTGTCCGCCGCCGGCATGGATGGTCATCAGCAATGGCGCCAGCGGCGTCACCGAGGTGACCGCCTGCGCGACGGTGTTGGGAATGTCGTGGAACTTCAGGTCGAGGAATATCGGCATGCCGGTCTCGGCCACACGGCGGATGCCCGACGGTCCCTGGGCGCCGAAAAACTCGAGGCCCAGCTTCATCCCGCCGACCGTGCCCTTCAGCCGGTTGGCCCAGCCCAACGCGATATCGAGGGAAGGCGTGTCGAGGGCGCAGAAAACCTTGTTCGCATGCGTCATCAGAACCTCGGCGGTGTCTCGACGCTCTCGGCGGTCATGGCCACCGCGGCCACCCGCTGGCGTTCGCGGCGGCGTTTTCGCACGCCGCCCAGCCACACCGCAAGCCCGCCGCTCAGAACACCGAGAAAAAACCCGCCGAACACCACGGCCGACAGCGGCAGGTCGACGGCATAGGGGAACGGCCAGAAATTGACGGGCACGGCTTTGCGATTCACCACGGCGAACAGCACGACGATGAGGAGCAATGGCAGGGTGACGAACAGGCGCAACCGACTCATGCCGTCAGCCTAGTGCGGATCGGTTCGGGAAGACACAGATAGGGTAGCGCATCGGCACGAAGGCCCCTCGCCCGCCGCTTCGCGGCACCCTCTCCCCGGCGGGGCGAGGGGATCCTGATGCAAGCTTTCGGAAAACGCCTTTTCCCTTCTCCCCTCCCGGGGAGAAGGTGGCCGCGCAGCGGCCGGATGAGGGACTTTCCTACTTGTCGTTCAGGCGCTCGCGCAGTTCCTTGCCGGTCTTGAAGAACGGCACCGCCTTGGCATTTACGTCGACGGCGTCGCCGGTTCGCGGATTGCGCCCCAGCCGCGCCGGCCTGTATTTGACGGAAAACGCGCCGAAGCCCCGGAGTTCGACCCGGTCGCCACGCGCCAGGGCGCTGGTGATCTCGTCGAATACGGTTGAGACGATTCGTTCAACGGCCCGCTGATACAGACTCGGGTATTCTTCAGCAAGTCGCTGGATGAGCTCTGACTTGATCACGTAAGTACCCCCGTCGGCAAGAGACGACCGACCCCCAGCACGTCTCGCTCTACCTCTTGTCTCGGAAACGTCAAGGTTGCCAGAGTACTAGCACCCCGTCAAGCGAAAGCCGGTCGGCCAGGTGGGTGTCGCCGAACACCATGGCCATCGCCTTTTCCATGAAAGGAAACTCCTTGTTCTTGTCGGCGTCGACCACCGGCAGATCCTTGCCGATCTTTTTTTCCTTCTCCAGCCATGCGATGGCATCCTGCTCGCCGCCAAGCGCGTCGACCAGCTTGAGCGGAATCGCCTGGCGTCCCGAATAGACCCGGCCGTCGCTGACCGCCGCCAGTTCCTCGGGCGTCAGCTTGCGGCGCTCCTGGACGATGCCCTTGAACCAGTCGAAGGCGTCATCGATCATCACCTTGATGCTCTGGCGCATGTCGTCGGACATGGGCTCGAACGGCGACGGCCCGCCCTTCAGCGGCGCCGACTTCACCTCGTTCATGCTGACGCCGATGGTGCCCATCAGCTTGGAGAACTCGGGGGACTGGAAGATCACGCCGATCGAGCCGGTGAGCGAGTTGTCGCGGGCATAGATTCGGTCGGCGCCCAGTGCCGCGATATAGCCGCCCGAGGCGCCCATGCCGCTGATCACCGCGACCACCGGCTTGTCCTTGGCGATCCGGCGCAGGCCCTGGTAAATGATTTCCGAGCCGACCACCGTGCCGCCAGGGCTGTCGATGCTCACGATCACCGCCTTGACCGTATGGTCCTCGGCGATGTCATCGAGCACTTTCTCGCGCTTCTTCTCGTCCATGATGACGCCGTCGATGTTGACGCGCGCGATGTGCGGCAGCACCCCCTCGCCCTTGGTGCCGAACACGGCGAGGGCCAGCCCCACCACCAGCACGAGCGCCGCGACCCGCCAGAACGCCAGCCGGCGCTTCAGTTTCCTGCGGGCGAGCAGTTCGTCGACATCGATGGCCATACGTCACTCCCTGAAATGCGGGCTCATCATAGAGAAAGCCCTGCCGCCTGAGAACAGGCGACAGGGCTTCCGAAGTCGTCTCTCCCGAAGGAGAGGCATCTTTCGTCGCGGCTTTCGGCCGGCAAGGCGAATCCGCCTTGCCTGAAAGCGCGTTAGTCGTTGGCTTCCCGGCGAGCCTTGTCCATGGCCGCGCCCAGGATGTCGCCGAGGCTGGCGCCGGCGTCGGCCGAGCCGTACTGGGCCACCGCCTGCTTCTCTTCCTCGATCTCCAGCGCCTTGATCGACAGGGTGATGCGGCGCGACGACTTGTCGACATTGGTCACCAGCGCATCGACCTTGTCGCCGACGGCGAAGCGGTCGGGACGCTGGTCGCCGCGGTCGCGGGCCAGGTCCGAGCGGCGGATGTAGCCGGGGAAGTCGCTGTCACCGAATTTCACCTCGAGACCGTTTTCGGTCACGGCGGTGATGATGCAGGTGACGATCGAGCCCTTCTTGGTGCTGGAAGACACGCCGGCGAACGGATCGCCGCCGAGCTGCTTCACGCCGAGGCCGATGCGCTCCTTCTCCATGTCGATGTCGAGCACGATCGCCTTGACGGTATCGCCCTTCTTGTAATCCTTGATCGCCTCGTCGCCCGACCGGTTCCAGTCCAGGTCCGACAGGTGGATCATGCCGTCCAGATCGTTGTCCAGGCCGATGAACAGACCGAATTCGGTGATGTTCTTGACCTGGCCTTCGACGGTCGAGCCGACCGGATGCTGTTCGGAGAACGAATCCCAGGGATTTTCCTGGACCTGCTTGAGGCCGAGGCTGATGCGGCGCTTCGACGGATCGACGTCGAGGACCATGACCTCGACTTCCTGGCTCTGCGACACGATCTTGCCGGGGTGGACGTTCTTCTTGGTCCACGACATCTCGGACACGTGCACCAGGCCTTCGACACCGGGCTCCAGCTCCACGAAGGCGCCGTACTCGGTGATGTTGGTGACGCGGCCGGTGAAGGTCGCGCGGACCGGATACTTGGCGTCGATGCCGTCCCACGGATCGGTCTCGAGCTGCTTCATGCCCAGGCTGATGCGCTGGCTATCCGGGTTGACCTTGATCACCTGGACCTTGACGGTCTGGCCGATGTTCAGCACCTCGGACGGATGGTTGATGCGGCGCCACGACATGTCGGTGACGTGCAGCAGGCCATCGATGCCGCCTAGGTCGACGAACGCGCCGTAGTCGGTGATGTTCTTCACGACGCCGTCGAGCACCTGGCCTTCATGCAGGTTCGACAGCAGCTCGCTGCGCTGCTCGGCGCGGGTCTCTTCGAGGACGGCCCGGCGCGACACCACGATGTTGCCGCGGCGGCGGTCCATCTTCAGGATCTGGAACGGCTGCGAGATGCCCATCAGCGGAGTCACGTCGCGCACCGGGCGGATGTCGACCTGGCTGCCCGGCAGGAACGCCACGGCGCCGTCGAGATCCACGGTGAAGCCGCCCTTGACGCGGCCGAAGATGATGCCTTCGACGCGCGAGCTGTCGCCGGCGGCGTCCTCCAGGCGGTCCCAAGCCTCTTCACGGCGGGCGCGCTCGCGGCTGATCACCGCTTCGCCCATGGCGTTTTCCATACGCTCGAGGAATACCTCGACGGTGTCGCCGATGTTCAGGCTCTGGCGGGTGCCCGGAGGGCCGAATTCGGAAACGGGGACTCGACCTTCGGCCTTCAGGCCGACGTCGATGACGACGACGTCGTTTTCGACGCCGACGACGGTACCCCTTACGACGGTGCCTTCGATGGCGTCGCCGCCGCCGAAGCTCTCATCCAGAAGGGCCGCGAATTCATCGCGAAGCGCGGTGTTCGCGCCGGTGTTGGTAGACATGCTGTTTAAGCTCCTGCTTCGTCAGATGTTACAGGCCAGCCGGTTTGTCCGGCGGTCTTTCTGCCGCTATTTGCGAACGGCAGACTCGATGACGGCTTTCGCCGCTTCAAAGGCGGCTTCTATAGACAGATTCGAGGTATCGAGCAAGTGCGCGTCCGCCGCGGGCCTGAGCGGGGCCACCGTGCGCTCCGCGTCGCGCCGGTCGCGCGCCTCGATATCTTCCAGGATGCGGCGCTCGTCCGCCGGCTCCCCGCGCGCCTTCAGTTCGTCGGCGCGCCGCTTCGCCCGGATCATGGCCGCCGCCGTCACGAACAGCTTGGCGTCGGCTTCCGGGCAGATCACCGTCCCCACGTCCCGGCCGTCCAGCACCGCGCCGCCAGGCTGGCGCGCGAAGGTCCGCTGGTACTCCAGCAGCGCCGCACGCACGCCCGGCATGGCGGAAACGATGGACGCGGCCTCGCCGGTCGCCTCGTCGCGCAGCCCGGGATCGTTCAGGTCGCCGGCCGTCAGGGACCGTGCCGCGTTCTCAGCCGCCTGTACGTCCTGCAGGTCGGCTTCGTCCTTCAGCAAACGCCGCCCCACGGCCCGGTAGAGCGCGCCCGTATCCAGGTGCGGCAGGCCGTAGTGCAGGGCCAGTTTCCGGGCAAGCGTGCCCTTGCCCGAAGACGCCGGCCCGTCGATGGCGATGATCACGCCGCCTCCAGCCTGGCCCCGGCGCTGGCCATCAGGCCGGCGAAGTCGGGGAAGGAGGTGGCGATCATCTCGTCCTCGTCCACCGTCACCGGCTTGCGCGAGGCGCAGCCCAGCACCAGGAACGACATGGCGATGCGGTGGTCCATATGGGTCTCGACCGTGCCGCCGCCCGGCACGTCGCCGGGGCGGCCGTCGACGATCAACCCGTCCTCCAGTTCCTCGACGGCGATGCCGTTGGCCGCGAGGCCCTTCGCCATGGCGGTGATACGGTCCGATTCCTTGACCCGCAGCTCGCCGAGCCCGCGCATGGTGGTGCGGCCCTCGGCGAAGGCCGCAGCGATGGCGAGGATCGGGTACTCGTCGATCATGCTGGGCGCCCGCTCGGCCGGCACGTCGACGCCGCGCAGCGTGCTGGAACGCGCGGTGATGTCGGCGACCGGCTCGCCGCCTTCGACCCGGCGGTTGGCGATCTCGAGCGACGCGCCCATCTCGATCAGCGTCTCGAACAGCCCGGCGCGCAGCGGATTGACGGAGATCCCGGTGACCGTCAGCTCCGAGCCCTCGGTGATCAGCGCCGCGACCAGCGGGAACGCGGCCGACGACGGGTCGCCCGGCACGGCCATGGGACGGCCGCGCAGCTCCGGCTGGCCGTCCAGCACGATCACGTCGCCGTCCGCCGTGCGCTCGACGCTCACGCGCGCGCCGAAATGCCGCATCATGTTCTCGGTGTGGTCTCGGGTCGCCTGCTTCTCGACCACGATGGTCTGGCCCGGCGCGTTGAGGCCGGCCAGCATCACCGCCGACTTCACCTGCGCCGACGGCACCGGTACCACGTAGCGGATCGGCATGGCCATCTCGGCGCCCTCGACGGTCACCGGCAGGCGGCCGCCCTCGGCAGCGGTGAAGCGCGCGCCCATCATGCGCAGCGGCGTCATCACCCGCTCCATCGGCCGCTTGCGCAGCGACGCGTCGCCGGTGAACACGGTAGTGAACGGGTGGGTTGCGACCACGCCCATCAACAGCCGCACGCCGGTGCCCGCATTGGCAAGGTCCAGGACGTCCGCTGGTGGGCGCAGGCTGCCGACGCCGGTACCGTGCACCGTCCAGGCGCCATCGGCGCCGCGCGTCACCTCGGCGCCCAGCGCCCGCATGGCCCTCGCCGTCGCCAGCACGTCCTCGCCCTCCAGCAGGCCGGTGATGCGCGTCTCGCCCACCGCAAGCCCGCCCAGCATCAGCGAGCGGTGCGAGATCGACTTGTCGCCCGGGGCGGCGTAGGTCCCGGTCAGCCCGGTGATCCGATATGAAGTGCGGACGCCCATATTTCTCTTGTCCTCGAGGTTGCGGCGCTCCATCTAGCACAGCCTGTGCGGCGGGCCAATTCCGGGCTCGCAGCCAAATAGTGCTTTGACACCCGGTGCCGCACGTGGCAATGGGTTTCGCCGAACCCCGAAGACGATCACAGAGAAGAGGACAAAGGTGGCCAAGCCTGAGCTGGGAACCAAGCGCCAGTGCCCGAAGTGCGGCACCCGATTCTACGATCTGGGCAAGTCCGATCCGATCACCTGCATCAATTGCGGTCAAAACTTCCTGCCCGAAACCATCCTGAAGCCGCGCCGGCCCACCGCCGAACCGGTCGAGGAAAAGGTCGTCAAGAAGCCGGACGTCGAGGTCGATGTCGACGACATCCTGGAGGATGACGACGACGCCGACATGGACCAGATCCTCGAGATCGAGGACGAGGAAGACGAGATCGACGTCGATGTCGACGTGGACGTGGACAGCGACACGGACGAGGACAAATAGGCGCTTGACCTTCAAGCGCACCCCGCGCATATAGACGCGGCTTCGGCGGCCCGACGGTTGCCGAAGCCACTCCTGGGGGGCTGTAGCTCAGTTGGGAGAGCGCTACAATGGCATTGTAGAGGTCAGCGGTTCGATCCCGCTCAGCTCCACCAGAACCCCTAATAAAATCAGAGGCTTAGCAGACTATCTGCTGAGCCTCTTATTTTTTGGCGAAAAGTGAGACTGATTTGAGACTGATTTGTGATTCATCATCCTAAATCGTCGTTTCATGAGGGTTCATGTGGTCTCACGCCAGCCCGTCAGATGCGCCCGAGGGAGTTGCGTATGCTGAGCCTGCCTGAACCCGCATGAAACACAGTTTGCACCTCTCCAACACCGTCCTCGAGCTAGTCGACATCGTTGCCGAGAGCCGATTACCTATCGCGAGACAACAGCGAGGTTACGGCCCTTGCGTGACAATTCGTTTCGGTCATGCTCTGATCCTCACGAGACCAACATTTCGGCGAGACACACAATGCGGTTAAAAACTGCGCATGTACGTAACTATCGGAGCATTAGGGATACGGGCGTCTTCGATATTGAGGATGCCAAGACGATACTCGTTGGCCCCAATGAAGCGGGCAAGACAGCGATCCTTCAGGCGCTTCAACGGATCAACTCGCCCGAAGATGTTAAGGGTTTCGACGCTCTACGTGATTACACGATGGTTGAAGGCCGCGCTCTACTTGTACAATAGACAGGCAGAGGCACGGGGTGCTCTGAAAATGGTTTGGGGTGCCTGCGTGCTCTCGAAAGCTAAAGCTTTTTTATGTTGCTATGGCGGCGTTTCTCGGCGCGGGGATCAATGACCGTCAAGGTCAAAACTTCAGGAAGCCAGACGAAACGGCCACGTCGGAAGCGAGCAGCAGCAGGCTTGAGGCAAGGCCTGCGACCGGCACCCAGCCGGGACTGATGAACGCGCCCGGCGGCGACGGCGTCTTCCGCCACTTGATGACGATCAGCGACAGGTTGACGATCGCGAAGACCACGAGCGTGAAACGCGCCGTGAAGTCCGCGAGGCCCGCGATCGGCACGAACAGCGCCAGCAGCAGGATCGCACTGGTCCCGACAGCCGTGGCGACAATGGGCGTTCTGGTGGCGGGATTCAGCCGGGCCAGCCCGCCGGGCAGGCTGCCCTGGGCCGCAAGACCGTAGAGCACCCGGGCGATCATGATCATGTGGATGATGATCCCGTTCAGGGTCGCGACGATGGCGATGGCGCTCATGACCAGCAACGGCAATCCCGTCAGCCGTTCGAAAACCATGGCGAGCGGCGCCGGCGACCGTGTCAGTTCGGCGGGCGGCACCGTGACCACCGCGATCCAGACGACCGCCGCATAGATGGCGGCGGAGATGCCCAGCGTGACGAAGAGCGCCCGGGGCAACGTCTTGCTGGGCTCCTTCAATTCCTCGGCGACGTTCACCAGATGCTCGAAGCCGGTATACGCGAACACCGCGATCAGCATCGTGCCGGAGAGCCCGACCCAGATCGTGAGGTCGCTCGCGGCAGGCACCATCTCCGGCAGGCGCCTGATGGCCTCGGGGCTGGCCAGCAGGCCCGCGGCGACGATCAACAGCAGTCCGCCGATCTCGACGACAGTCATCACGGCGGCAAGGGTCACCGACTGCACCGTCGACAGGCACGCGAGTGCGCCCATCGACACGACGACACCGGCGATGATGACCTTGTCCGGGACATTCAGGAAAACGCCGATATACCCGGCGCTTCCGGCGCTGATGGTCGCGGCGGAGATCATCGCGGTAGCGACCACCAGCAGTCCTACGAGCAGGCTGAACCACTTGCGATGGAACGCCGCCTGCGCGTAGGCGGCTTCGCTGGCGCTCACCGGCATGCGCGTGCCGAGTTCCGCGAAGGAGGCCGCGCTGAGCGCCATCACCAGCGCCGCCCCGATGAACGCAAGCGGCGCATGCATGCCGCTGCGTCCGGCCGCGACACCCACCAGAACATAGATGCCGGCGCCGATGGTGACACCAAGCCCATACAGGGTCGCCTGGGTCAGGCTCAGGGCGCGGATCAGGCCTGGCTGCGGCCCGGTCGCTATGTCCGCTTCGATTTTGTCGCTCCGGCACATCCGGCGCACTGGACCGCGGTGGGAACCGCGGCAAGCCTTGCCGGAGCGATGCCCTCGCCGCAGGTCACGCAGGTGCCGTACGATCCGTCGTCGATTCTCGCCAGCGCCATGCGTATCCGCTGGATCTCGCCACGCCCCGCGTCCTCCAGAGCCGCGAGCGGCTCATCGTCCTGGAGGTCGGCGGCCTGCTCCTCGAAATCGGCGTCGAGGGGTTGACGCAATTCGGCCTCGAGGTCGTCTACCCTGCGGGTCAGCTCGTCGAGACGGGCGCGAAGCGCAAGAGCGATCGATTGGTGCGATGTCACTGCCATCTCCCTGGCTGCTAGTCTGAATACAAGCCCGTGGCCGTTAGACCGCCCGGACAGCCTCGAGTACTTCCTTGCCGCTGCGGCCGGAAAGTTCCTTCGGGACTTCCTTCAGCAGCACGCTTTCCAGGCGGCTGCCGTAGTGGCGGCGCAACTCGCCCAGCGCTCGCGGTGGCGCGATGATCACGAGATGCTCGATCTTGCCGCCCTGAACCTGCCCATTGAGCCATCCGGCGACGGCCGCGACATGCGCGTCTTCGTCCAGCAGATGCCCGGTGGGGTTCGCCGCGCTGGAATGGTGGTGGGTGCCGGCGCCCTTGTTATGCTCGTCGAGCTTTGGTGACGCCATCTCCGCGAGCACCGGGTCGGACTCGGTCCCGCTGTTGCGATGCAGTTCGAGGTGGCGTCCGTCGACAACCGCGACGATGGTTCCGTGGGGCAACAGCATGATGATCTCCTTCAAGTTGGCCCACTGCAATACGCCGTTGACCACATCTCATCAACGTATCCTCCCGGGGCGAGTTCGCGGCTGCCGAAAACATTTAGCCGCGCATCGCAGGATAGGGTACGGCGTCGCGTGGTGCGTTGATCTGCCGCAATTTGAAGCGATCGCCCCGCGCGGTCTTGCCGCGATTCCGGAAATGGTGCCGATTGCGATCGGGCGCGCGGTTTCGGGCTGCCATTCCATGCTCCCCTCTGCCGCACCGTGTGGTGAGGGGGCGCAAACGTCCGCGGCCGGGACGCTACCGGGTGAACCGCCGGCGCGACGCAAAATTCCCTTGTCACCAACCGCTATAGTCAGACAAATATAGCGGACTACGATCTGGAGCAAATCATGTCGTTCATTTACGTCAACCGCCGCGGCGCGCTGGCCAGCCTGGCGGCCGTCGCGCTGGCCATGGCGACGCTTCTGCAGGGTGCCGCGGCAAAGGCCGAACAGCAGGTGACGGTGTTCGCCGCCGCTTCGCTGACCAATGCGATGCAGGACCTGGGCAAGGCCTATACGGAGAAGACCGGCGTGAAGGTGGTGTTCTCCTTCGCCTCCAGCGCGGCGGTCGCCCGCCAGATCGAGGCCGGCGCGCCCGCCGATCTGTTCATCTCCGCCGACGCGGAATGGATGGATTACCTGCAGCAGCGCGGCCTGGTCGACGTCCCGTCCCGCAAGGACATTCTGTCCAACCGGCTGGTGCTGATCGCGCCTGCGGACAGCACCGTGCAACTGAAGATCGCGCCCGGCTTCGCGCTCGCCGCCGCCCTCGGCAAGGATGGCCGCCTGTCGACCGGCGACCCGGACTTCGTGCCGGTGGGCCGCTATGCCCGCTCGGCATTGTCGAGCCTGGGCGTATGGAACGACGTGGCCGACCGGCTGCTGCGCGCCGAAAACGTGCGCTCGGCCATGGCTTTCGTCGCGCGCGGCGAGGCGCCGCTGGGCATCGTCTATCTCAGCGACGTCGGCGTGGAGAAGAAGGTGCGCATCATCGACACCTTCCCCGCCAGCAGCCACCTGCCGATCGTCTACCCGGCCGCCTTGGTCAAGGGCGGCAAGCCAGGCGCTGCGGCGTTTTACGCCTTCATCCTGACGCCGGAATCCCGGGCCGTGTTCGAGAAGTACGGCTTCATCAACCGGAAATAAGCGCCGCCTGAGGGAGACACTCCCACTCCCCCACAAAGACCAGGCATGGTATGGACCTAGGCTCCTGCCGGGAGAATGCCGTGCGTCAGGCCAGGGTCATCCGTCACGTCGCCTTCGAGGATCTGGGCCTGTTCGCGGCGCCGCTGGCCGCGCGGGGATGGGACATCTCCCATGCGGACGCCGGCGTCGACGACATCGCCGCCGCCATCGCCGACGCCGATCTGGCGGTGATCTGCGGCGGTCCCATCGGCGTCTACGAGACCGACCGCTATCCCTTCCTGCTCGACGAACTGGCAGCCATCAAGGCGCGCGTCCAGGCCGGCCGGCCCACGCTGGGCCTGTGCCTGGGCGCCCAACTCATCGCCGCCGCCTTGGGCGCGCCGGTCTATCCGGGCGGGCGCAAGGAGATCGGCTGGGGCCGTATCCAGCTCACCGCCGAAGGCGGCGGATCGTGCATCGCGGGCCTCTCGGACGTGCCGGTGCTGCACTGGCACGGCGACACATTCGACCTGCCGCCCGGCGCGGTACTGCTGGCCGGCTCGGACCTCTATCCGCACCAGGCCTTCGGCATCGGCCCCGCCGTGCTCGGCCTGCAGTTCCACGCCGAAGCCGACCCGGCCCGGATCGAGCAGTGGCTGATCGGCCACGCCGCCGAACTGGCCGCGGCCGGCATCGACATCCCCGCCCTGCGCGCCCGCACCGCTGCGATGAGCGGCATGGTGGAACCGGCCGCCACCGCGCTGCTCAACCGGTGGATGGACGGCTGGAGTTGATCGGGCTGAACCGTCAGGCTACGGCTTGGTCGCTGTCACGAAGCAGTCGACCTTGCGGGTCTTGAGCCGTTCGCACAGGCCGATGGCCGCCGGGCGGGTGCCGAAGCCGCCGATCTGCACCCGGTAGAACACGCCCTTGGGTCCCAGATCGGCCTTGTAGATATAAAGCTCGGCGGCATCGAGCAGGTCGGCGTTGGCGCCCATCAGCCGCGCCCAGCGGAACCGCGCCTCCTCCTCGGTCCGGCCGGCGCCCACCTGGACCCGCCAGTTGTCGCCGTCATGCGCCGCCTTGGGTCCGGGCTCGGCGTCGGCTTCCGGCGCCGGAGGCTCGACCGCCTGCTCCGTCACCACGGGCTGCGTTGCCGTGGGCTGCGGCGACCTTGGCGGCGATACGGCGGTCGGCGGCGCACCTGGCTGCGGCGCGGACCGCGCCGGGACAGCCGCCGCCTCCACATCCTGCTTTACGGCGACCGGAACCCTGGTGGTCTTGGAGGGCTGGCACGCGATCCTGTCGCCCTCGACACCGGCGCACAGCGCCTTGGCCGCCGCCTCGCCCTTCAGCGGACCGGTCCTGACCCGGTACACCGCCGGCTGCGGCCCGCCGCCATCCAGCTTCTCGACCTCGACGCCGGCGCCCCCCAGCAGCCTGGCGTATTTGCCTTCCAGCGTCCGCCGCAGGTCCACCGCCTCGCTTTCGGTCGGGAAACTGGAGAATTGCGCCCGGTACTCGGCGTCGCGCGCGTCGACGCCCCTGGCCGCCGGCTGCGCCGGCAAGGCCGGCGGCGGCGCTGCCATGGCGGAAGCCTGCGTCTCGTCCCGCAGCGGGATGGGAAGAGCGCCCTGGACCGCGTCCGGGCTGATCGGCGACAACTCGGTGGCCACCAGGTCATCGACCGGATGCCGCAGCACGGCTCCGTCGAGTTGGGCGGCATCGGGATCGGCGCGGGCGGGCATGGCCGGCGCGGCCGCCGCGCGCGTAGTGTAGCATCACCAGGGTGCCCGCGAGCTTCGTCGCCTCTTCGATGGCGGGCGCATCCAGGTAGGTCCGGGTGATCGCGAGCGCATCGACGGCCTCGCGGACACCAGCCGTCGCCGCCAGGCTGAGCCACGCATAGGCCTGCACGTAGTCGCGCGTGACGAACTCGCCGTTGAAGAACTGGACGCCCAGCAAGTACTGGGACTTGGCATCACCGCCCCGCGCAGCCTGTCGCCAGAGCGCGACCGCCTCGGTTGCCTGCGGCGGCGTTCGGTCATAAAGCATGGACCCCAGATTGGCCTGGGCGCCCACATGCCCCAGCTCGGCGGCGCGCCGGTAGTACTGCTCCGCTTTCACCAGATCCTTGTCGACCCCGATCCCCAGCCGGTGCATCTGCCCCAGATTGAACAGCGCGCGCGGGTCGTTGTTGGCCGCATAGGGCAGCCACTCGTCGACCGCGGCCTTGTAGTCGCCCCGCGAATAGGCTTCGGCGCCCGCCTGGAAATCGGCCCGGGCCGGCCAGGCCGAAACGGCGAGCAGCAGCAGGGCGCCACGCAACAGTCGTGTGGCGACGCGCCAAGCGCAGGGCCCGATGCCCGCGCCATACATCGCCGTACTATGACAAGGGGCCATCTGGGGCAGAATCCGTTGGTGTCCGTCCGCACTATTTATAGCGGCAACGCCGCAGGCAAGCCACAACATAAGCCCCACGGGGCGCAGATACCGCGCCCGGCGCCTGGGTCCCGCAGACCCTTGGCCCCCTTGAACCGGGGCCGGGGATAACCACATAGGATGCAAGCGGCGCCGGGGTTTCGGGCCGCGAACCAATGGGCGCCTTCGGGGCCCAATCACTGCCCGCTTCGAGGAAGGAGGCAATGGTGACGCGTGTATCCTTGTTGTCGAGCCCGTTCCTGCTCGGCTTCGAGCGGCTGGAAAGCATGCTCGAACGTGCCGCCCGCTCGGCGGACGACGGCTATCCGCCCTACAACATCGAGCAGACCAGCGAGACGGGCTGGCGCATCGTGTTGGCGGTCGCCGGGTTCCTGCCCGAACACCTGAGCGTCACGGTCGAGGACAACCAACTGGTCATCGCCGGCGCACAGCCCGACGACAAGACGCGCACTTTTGTTCACCGCGGCATTGCAACCAGACAGTTCCAGCGGCGTTACGTATTGGCCGACGGGATCGAGGTCGTGCATGCGGGCGTCGAAAACGGTCTGTTGACCGTCGATCTGACCAGACCGAAAAGCCAACCGGTCGTCCGCAAGATCGACATCGTCGCCAAGTCCTGAACCTTCGGACCGGCTCATAGGAGAGGTCTAATGATGACTACAGAGGTACTGAAGCAGATGACCCCGGAGGCCTTCGCGGCCCTGGGCGCCGAAAACACCGTCTACCTGCGGCCGATCGTGCAGGACGGTATCGTGGCGTTTGCCGTACACACCGCGGCCGGTCAGCCGATCGGACTGATGGAAAGTCCCGAGCTTGCCCGGGCGGCCGCGCTCCAGCACGACATGACCCTGGTCAGCGTCCACTAATCCCCAGGAAATGAGACGGAATCCGGTTCAGGCCGCGTTGGTCTGGGCCGGATTCTGGGTCAGCAGGGCATACAGCGCCCCGGGCCCGTCTGCGCCGCGCAGCTTGTCGCACATGGCGCGGTCGCGCAGCAGGCGCGACACCTTGGCCAGCGCCTTCAGGTGATCCGCCCCGGCGCTTTCCGGCGCCAGCAGCATGAAGATCAGGTCGACAGGCTGGTCGTCGATGGACTCGAAATCGATCGGGTCGTCGAGGCGGGCGAACAGCCCATAGAGCCGGTTGATTTTCTCCAGCCGCCCGTGGGGAATCGCCACCCCCTGGCCGACTCCGGTGGTGCCCAGGCGCTCGCGGCCCAGGATGGTCTCGAGGATTTCGCGCGCGGGGATTCCAGTGACGGTCGAGGCACGCTCCGCCAACTCCTGCAGCGCCTGCCGCTTGCTGCTGGCCTTCAGCCCGGAATACACGGAATCAGGCGATAGAAGGTGTTGAATTTCCATGGCGAATCCGTTCGTCAGCGGGACAGTGCCCACCGCACGGCCTAGTCCTGGCCCTGCGGATCGATCCAACCGATATTGCCGTCGGCGCGACGGTAGACAACATTCAGGCGGCCGTGCGCCGAGTTACGGAACATCATGACCGGCGCGTCGGACAGATCAAGCCGCATCACTGCGCCGCCAACCCTGGTCGTGGGAATTTCCATCTTCATCTCGGCGACGATGAGCGGCTGGAGGTCATCCGGCTCCTCGATGCCCTCTTCCTCGGCTTCCAGCACGTAGGTCGATGCCGCCACCAGCTCGGCGGCCTGTGCCTTCGATGCGTTGTGATGATTGCGCAGGCGGCGCTTGTAGCGGCGCAGGCGGGTCTCGATCCGCTCCAGCGCCTGGTCGAACGCGGTGTAGGGCTCGCCGGCCGAGGCATGGCTCTGCATGACGATGGCATGCCCGGCATGCACCGAGCAGTCGACCCGGATCATGTGCGCATCCCGCGAGAAGGTGACGTGGGCGTCGACCGCGCGGTCGAAATACTTGCTGACGCGCTCTTCCATCCGCTCCGCCACGTGCTCGCGCAGCGTGTCGCCGATGTCGATCTGCTTGCCGTTGACCTGAATTTCCATGCTGCTCGCTACACCCTGTGATCTTCGAACCAAGTTCCAGGACGTGTTACCGCCGACTCCCGAAGGAATGATGCGCCCGCCGGAAGGCGCGGACCATAGTGGTGTGGACCTTCGCTGTCAAACTCCCACCCTATCGCCCCGATTTGAGGCGTCGCCGCTGGACGGACGAGGATATGTGCATGGCCTCCCGGTACTTCGCGACGGTCCGGCGCGCGATGTCTATGTCATCGTCCAGCAGCAATTCGACGATCTTGTCATCGGACAGGATCGCCTTCGGATCTTCCCTGTCGATAAGCTCGCGGATGCGGTGGCGGACAGCCTCGGCGGAGTGGGACTCGCCGCCATCGGCCGCCGCGATCGCCGCCGTGAAGAAATATTTCAACTCGAAGGTGCCGCGCGGACAAGCGAGATATTTGCCGGCCGTGACACGGCTGACCGTGCTTTCGTGCATGCCGATGGCATCGGCCACCTGCTTCAGGTTGAGCGGCCGCAGCTGCGATACGCCGTGCGCGAAGAACCCGTCCTGGCGCCGTACCAGCTCGCTGGCGACCTTGAGGATGGTCTTGGCCCGCTGGTCGAGCGCCTTCACCAGCCAGCTCGCGTTGCTGAAGCAGTCGGACAGGTAGGCCCGATCATGCTTGGAGCGGCTGGCATGGCGGACCTCGGCATAATAGTGGGCGTTGACGAGCACCCTGGGCAGCACGTCGGCGTTCAACTCCACGCCCCACGCGCCGTCGCCCCGGCGCGAGATCAGCACGTCCGGTACGACCACCTCGGTACACGGCCTGTCAAACGCCAGGCCCGGCTTGGGATCGAGCGCTCGCAACTCAGCCAGCATGTCGGCGAAATCCTCGTCGCTGACTCCGCACTGGCGTTTCAGCCAGTCGGTGCGGCCCTCGGCCAGTGCCTCGAGATTGGCGACCAGGGTCTCCATGGCCGGATCGAACCGGTTGCGGTCCTTGAGTTGGAGCGCGAGGCATTCGGACAGGTTCCGGGCACAGACACCGGGCGGATCGAACTGCTGCAGCAGCGCCAGCGTCTCCTCGACATCGGCCACCCTGCAGCCCAGCCGCTCGGCCACGTCGGTCAACGCCTCGCGCAGATAGCCGGCGTCATCGACCATGTCGATCAGGTAGCGGCCGATCATCTTCAGCCGGCCGTCGTCCACCGTCATGCCGAGCTGGTCGGACAGGTGGCCGCGCAGCGTGGTGGGCATGACGAGGCGCGACGAGGCGTCCATGGGCACCCCGGTATCGGAGCCGCCACCCGAACTCGCGGTCCACGGACTGGCGGGGAGCGCCTGGATGCCGTCGTCGGCGCCTGGCGCGGGAGCCAGGTCGCGGTCGTCGTTGGTGAAGACGTTGTCGTAGCGGCTGTCGAGCGGCGCGTCGCCGCCATCCGCCGGCGTGATGGCCGAGGCTTCCGCCGCCTCAGGCTGTGGCGCGGTCTCGCCAGACGCGTAGTCGAACTCGAGCAACGGGTTGGATTCAACCTGCTGTTCGACGAAGGAGACGAGGTCGAGGCTGGAGAGTTGGAGCAGCTTGATGGCCTGCTGCAATTGTTGCGTCATGACCAGTTGCTGGCCTTGCCGCAGGACTTGCCGCAATCCGGTTGACATTCAACTCCACCTGCCGGTTTGCCTGGCGCCGCCGCCCGGTGGCAGGACGCGTGCGGTCACCGGATAAACTTCTCTCCCAAGTACACCCGGCGAACGTCCTCGTTGGCGACGATCTCGTCTGGCGTACCGCTCATCAGCACATTGCCGTCATAGATAATATACGCCCGGTCGGTGATGTCGAAGGTTTCCCGCACGTTGTGATCGGTGATCAGAACCCCGATTCCGCGGTCCTTCAGATGGGCGACCAGGTCGCGGATGTCGCCGATGGCGATGGGGTCGATACCGGCGAAAGGCTCGTCGAGCAGGATGATGTTCGGCTTGCCCGCGAGCGAGCGGGCAATCTCCACCCGCCGCCGCTCACCGCCCGACAGCGATAGCGACGGCGCATGGCGCAGCCTCTGGATGCCGAACTCGTTCAGCAGGTTGTCGAGCGTTTCCTCGCGCACGCGGCGGTCTGGCTCGACCAGTTCGAGCACCGCCATGATATTGTTCTCGACCGACATGCCGCGGAAGATCGACGCTTCCTGCGGCAGGTACCCAATGCCCAGCCGCGAGCGCCGGTACATGGGGAGCGACGTGACGTCCAGGCCGTCGAGCACGATTTCGCCCGAGTCGGGCCGGATCAGGCCGACGATGGAATAGAAGCATGTGGTCTTGCCCGCGCCGTTGGGCCCCAGCAAGCCGACCACCTCGCCGCGATGGACGTCGAGGGTCACGCTCTTGAGCACCGGGCGGCCCTTGAAGCTCTTGCTGATGCCGACGACGAACAGGCCCTCGCGGCGTTGTTCCGGAGCGACCGGCGGCGGCCCCACGCCATCGTCCTGCACGGTGGCGGCGATCGTGTCGAACACCCTGGACGGGTTCTGTTCGAACAGGTCGCCAGGTTTGAGCTTGCCGTCGCTGGTCACTGAACCGCCCTAGTTTTTCTTCGGGGCGGCCGGTTTCGCTTCGGCCGTCCCTTCCTTGGTCTTGGTCGCGGGGGTGAATTCACCCCGCACTCGCTGGTCGCCTTGGGTGCTCGCCATGCCCTGGACCCGCGTCTGGCCCGTATCCAGGTTGAGTTCGAGCCGGCTGCCGCGCACCACGCTGCCGCCCTGGTGCAGTACGACCCTGCCGCCCATGGTGACGAGTTGCCGCCCCACGTCATAGACCGCCCAATCGCCCTCCGCCGTGTCGCCGCGCGACGTGATGCGCACATTGCCGCGGGAGTCGATTCTGGTCACCGAACCGATAAGGCTGCTCGACGCTTCGCCCGATTTGGCACCGGTTTCGTAATAGACGCGCACCTCGTCGCTGAGCAGGGTCATATCGCCCTGAATGGCCTCGACCTTGCCAAGGAACATGGCGACGCTGCCCTCCTTCTGGACCTCCAGCCGGTCGGCTGAGAATTCGATCGGATCCTTGGCGTCGTGATTGCTGAAGCCGGTCTTGGCCGCCAGCGCCGCCGGCACGGCGACCGCCGATGCAAGCAGCAACGCCAATGCAAGCGTCGAGGGACTCAGGATTTTGCCGTTGGGCATGGCGCCGCCTTCAGTCGACCGCGCGGGGATAGACAGTCATCTTCACCCCATTGCGCAATGTTATGTTTTCCGTCTTGGTGTCGACGTCGAGGCCGCCGGCGGTGAACTTGCCGAACGGGCCCTGGCCATGCACCGCCTCGTTGCTCGTTCCCTTGCCCTCGGACAGGTTCATGGTCAGCTTCGGCGTGTGGACTTCCATGCCCGAGTCCGAGAATACATTCACTTGTCCCGTCAAATCCAGAACCTCGGACTTGGTATGGAACGTGCCCATCGGTGCGTCCACCGTCACCCATGACCCGTCCTTCGACTTCAGGTCGGCCGCGATGGTTTCGAGCGTCACCAGTTCGTCATTGGAGGCGTCGTGGTATGCCGAATTGGCGGTCACCGAAAACGAGCGATCTTCCGTATCGGTTCCGACGAATCGCGGCGACACCATGCGCGCCTTGTCGTCGGATTCCTTGAGCTCCGAAAAGGCGAGGGTGAAACCCGTGCTCGAGCCCCGGATCGCCGGTACAACCAGTATCCCTGCCAGCAGGAGCGCCGCGCCCGCCGGCAGCACACGCTTCATCAGCCGCACATAGCGGCTGTAGCGATCCTCTCGATAAACGAGGAGGTCGTAGCGGGGCTCCAAGAGCGTTCTCCATCCGGTCGTCGCCTGGTTAGAAATAGGGCGACTTTCGTTAGAGGCACTATCTATGGGCAATGGGCGCAACGATCAAGGCAAGCCGCGCGCTCACATATGCGCGAAGATGTCTTCCTCGGCCCAGCCAGCCAGATCCAGCCGCGCGCGCATGGGCAGGAAATCGAAGCACGCCTGGGCCATGGCGGTGCGGCCCTCGCGCTCCAGCATGACGTCGAGCCTGGCCTTGATCTCGTGCAGGTAGAGGACGTCCGATGCCGCATAGACGCGTTGCGCCTCGGTCAGGTCGGCGGCGCCCCAGTCCGAGCTCTGCTGCTGCTTCGACAGGTCGATGTTGAGCAGTTCGCGGCACAACTCCTTGAGCCCGTGGCGATCGGTATAGGTCCGCACCAGCCGCGAGGCGATCTTGGTGCAATAGACCGGCTGCGGCATCACCCCCAGCCGGGCGAACAGCGCGGCCAGGTCGAAACGCGCGAAATGGAACAGCTTGAGCACGGCGGGATCGGCCAGCAGCGCCGAGAGGTTGGGCGCTTTCACCGGACCCTGCGGGATCTGCACCAGATGGGCCGAGCCGTCGCCTGATGAGAGCTGGACCAGGCACAGCCGGTCGCGGACGGGCTTCAGTCCCATGGTCTCGGTATCGATCGCGACGGACGGCCCGAAGCTCAGGCCGGGCGGGAGATCGCCGCGATGCAGGACTACTGTCATTGTGGGAGATTTCCGCGGGCCGAAACGACTTTGGCGATTGGTGCCCAGGAGAGGACTCGAACCTCCACGACCTTGCGATCACTAGCACCTGAAGCTAGCGCGTCTACCAATTCCGCCACCTGGGCAACTCCGTGTCTGTCACGGTGGACGCAGTTCCTATTGCCCGGCACGATGCTTGTCAACAATCCAATCGCTCGCCAATCGCAACAAACATGCAACAGGGCCGTCATGCGGCCCGCGCCGGGAAGTTTCAGGTAGCAATCCTGCGGTCCGGCGGTATTTTAACGGCGAATTCCACGCCCGCGCGAACAGGGACTCCATGACTCGTGATCTCGTTACGGTGATCGGCGGCTCCGGCTTCATCGGCCGGTATGTCGTGCGTCTGCTGGCCAAACAGAAGCATCGCATCCGGGTGGCGGTGCGCCACCCCAACGAAGCCCTCTTCCTCAAACCCATGGGCGACGTGGGCCAGGTCCAGCTGTTGCCCACCAACATCCGCAACGCCGCTTCGGTGGCCCGGGCGGTCGACGGCGCCGACGCGGTCGTCAACCTGGTGGGCATCTTGCAGCCTTCCGGCCATGAAGACTTCCAGTCTGTCCATGTGAACGGCGCCGAGGCCGTGGCGAAGGCCGCAGCCGCGGCCGGAGTCCGCCGGCTGGTCCAGCTATCCGCCATCGGCGCCGACCGCAACGCCGAATCGGCATACGCCAGCAGCAAGGGCGAGGGCGAGATCGCGGTGCGCGCGGCCTTCCCCGCCGCCACCATCCTGCGCCCGTCGATCGTGTTCGGCGACGAGGACGGCTTCTTCAACCGCTTCGCGCGCCTGGCCTGCATCCCGCGGCTGCCCCTGCCGCTGATCGGCGGCGGCAAGACCCGCTTCCAGCCGGTCTATGTCTGTGATGTGGCCGAAGCGGTCGCCCGCGCCGCGACGCAGGACGCCTTCGCCGGCCAGACCTTCGAGCTGGGCGGTCCCAAGGTCTACAGCTTCCGGGAAATCCTCGAACTGGTGCTGGCCGAGATCCGCCGCGACAAGATGATGCTGCCGGTACCGTTCTTCGCGGCCAAGATCGGCGCGTTCTTCACCGGCATCCTGCCCAACGCGCCGCTGACCATGGACCAGGTGGAATTGCTCAAGCACGACAACGTGGTTTCCCCGGACGCCCGGACGCTGCGCGATCTGGGTATCGATCCGACGCCGGCAGAATCCATCGTCGGCACCTATCTTGAGCGCTATCGCAAGCAGGGCCAGTTCAGCAAACCCGTCGAAGCGGCCTGAACCCTTCCACGTACTTTGTGACGGGCAAGGCAGTTGTGCTAGGGTCTGTGGCGTTTCGGGAGGGTTTCACATGCGTTCTGCCCGGTTCGGCGCGGGTCATCAAGGTTCGCGCGCAATAGTCGTTTCTCCCGGCCGGCATGTGACAGGACTTTCCCGCTCGTGACCCCCCGCCTTTTCCACCTCTGGCTGTCGCCCTTCTCCCGCAAGGTCCGCATCGCCATGGCCGAGCTCGGCGTGGACGTGAAGCTGGTCATCGAGCCGGTCTGGGAGCGACGGCCGGAGTTCCTGGCGCTCAATCCCGCGGGGACCGTGCCGGTGCTGGTCGAGGAAGACGGCACCGCCATCGCCGACAGCGCGGTGATCTGCGAGTACCTGAACGAAACCGTCTCGGGCAAGAGCCTGTTCGGCAAGGACGCGCTGACCCGCGCCGAGGTCCGCCGCCTGGTGTGCTGGTTCGACCAGAAGTTCCACCGCGAGGTCACCGACAATCTGGTGACCGAGAAGGTGATGAAGCGGTTCATGAAGATGGGCACGCCCGACAGCAGCGCCATCCGCGCCGGGCTGCACAACATCGGCTATCACCTGGACTACATCGCCTATCTCACCGAGCGCCGACGCTGGCTGGGCGGCGAGGAGTTCTCGCTGGCCGACATAGCCGCCGCGGCCCACCTGTCATGCGTGGACTATCTGGACAACGTGCCGTGGGACAGCCACCCCGAAGCCAAGGACTGGTATGTGCGGGTCAAGTCGCGGCCCAGCTTCCGTCCGGTGCTGATGGACCGGATTCCTGGCCTGTCGCCGCCCGCCCATTATGACAACCTCGATTTCTGACGCCCCGGCGAACCACGGCCTCAAGCGGGACATCATCGACCGCCTGCTCGCGGAAGGCTTCGACGTCGCCGCCGTCACCACGCCCGACAGCATCCCGCACATGCCGGAGCGGCTGCGCGCATTCCTGGGCGAAGGCCGCCACGGCGTCATGGGATGGATGGCGGAAAAGGCCGACCGGCGCGGCGATCCGCGCGTCCTGTGGCCCGAGGTCCGCAGCATCATCGTCGCCGGCATGAATTACGGCCCCGACGACGACCCGATGGCGCGGCTGGCGCGGACAGACCGCGGCGTGATTTCGGTCTATGCCCGCAACCGCGACTATCACGACGTCATCAAGAAGCGGCTGAAGCGGGTCGGCCGCTGGCTCGGCGAGAGCAAGGGCGCCAGCCTGAAGGTGTTCGTCGACACCGCTCCGGTGCCCGAAAAGCCGCTCGCCGAGGCCGCCGGACTGGGCTGGCAGGGCAAGCACACCAACCTGGTGTCGCGCGCCTTCGGCTCGTGGCTGTTCCTCGGTGCCATCTATACCGACCTGAACCTTCCGGCCGACCGGGCAGAACCCGATCATTGCGGCCAGTGCCGCAACTGCCTCGACGCCTGCCCCACCAATGCGTTCCCGGCGCCCTACCAGCTCGACGCGCGGCGCTGCATCTCGTACCTGACCATCGAGTATGATGGCCATATCCCTGTCGAATTCCGCAAGCCGATGGCCAATCGCATCTATGGCTGCGACGACTGCCTCGCCGTGTGCCCCTGGAACAAGTTCGCCAGCGAGGCGCGCGAAGCGGCCTTCCACGCCCGTGACGACCTGGCCGCGCCGCTGCTGACCGAACTGGCGGCGCTTGACGACGCGGGGTTCCGGGCATTGTTCTCCGGCTCGCCGATCAAGCGTATCGGCCGCGACCGGTTCGTGCGCAACGTGCTGATCGCGCTGGGCAACAGCGGCGACGCAACGACGGTGCCGGTGGTGGAATCCTTGCTGGACGACCGCTCGCCGCTGGTACGGGCGATGGCCGCGTGGGCGCTCAGGGAGCTGGCGCCGGCGCGGGCTGCGGCGCTGCGGGAGGCGCGGCTGGCTTGGGAACCGGAGCCTGGCGTGCGCCGGGAGTGGACGGCCTGGCCGCCTCTTTCTCCTCCTCGGCCTGATGGGCGCGGACCTTGTTGACGCTGTCCGCCGCCGCCTTGGCCGACGGCGTGTCGGGCGCCAGTTTCATCACCTGGATCCAGTCGACGATGGCCGCGTCGCTGTTGCCGATGGCGTGATTGAGGTTGGCGCGCTCTAGCAGCGCGTCCACATTCTCGGCGTCGAGCATCAGCGCCTTGTCCACGTCCGCGCGGGCTGATTCGAAGTGGCCCAGCGCCCGGTGCGCCGCAGCCCGGTAGGAATAGCCCTCGGAGCGCGGGCCGCCGCGCTGCAGCGCGACATCCAGATCCTTGACCGCACCTTCCAGATTGCCCATCTCGACCTGCGTGCGCGCCCGGTCGATCAGGATTTCGGCCGCCTGGTCGTCGTTGATGCCGGGCATGCCCAGCGCCTCCGACAGCACCCTGAACGCCTTCTCGTTGTTGTCGGCCATCAGCCAGGCGTTGCCGGCCTGCGACTGCAGGTCGACCGCGAGACCCGGCGGCAGCACCTCGGGCTCGGGTTCGGGCTTGCCGTCCTTGCCCAGCTTGACCTCGGCCGCGCCCTCCGCGGGCCGCGCCTTCGCCTGCTGCTGGGCGCGCTTGGCCAGGTCTTCCAGCATGCCGGCCGCCTTCTCGTACTGGCCCTGCGCGAACAGCGACAGCGCCATGCAGTGCTCGGCCGGGATGCCGCCGCTGTAGTCGCGCCACTGCGCGGCCAGCTCGTAGGCGCGCTTGGGCGCCATGTCGACCAGCTTCATGCACTCGGAATAGTTGCTGGCGGCGGCGGGGAACGACAGGAGGCCGGCGATGGCGGCGCTCAACAGGGCAAGGATCTTTCTCAAGCGGGAGCCTTGTGAGGTTCTGGGGATGGCTTCTAAGCTGCGAGGGAACATATAGGAGATCGGACCTCATGAAGCGACTCTTCGTCTTCGGGTTGGGCTACACGGCGCAGGTCGCCGGCCGGCAGCTTCGCGCCGATGGCTGGAAGATCGCGGGCACCTGCCGCACGCCGGCAACGAAGGTGGCGCTGGAAGCCCAGGGCTTCGAGGTGTTCCTGTTCGACGGCGACCGGCCCATCGACAACCCGGCGAAGGCGCTGGACGGTACAACCCACCTGCTTGCCTCGGTCCCGCCAGGCGAGTCCGGGGATCCGGTGTTGCGCCATCATGCCGCCGACATCGCCTCGCTGCCGCGCCTCGCCTGGGCCGGCTATCTGTCGACCACCGGCGTCTACGGCGACAAGGACGGCGGCTGGGTCGACGAGACCACGCCGCGCTCGCCCAGCACCGTCCGCGGCCGCAAGCGGGCCGAGGCCGAGATGGGCTGGACGAGCCTCTACGAGATCGGCCGGGTGCCGGTGCACCTGTTCCGCCTGCCCGGCATCTACGGCCCCGGCCGCAGCGCCATCGACGCGGTGAAGGCCGGCCGCACGCGCCGCGTTTTCAAGGAAGGCCAGGTGTTCTCGCGCATCCATGTGGACGATCTCGCCGCCGCGCTGATCGCCTCCATGGTCCAGCCCCGCCCCGGCGCCATCTACAACCTCTGCGACGACGAGCCTGCGCCGCCGCAGGACGTCACCGCCTACGCCTGCGAACTATTGGGCGTGCCGGTCGAGCCGCTGACGCCGATCGAACAGGCCGACCTGACCCCCATGGCGCGCAGCTTCTACGAGGAGAGCAAGCGGGTTCGGAACGACAGGATGAAGCGGGAGCTGGGGTTGACGCTGGCTTACCCGAACTATCGGGAAGGGTTGCGGGCTATCCTCAAAATGCAATGAATCCGTCCCGTTACCTTGCCGCCAGTTTGCACCTTGACTACAACCGGCTTGCCGGTCCGGCCGTCCGGATATGCACCGCCGCACACAGCCTCCTATGATCGCAAGCGCATGAAAATCAACCTGATGGACCCGGGGCTCGTCGGACAGGCGGGACACCATTTCGAGTGGGTTGCCAACATCGTCCGCCAACTCGTCGCCCGGGGGCATTCCGTCCACGTCTACTCACATACGGCTCTTCCCGAAGCGCCCCGCAACGCCCTGTCGCTGCTGGCTCCGGTTACGCCGATCTTTTCGGCCCATCCGTTCGTCGGTCCAGGTGATGCAAGGCAGATCGATCCCATAGCGGGCGAATACTATCTGTACCGAAACCTGAGCCAGACGACCGCGCGGGAACTCGACCAGACCGGTGACGCAGACTTGCTGCTCTGGCCTACCGTATCCGCCTACCAGCTCAACGCGTGCGCCCTGTCCAGGCGCAACATCCCGGTCTCGTGCTGCGTTCATTACACGCCGGATATCGGCGGATTCAAGACTGGGGCCATGTGGTGGCGGGACGCGTTCCTGAACATGCGCAGGAGCAAGGCTCCGCTCCGCTGCGGTTCGTTCGTTCCCTCACTCCGGAAGCACTATTTGCCGATCACAGCGGACGGATCGTTTGTCCTGTTCCCGGCGCCGCATGGTGCGCGGCGAATTGAAGCCCCGCGCGAGATCCTAGGCACCGTCGGCTTCTTCGGTGCGCAGCGTCCGGAAAAAGGCCTTCATATCCTTCGGGGACTCATCGCCCGCTTCATCAGCGATGGCCTTCGCGTGCTGGCGCATGACAGTTACAACGGCCTGAAGGTCCACCAGCCAAGCCCGCAGCTGTCTGTGATCGGCTATGTCCCCGACCTCGTCGCAGAAATTTCCAAGTGCGATCTGGTTGTCCTTCCTTACGATCCGTCGGAATACAAGGATCGCGGCTCCGCCATCGCCTATGACGCGCTAGCGGCGGGAATTCCCATCATTGCGCCGTTCGATACGGTGCCGGGCGACCTTGTCGAGAGTTCGGGCGCGGGCCGTACCTTCCTGTATTTCGATGAGGAATCGATCCTTCGCGCCGCGGCGGACTGCCGCGCCTCCTACGCGAATGTCGCCGAGGCCGCGTTCCGGTTTTCCAGTGTATGGAACCCGGCAAACGGATATGGACCCTTCGTGGACGCGATGATCGGCGAGGTCAGGCGCGTCGCTTCCGCTCCTGCAGTCCTATAGGACTATTGGCCGCTTGAAGCTTTCCGACAGTTGTTCCAGCGCCGCCTCCAACCGCGCGATGTCGGCTGGCTCCGACAACCGGTGATCGCCGCTCTTCACCAGCGTTACCTCGACGTTGTCGCCGCCGATGTGCTCGGCCAGCCGCAAGGCCGTCCTCCACGGCACGTCGAGGTCCTTCATGCCCTGGATCAGCCGCACCGGGAACGGCAGCGTCAGCGGTGACCGAAGCACCAGGTGCTCCCTGCCCTCCTCGATCAGCCGCATGGTGATTGTGTAGGGTTCCCCGTAGTCCGATGGCTCGTGGTAGACGCCGTCGCGGCGCAGGACTTCCTTCACGTCTTCAGGATACCCCGCCCACATCAGGTCCTCGGTGAAGTCGGGCGCGGCGGCGATGCCGACCAGCGCGGCGATCCGTTCCGGCCGGGCGCGCGCCGCCAGCAGCGCCATCCAGCCGCCCATGCTCGAGCCGACGAGAATCTGCCGACCGCTGGTGACCTGGTCGAGGATGGCGACCGCATCCGCAGCCCACCGCCCGATGGTGCCGTCCTCGAATTTTCCGGTCGATTGGCCGTGGCCGGAATAGTCGAATCGGGTAAACGCCTGGCGGCGCCTGAGGCACCAGTCGCGCAGCGCCGTGGCCTTGGTGCCGGCCATATCGGACTTGAATCCGGGCAGGAAGACCACGCCCGGCGCACTGCCCGGCAAGGCCTCGTACGCAAGCTGATGACCACCCGCGGAAATGGTGCTAAGTGACGATTCCATCCCACCCATCTAGCCAGCGCCGGGGGCCGTCTTCAACCTTCTCGATCGCCCCAACACCGGGCTCGCGCCGCGGATTCTGCAGATCCTGCCCCGCCTCGACGCGGATGGCCCGTCGCGCAACGCCGTCGACATCGCCCGCGCCACCATCGCCGCCGGCGGCGTTGTCGCGGCCGCATCACGCAGTGGCGCGCTGGTCGGTGAATTCCGCCAGTCGGGCGGTATCCATCTGGCGCTGCCATTCGATTCGGTCTCGCCGCTGACCCGCTGGCGGATCGTCCGGCGGCTGAAGGCCGCCGTCGCCACCCACCGTATCACCGTAATCCACGCCTATGGCAGGCGCGGCGCGCGGCTGGCCAGGCAGGTTTCGAAAGCGACCCGCGTGCCGTTCGTCGCCTCGCCGATCGCCAACGAGAACCACGAACCGGAGCAATGGGTGGCGCAGGAGATGGCCGGCGCCCGCGCCATCGTCGCCGCCTCGGACTTCGTCGCGGCCCTGGTGCGCAAGGCCCTGCCGGCGACGACCAGGATCGAGATCATCCCGCGTGGCGTCGACCTGCTGCGTTTCGATCCGGCGGCCGTGCGCACTGAAAAGCTCGTCCGCCAGATGCAGGATTGGCGTGCCGACGATCTGTCCGCCGTCATCCTGATGCCGGGCCGGGTATCGCCCGGCAAGGGCCACGACATCCTGCTGCGGGCCATGGCGCGGATGACCAACAAGCAGGCCACACTTTTGATCGTCGCGCGCGACGAGGACAATTCCAAATACCGCGAGACCCTGCTGAAGCTGATCGCCGAGTTGCACCTGGAAGGCCGGGCCCGCTTCGTCGGCTATGCGCCCGACATGCCCGTGGCCTACATGCTGGCCGACGTGGTCGTGGTGCCGTCGCGGACGCCTGAAGCCTTCAACAGCATCTGCGCCGAGGCGCTGGCCATGGGCCGGCCGGTCGTGGCGACTCGCGCAGGCGGAACCCCTGACATCGTTGTCGATGGCGAGACCGGCTGGCTGGTGCCGCCGGCCGATCCCGACGCGCTGGCCCGCGCGCTCGACCATGCTCTTTCGCTAGACGAGGCGGCGCGGGTCCGGCTCGGCGAGGCCTCGCGCCTGCACATCACCGCACACTTCGCGCTTTCCAGGGTCGGCGAACGGATGATCAGCCTGTATCAGGAACTGGCGGCGCCGATCGGCCGCTGAACCCGCCAGCCATCGACGATGTCGGACAGATGAGCCGGCAGATGCCCATCGGGGACGCGGGTCAGATCCTTGCGCAGCCGGGTAATCACCAGCGCCTCCGTCTCCGTGTCCAGCGCCTCGACGAGATGCCCGAGCGCCTTGCCCGGTGCGATCAGGACCAGATGATCGAATTCGCCGCGCCGCCGGGCCGAATTGAGTTCCTCGCCGACGCCGCGCAGGAAGTCGATCTTGCCGGCGACATGCGGATCGGTCCTGGGCTGCACGGCGTGCCGTGCCAGGCCGACGCTTTCCCGGCCGCGACCCGGGCGATCCGTACCAAGGTGGCGGGCGGGTTCGTGGACCGTGGGCGAATCGAATTCCTTTACCGTATCGAAGACCATTTCGCCGATACGCTTCTCTACGAAGCGGACATGGCCGCCGTCGGCGATAATGAACAGCGTTCTCTGCTTTTTCATGGTCACATCCAAGCTGTCGGGTGATTGGCTGATCGTAGATGGCAACCGACCCGATGTATTTGACCGGGATCGAGGAACACGGCCCATTTAGGGTTCAGCTATAGCGGGCCACCACATCGGACCGCGCATCATGCCCAGGGAAACTGAACCAGCGTTCTGGTGCCAGGACGGCGCCACCGTTCTCGCCGCATTGAATTCCGGCACCGGCGGGCTTGGCGACGCGGAGGCGGACCGCAGACTGTCCACCTATGGCGCGAATGCCCTCGCCGACGATTCGACCGCAAAGGCGCTGCCGCTGCTGCTGCGGCAGTTCGCGAGCCCGCTGGTCCTGATCCTTGTCTTCGGCGCGATCGTCTCCTTCGGCGTTCAGGAATGGATCGACGGCGGCATCATCATCGCCATCGTCCTCGGTAGCACGCTGCTGGGATTCTGGCAGGAATACCGCGCCTCCCAGGCCGTGCAGCAACTCAAGCAGCGGCTGGCGCTGAGCTGCCGCGTTCTGCGGGGCGGCGTGGAACGGACGCTGAAGGTCGCGGCGATCGTTCCAGGTGACGTCTTCATGCTCTCGGCCGGCAACATGGTGCCCGCCGATGGACTTATCCTCGAGGCACGCGACTTCCTCGTGACCGAGGCCAGCCTCACTGGAGAATCCTTCCCGGTGGAAAAGCGCGCCGGCCCCGTTGCCGCCGACGCTCCGATCGCGGCGCGGCTGAACACGGTCTATCTCGGGTCGTCCGTTCGCAGCGGCACCGCGACCGTCGTTGCTGTGAACACGGGCAACGCAACGGCCTTCGGCACCATCGCAGCGCGGCTGAGGGTACGGGTGCCGGAAACCGCCTTTGCCCAAGGCATCAGGCATTTCGGCTACATGCTGCTCCAGGTGATGGTCGGCATCGTCCTGTTCGTGTTGATCGTCAACCAGCTCCTGGGTCGCGAGCCGGTGGAGTCGCTGCTTTTCGCTGTGGCGCTGGCGGTCGGCCTGTCGCCCGAGCTTCTGCCCGCGATCATGAGCGTCACGCTTGCGGCCGGCGCGCGCGCAATGGCGCGCCGCGGCGTCATCGTCAGGAGCCTCGAATCAATCGAGAACATCGGCGGCATGGACGTGCTGTGCACCGACAAGACGGGCACGCTGACGGCGGGCGTGGTCGTCCTGGACGATGCGATCGACACGGACGGCGTGAGCTCGGACCAGGTGCGCGAACTGGCGGCGATCAACGCCACGCTGCAGACCGGCATCGGCAACCCGCTGGACCAGGCAATCACGGAGGACGCGGCGCGGCGCGGAGTCGTCGTCACTGGACGGCGCAAGATCGACGAGATTCCCTACGATTTCCAGCGCAAGCGGCTGACGGTCGTGGTGTCCGGCGATGCGGCGGAGCAGAACCTGATCCTGACCAAGGGCGCCTTCGAGCATGTGATGGAAATCTGCGGGTCGCTCCGGACCGCCGCGGGCGACGTTGCCCTGACGCCTGAGCTCCGGGGCCGGATCGCTGCGCTCTACGAGGCGAAAGGCACGCAGGGGTTTCGCGTCCTGGCGGTCGCGTCGAAGCAGATCGCGGCGAAGGACCGCTACACGCGCGAAGACGAACACGACATGTCTCTTCGCGGGCTGTTGCTGTTCTTCGACCCGCCCAAGGCGGGCGTGGAGCGCACGCTCCGAGAGTTGAGCGCCAGGGGCATCGCCATCAAGGTGATCAGCGGCGACAACCAGCACGTCACCGCGTATTTGGCCACACAGATCGGCCTCGATCCGCAGGCCATCCTGACCGGCGCCCAGATATCCGACACCAAGGAGGAGGCGCTCTGGAACCTGGTCGAGCGGACGACGCTCTTCGCCGACGTCGATCCGCAGCAGAAGGAGCGGATCGTTCGCGCCCTGCAGCGGAACGGCCACACCGTGGGATTTCTCGGCGACGGCATCAACGATGCTCCCGCGCTGCACGCGGCGGATGTGGGCATATCCGTGGAAAGCGCCGTGGATGTGGCGCGCGAGAGCGCCGACCTGATTCTGCTCGAGCGGGATCTCGATGTCCTGTGCCGCGGCGTCGACGAAGGACGGCGCACCTTCGCGAACACGCTCAAATATATCACCGTCACGACCAGTGCCAATTTCGGCAACATGATCAGCATGGCGCTCGCCACGCCGCTTCTGCCGTTCCTGCCGCTGGCCGCGACCCAGATCCTGCTCAACAACTTTCTGTCCGACCTGCCGTCGATCGCCATCTCGACCGATAACGTGGATCCCGAGCTGACGGAGCACCCACAGCGGTGGCGGATCGCCGACGTGCGACGCTTCATGCTGGTGTTCGGGCTGATCAGCTCGGCGTTCGATCTGCTGACCTTCGCTGTGCTGATATATGTGTTTCGCGCAGGCGAAGCCGAGTTCCAGACCTCATGGTTCGTGATCTCGCTGCTGACCGAACTCGCCGTGATGCTGGTGCTCCGAACCAACCGCCTCACATGGCGCAGCCGGCCGGGCCGCGCCCTGCTATGGGCGACGATCCTGGTCGGCGCGGGCGCGTTCGCCATCCCGTTCATGGGACCGCTCGCCCTGCCGTTCAACTTCGTCCCACTGAGCCCGCCACAGGTCGGCGCCATCATCGTTATCGTCACGGCCTATATCGGCGCGACCGAAGCAGCCAAGCTCATCATGGCGCGGCGCTTCCGCTCGAGGGCTGGCGGGGGGCGCCTGCCGCCGGCAATCTACCCGGGGCAAAAGCGGCCATGAGGCGTGATGCCGACCGGGAACAGCCTACGTTCCTGCCGCCTGAGCCGTACGGCGCCGGAACGCCCCGGAAGGCGCTGCGATATGCACCGCTGGTATTCGGCCTGATCGCGCTCGCCGCCGTGATCGGCGGCGTCCTGCATTTCGGCGAACTCGAACGATTTGCCGAACTGGCGGGCAATGCGCGGCCGGCATGGCTTATTCTGGCGTGCGCGGCGCAGGCCGGCACCTATTGTTGCCTGGCCGCCGTATGGAGCATGGCGCTCGCAAAGGCCGGTCATCCGAAGCGCTTCGCGGCCGCCCTGGCGGCAACGCTGCTGTTCCGAGGACTGAGCTTCTGGCTACCCATGGTGCCGGGCCTGTGGCTGACCCGGCGCGAGATCGGCCGCGAGCGATAAAACCTACTTGTCGGCTTCCGGCGCGTCCTTCGCGGAGGACGAGCCGGCCTTTTCGGCCGCGCACACCGCCCGGACATCCCGCCATTGCCGGTCGGTCAGGGCCGGTCGGGGGGCCGCCGGCGACTTGTGGTCACGCATCATGGCGGAACGCTCGGCCAACGGCGGATGTGTGCGCAGGAAGCCGGTGATGTCGAGCCTGTTCTTCCGCTTTGCCGCCATGCGGTCGAAGAAGTCGGCCAGTCCGTTGGCCTTGATGCCGGCGTGGTCCAGCAGGTCGAGGGCGGTGCGGTCCGCCTGCGCCTCGTCCTTCCGGCCGTAGTTCAGCATCAGCACCGTGGTGCCCACCGCGCCCACGTCGCCGCTGATGCCGGTGACGATGAGCTGGATGCCGGCCACGTCGATCAGCCGTTTCAGCGGGTGCCGGTGCTTCACGTGACCGATCTCGTGGGCGAGCACACCGGCGACCTCATCCGGCGTCGCCGCCTGCTGGATCAGGCCGTCGAGCACGGCAATGTGGCCTCCGGTCGCGGCGAAGGCGTTGACGGTGTCCGATGAGCGCACATGCACCGTGATGGGTTCGCGCATGCCGGCGTACCTGCTCAGGCGTCCGGCGAGATCGTTGAGCGCGGCGATGCCCGCAGCGCCTGTGCAGGGCTTCTCGAACATGGCCTCGTCGTTCACCATTTCCGCGCCGATCCTGTCCGACCACGACGCGGGAAGCACCGCGGCCAGACCGTCCTTGATCAGCGGGTAGCCCGCCCATGCCAGCGCCAGCACGGCGACGATGGCGCCGGCGGTCAGGGCCGCCATGCGGTATCCGCGCGTCGGCTGCTGGTCGCGCAGCGACGGGACGGCGGCCAGCATCACCCGGAACACGCCCGGACCGGCCACCGTCAGCCGCTCGCCCGACTTCGGGCCCGGCGCGAGAACCACCCGGTTGCCGTCGCCTTCGTCCGAGATCAGCGTGAGCGTCGCGTAGGGCCAGGCGGTCGAGGTGCTGTCGTCGAAGTGGATTTCGAGCGCACCGTCCGCCGGCAACGCGGCGCAGACGCGCCCCGCCGCCGAATGACCGTCATACAACGTGGCCTGGTAGGATCGGTTCATATCAGAGGAAAGCCTCTCCGAGGCCCTCGCCAAAGCGCGGCTGCAATGCCGTATTCTGGGATATCCTGGCGAAATCCGGCTCGCCGCGGATCTCGAGAATGCCGGCGACGAACCGCAGGATTCGGAGCTGCACCCACGGATAGGCGATGTACTGGGTAAACACGACCAGCAGGAAGTTGACGATCATGAAGCCGGCATATTTGCCACCGGTCACCGGCGCCGAGAAGCGGACGCCCTCAAATTCCATGCCGGCAACAAGGGTGCGGATCACCGCCGCCCAGTACCAGTACATGGCGATCTTCGCCGCGAGCAGCAGCAGCAGACCGGCGCCGATGTAGCCGAGTCCGTTCAGCGCGGCTGCCCGCTCGGCGGCATCTCCCTGACCGGACGCCCTGGTCATCTGGTAGATGGCGACGCCGATGACGGCCAGCGCGGCGAGGCGAAGGATGCCCGGCACCACGTAGTACTTGAACAGTGGCTTCCACTCGGCGTCGAAGGTCAGGCGTCCGCTGCCGAACCAGACGTTGTTGAGGATGTAGCGGTAGACCATGATGGTCACAAACGGCGTCGCCAGACTCAGGGTCAAGGCCTGCAGCAGCAGGCTGAGCATGTACAGACCGGTATATCTGAACGCCGAACCGCCCAGCGCCGCGCGGATGCCGCGCCACTTGGTGCGCGACAGCCGGTAAGTCATCACCCGGTAGATCGCCGCCCCGAACAGTCCGAACATGATCAGGTAGCTGAAGCCCATGATCGTGCCGCCAAGCAGCAAGTCACCCGATTTCAGCAGGTAGTAGCCGAGGAAATACACGCCCATCAGCGGCGCCACCACCAGCACCAGCACGATCAGGAAGCCGACGAAAAGCTCCAGTCCCCGGCCGGTGTATTCGAAAGGGTCGCCCTTGTAGGACAGGCTCGACCACAGGTAGCGGCGGACATTGGTGCGCCACCAGAAGCGGTAAATGCCCAGCGTGACCAGGGTGAGCAGAAGGCCCATGAGGTGGATCGCCAGGAGGTTGCCGCCATCTCCCCCGGCCTTCAGCCGGTCGGGCTGCGGCGCGTCGACCGGCGCATCGAGGACCTCCGACATCAATTTTCCCCCAAATCATTATGGAATGTCGAAACTGACCAGAGGATACCAGTGGCGGGCGGGCGCAGATAGGCGCTAAACGGCCCCACCGCTTGACACCCCGGCAAATCGGACTACGGTTCCCGGCTGTCACCGGAGCAGCTTTTCGACCATGGACCAGACAGTAGACAGCCCCGTCAAGATCACCCTGCCCGACGGCAGCGCCCGCCAGTTCGACGGCCCCGTCACCGGCGCCGCGCTCGCCGCCGACATCGGCCCCGGCCTCGCCAAGGCCGCCCTCGCCGTTCTCGTCGACGGCCAGGAATGGGACCTGACGCGGACGATCGCGAAGGATGCGCGGGTGTCGATCATCACCCGCAAGGACGAGGCGGGACTGGAGCTGCTGCGCCACGACGCGGCCCATGTGATGGCCGAGGCGGTGAAGGAGCTGTATCCGGATACCCAGGTCACCATCGGACCGGCGATCGAGGATGGCTTCTACTACGACTTCGCCCGCAAGGAGCCGTTCACGCCGGAGGACCTGGAGAAGAT
Source organism: Candidatus Kuenenia stuttgartensis (assembly GCA_943329845.2). Lineage (GTDB taxonomy): Bacteria > Pseudomonadota > Alphaproteobacteria > SMXS01 > SMXS01 > RI-34. The sequence goes on along the minus strand of CALQFM020000023.1, from coordinate 13,587 downwards.
CGAGCAGCGCATGCGCGAGATCGTCGACCGGGACGAGACCATCGTGCGCGAGGAGTGGGACCGCGACGACGCCGTAGCGTTCTTCAAGAAGATCGGCGAGGACTACAAGGCCGAGATCATCGCGTCGATTCCGCAGGGCGAGCCCATCGGCCTCTATCGCCAGGGCGCATTCATCGACCTGTGCCGCGGCCCGCACCTGCCGTCCACCGGCAAGCTGGGCAAGGCGTTCAAGCTGATGAAGCTGGCCGGCGCCTACTGGCGCGGCAACTCGGACAACGAGATGCTCCAGCGCATCTACGGCACCGCCTGGCGTGACGACAAGGAACTGAAAGACTATCTGTTCCGCCTCGAGGAAGCCGAGAAGCGCGACCACCGCCGCATCGGCCGCGAGATGGACCTCTATCACCTGCAGGAAGAAGCGCAGGGTTCCGTGTTCTGGCACCCGAAGGGTTACATCATCTGGCAGGCGCTGGAGCAGTACCTGCGCCGACGACTGACAGTTAACGGCTATGTGGAGGTGAAAACCCCGCAGCTGCTGGATTCGCGCTTCTGGGAGCAGTCCGGCCACTGGTCCAAGTTCCGCGAGAACATGTTCGTGGTGCCGGACGAGATCCCCAGCGTGGACGACGACAAGCCGATCGTGTCGGGCGAGGCCAGGCTGATGGCATTGAAGCCGATGAACTGCCCGGCGCACATCCAGATCTTCAAGAACGACATCCGGTCCTACCGCGACCTGCCGATCCGCATGGCGGAATTCGGCTGCTGCCACCGCAACGAGGCCCACGGCGCGCTGCACGGACTGATGCGCGTGCGGCAGATGACCCAGGACGACGCGCACATCTTCTGCCGCGTCGACCAGATCGTCGGCGAGACCAAAGCGTTCTGCGAATTGCTGGCCAGCGTCTACGAGCATCTCGGCTTCACCGACGTGGCCGTCAAGCTGGCGACCCGACCGGACAACCCGGCGCTGCGCGGCGGCACCGAAGAGACCTGGGACCAGGCCGAGCGCCTGCTGGCCGAAGCAGTCAGCGCGGCCGGACTGGAATTCAACTATTCGCCCGGCGAAGGCGCGTTCTACGGGCCCAAGCTCGAGTTCCACCTGCGCGACGCCATCGGCCGGTCGTGGCAGTGCGGCACCCTGCAACTGGATTTCGTGCTGCCCGAGCGGCTCGACGCCAACTATATCGGCGAGGACGGCGCCAAGCACCGCCCTGTCATGCTCCACCGCGCCATCCTGGGCTCGTTCGAACGCTTCATCGGCATGCTGGTCGAGCATTATGCCGGCAAGTTCCCGTTGTGGCTGGCGCCGGTGCAGGTGGTGGTCGCCACCATTACCCAGGACGGCGACGACTATGCCAACGAGGTGGTGGCCGCGCTGAGGCAGGCGGGAATCCGCGCCGAGGCGGACCTGCGCAACGAGAAGATCAACTACAAGGTGCGCGAGCACAGCGTCGCCAAGGTGCCGGTCATCATGGTGATCGGCCGCAAGGAAGCCGAGGAGCGGACGGTTTCGGTGCGCCGGCTGGGCTCCAGCGACCAGAAGGTCGAAAGCGTGGACGCTGTCATCGCCGCCTTGCGCGACGAAGCCGCGCCGCCTGCCTGAACGTCTGGACTTGCCGGGGGGGTTGAGCCTATCTTTACCGCTTGCACCGCGGCGCCAACACGCCGCGTGATTGCTTTTGGACACTACGGGAGAGACTTACATAGCCAGACCACCAATGCAGGCGCCGCCGAACCGGGAGGGTCCGCGCGCCAATGAGGAGATCAGGGTTCCGCGGGTCCGCCTGATCGACGCAACCGGAGAGAATGTCGGGGTTGTCACCATCGAGAAGGCGCTCGCCACCGCGGCCGCCGCCGGTCTCGATCTCGTGGAGATTTCACCCAACGCCGATCCGCCCGTCTGCAAGGTTCTCGATTACGGCAAGTTCAAGTACGAGGCCCAGAAGAAGGCCAACATTGCCCGCAAGAACCAGAAGGTCATCGAGGTCAAGGAAATCAAGATGCGGCCCGGCATCGACGAGCATGACTATCAGGTCAAGCTCCGCGCCATGCACCGCTTCTTCGAGGAAGGCGACAAGGTAAAGGTCACCCTGCGCTTCCGCGGCCGCGAGATGGCCCACCAGGACATCGGCGTCGATCTGCTCAAGCGCGTGCAGGAAGACCTGACCGAACAGGCCAAGGTGGAAAGCTTCCCGCGCCTGGAAGGCAAGCAGATGACCATGGTGATGGCGCCGAAATAAGCGCCGGCGTCATGGCCACGAGTTCCGAACCCCCGCCGCGTGCGGGGGTTTGTGTTTGTAACGCACGGAACCTAATACCGCTCCACCCGGTACCCTTTCGCCCGCAGCAGGGCGATGACGCTCTTGTCCCCCACCAGATGACCGGCGCCGACGACGACGAAATAGGTGCCGCCCTGCTTGATCAGGGCGTCGATCCTGGGCACCCAGGCGGCGTTGCGGTGGGTGATGAACCGGTCGTAGGAGCCTTCGTGCTTGTCGAGGTCCTCGCGGATAAGCTGGTCGATGACGCTCTCGTCGCCGGTCTGCCACGCCGTCAGAATCTTCGACAGCAGACCGGTGGATTCGTCGAGGAAGCGGATCATGTCGGTGATCATCAGGTCCGGATCCTCTTTCGACAGAGAATCGAGTACATCGAGTTGCTCATCGATGGTTTCCAGGCCGATGACCTGTTTGCCGGCCGCTCTCGCGTCGCGGGTCAGTTCGCTGTCGACGCCGCTGCTGGGATCGGCCCCCTTGCTGACCATGTAGCCGACCAGCAGCCCGCTCGCCGCCAGCCAAGGCTGCATGGGCTCCAGCCTGGCAATGTCCATGCCGAACTTGCCGGCTGTCAGCGTCAGCGCGCCATAGGTTTCCGGCGTCAGAACCTTGCTCAGCGTCCCGCCATCGGGAAGCGTGGCGCGCCTGACGATCTTGGCGGCGACTTCGGGCTTGTCCATGTCGTCCAGGTCCACCTCGAACAGCACGGTGCTCGCCACGGCCAGCGCCCTGTGGATGCGAGTGTCGTCCCGCCAGGTGACGCTGGGCGGCAGGATGTGGAACGAGCCGAGGAAATAGACTGTCGCCTTGTCGGTCCGCAGCGTCCACATGGCCGGGCCCTGTGCGCCGGCGGCGGCAACCTGCGCGGCGGCGGCGCCGCCGGTCCAGCTCGTGGCGATCAGCAGCCCGATCAGGAGGAAGGCGCGGGTGGTCCAGCGGTGCGTCATACGGTGTCTCCCGGTCGTCGATCGCCCATCATAGACAGCCGGACAAGCCCGTCGCTACGGCGCTTGCAACCGCGAAAGGCAGACGCTATAACGCGCGCCTTGATCGCCCGGCCGGCAGGGCATGCCGTGGCGATCTGTATCGCTGAACAACATTCGACCAAAAGGAAAGCGAAATGCCCAAGCTAAAGACCAAATCGGGCGCTAAGAAGCGCTTTAGCCTCACGGCGTCGGGAAAGGTTCGCTCCAACCAGGCGAACAAGCGACACGGCATGATCAAGCGGACCAACAAGCAGATCCGCAATCAGCGCGGCACCACCATCCTGTGTGATGCCGATGCGCGTATCGTCAAAAAATTCCTCCCCTACGGCTAAGGAGCTCGCAGCATGTCTCGCGTAAAACGCGGTGTGACGACGCACGCCCGTCACAAGAAGATCATCGATGCGGCGAAGGGCTACTATGGCCGCCGCAAGAATACCATCCGCATCGCCACCCAGGCGGTGGAGAAGGCCGGTCAGTACGCCTATCGCGACCGCCGGGCGAAGAAGCGCACGTTCCGCGCCCTGTGGATCCAGCGCATCAACGCCGCCGCGCGCGAGCACGGCCTGACCTATTCGCGATTTATCAATGGGCTCGTCCTCAGCGGCATCGAGCTCGATCGCAAGGTCCTCTCGGATATCGCCGTGCACGAGCCCGCCACCTTCGCTTCGCTGGCCAAGCAGGCGCAGGACGCGCTGGCGAAGGCCGCCTGATCCGGGCCTCCTTGCCTTGGTGTTTTCGGAAAAGGGGGCTGCGTGCCCCCTTTTTCATGGGAAAAGCAGATGCAGGATATCGAGTCTCTCCGTGAAGACCTTCTGGGCCAGGTCGCCAATGCGGCCGACGCCGCGGCGCTGGAGCAGGTCCGGGTCGCCGCCCTGGGCAAGAAGGGCGCCATCTCCGAACTGATGCGCGGCCTGGGCCAGATGAGCCAGGACGAGCGCAAGGCCGCAGGTCCCGCGCTCAACCGCCTGAAGGATGATGTCGACGGCGCCATCCGTGTGGCGAAGGAGAAGCTGGACGAAGCCGCGCTCGACGCGCGCCTCGCCGGCGAGCGGATCGACGTCACCCTGCCGGTGCTGCCCGAGGCGCGCGGCACCATCCACCCGGTGAGCCAGGTCATCGACGAGATCACCGAGATCTTCGCCCAGATGGGCTTCTCGGTGGCCGAAGGTCCGGACATCGAGGAGGACTTCTACAATTTCACCGCCCTCAACATCCCGCCGGAGCACCCTGCCCGGCAGATGCACGACACCTTCTACCTGCCCGAGCGGGCGGACGGGACACGGCGCGTGCTGCGCACCCACACCAGTCCGGTGCAGATCCGCACCATGCTGAACAGCAAGCCGCCGCTGCGGATCATCGCGCCGGGCCGCACCTTCCGCTGCGACAGCGACCAGACCCACACGCCCATGTTCCACCAGGTCGAGGCGCTGGTGATCGACGAATCGACCCATATGGGCCACCTGAAGGGCTGCATCGAGGCGTTCTGCCGCGCGTTCTTCGAGGTCGACGAGGTGAAGATGCGCTTCCGCCCCAGCTATTTCCCGTTCACCGAGCCGTCGGCCGAGGTCGACATCGGCTGCCGCCGCGACGGCGGCGAGCTGCGCATCGGCGAGGGCGACGACTGGCTGGAGATCATGGGCTGCGGCATGGTCCACCCGAAGGTGCTGGAGCATGGCGGGATCGATCCCAGCAAATACCAGGGCTTCGCCTTCGGCATGGGCATCGACCGCATCGCCATGCTGAAATACGGCGCGCCCGACCTGCGCGCGTTCTTCGACAGCGACCTGCGCTGGCTGCGCCACTACGGCTTCTCGTCCCTTAACGTCCCCACTCTTGGTCAGGGGATCAGCCGATGAAGTTCACGCTGTCCTGGCTGAAGGACCATCTGGACACCACGGCCGACCTGAAGACCATCACCGACACGCTGACCGCCATCGGCCTCGAAGTCGAAAGCGTCACCGACAACGGCGCGGCACTGGCGCCGTTCACCGTCGCCTACGTCCAGAAGGCCGAGCCGCACCCCAATGCCGACAAGCTGCGGGTGTGCGTGGTCGAAACCGGCACCGACATCGTGCAGGTGGTCTGCGGCGCGCCCAACGCGCGCACCGGCATGAAGGCGGTGTTCGCCCGCAGCGGCCTGACCGTCCCCGGCACCGGCCTGACCCTGAAGCCCAGCGAAATCCGCGGCGTCGCGTCGAACGGCATGCTGGTGTCGGAGCGCGAGATGGGCCTGTCCGAGGATCATGACGGCATCATCGAGATGCCCGAGGACGCCCCGCTGGGCGTGCCGTTCGCGCAGGTGCTGGGTCTGGACGATCCGGTCATCGATATCAACATCACGCCCAACCGGCAGGACTGCCTGGGCGTGCGCGGCATCGCCCGCGACCTGGCCGCTGCCGGCATCGGCGCGCTGAAGCCGGTCAACGCGACTCCCGTCACCGGCAAGTTCACGAGCGCGGTCGGCGTCTCCATGAAGCTCGATCCGCTGGACGCGAGCGCCTGTCCGGTATTCGTTGGCCGTTATATCCGTGGCGTCAGGAACGGACCGAGCCCTGCCTGGATGCAGCGCCGGCTGAAGTCCATCGGGCTGCGCCCGATCTCGGCGCTGGTCGACGTCACCAACTACCTGTCCTATGACCGGGCGCGACCGCTGCACGTCTATGATGCGGCGAAGCTGACCGGCGGCATCCACGTCCGCGTCTCCAGGCCCGGCGAAGAGCTGGCCGCGCTCGACGGCAAGGCCTATTCCCTGCCCGAAGGGGTCTGCGTGATCGCCGACGATGCGGGCGCCATAGGGCTTGGCGGCGTCATGGGCGGCGAGTCAACCGGCTGCACACCGGAGACCACCGACGTGGTGCTGGAATCGGCGCTGTTCGATACGGTGCGCACCGCCTATACGGGCCGCATGCTGGGCATCAACAGCGACGCCCGCTACCGTTTCGAACGCGGCGTCGACAGCCAGTACGTCATCGGCGGCGCCGAGGACGCGACCCGGCTGATCCTGGAGATCTGCGGCGGCGAGGCCAGCGAGCTGGTGCTCGCGGGCGCGGTGCCCGAATGGCGCAAGACAGCGGAAATGCGGCCCGACCGGGTCCGCACCCTGACCGGCATCGATATTCCGGCGGCCGAATCCGTGCGCCGGCTGGAATCGCTCGGCTTCGCAGCCGAGGAGTTCGGCGGCGTCATCCAGGCGAGAGTGCCGAGCTGGCGCACCGATATCGAGGGCGAGGCCGACCTGGTCGAGGAAGTGGCGCGCATCCACGGCTTCCACGCCATCCCGTCGACCATGCTGCCACCGGTCAGCGAAACCATCAGGCCGGCGGTCAACACCCGCCAGCGGCTGGTCCGCACCGCCCGCCGTCTGCTGGCCGCGCGCGGCATGAACGAGGCGGTGACCTGGTCGTTCACCTCGTCGGCCAGCGCGGCGCTGTTCGGCGGCGGATCCGCGGCGCTGGCGCTCGCCAATCCGATCAGCTCGGACCTCGACGCCATGCGCCCCAGCGTGCTGCCCAACCTGGTCGAGGCCGCCGGCCGCAACGCCGACCGGGGCTTCACCTCGGTCGCCCTGTTCGAGGTCGGCCCGCAATATCTGGGCGACGCGCCCGAGGACCAATCGACGGTGGCGGGCGGCGTGCGCTCCGGCGCCAATCACCAGCGCCACTGGTCCGACGCGACCGGCCCGGTGACCGTGTTCGACGTCAAGGCCGATGCCCTCGCCCTGCTCGACGCGCTGGGCGCGGCGACCGCCAACCTGCGCATCGCCACCGACGCGCCCGGCTGGTATCACCCGGGCCGCAGCGGCCGGCTGATGCTGGGCCCGAAGAACTGCCTCGCCCAGTTCGGCGAGCTGCACCCCAAGGTGCTGAAGGCGCTCGACGTCAAAGGCCCGGTGGTCGCGTTCGAGGTGTTCGTCGACAACATCCCGGTGAAGGAGCGCAAGCGCACCTCCAAGCCGGCGCTGGTCGCCTCGCCGTTCCAGGCGGTGGAGCGCGACTTCGCCTTCGTCGTCGCGCAGGCCGTTACCGCCCACGAGGTGATGAACGCCGCGTCGGGCGCGGACAAGCAGCTGATCGAGAGCGTGTCGCTGTTCGACGTCTACGAAGGCCCCGGCGTGGGCGACGGCAACAAGTCGCTGGCCATTGCCGTACGCCTGCAGCCGACCGACCGGACCCTGACCGACGCCGACATCGACGCAGTGTCGAAGAAGATCGTCGACGCCGTCGAGAAGGCCACGGGTGGGAAGTTGCGGGGCTGAACTGCCATCAAGATACCTCCTGCCATCTTGATGGCACGAAGCTGTAGGCCTATGTTAGGCCAGTCAGGTGGAGTTTCCCATGGCCGAGCCACAGCTATCCGTACGCAGCGCGAAAGCGCGCGATCTTGCCCACCGGCTTGCACGGCGGGAGAAACGGTCGATCGCCGAAATCGTCGAGCGTGCGCTGGAAGCGTATGAGGTGCGGGAAACCGGGCGCGAGCCGGCCGCCGCATTCTACGCAAGGCTGGCCGCGCGATCCGGGCCCGACATCGACCTGGAGGCTGTCATCCGTGAGAACCGGAAGCCCCATGAGGGTTTGGATCTTTGATCTTCCTCGATACCAACGTCGTGTCGGAAACGCTGCGAGCGGTTCCCGACGGCGCCGTGATGGAATGGTTGACGCGGCACGACGCAGAATTGGCTCTCCCGACAGTGACGATCGCCGAGATTGCTTTTGGCATCCAGAAAATCAAGCCGGCCGAGCGAGCCCCACGCCTGGAACCGGGTTTGGCGGATTGGAGGCGCCGCTTCGCCGACCGGATTTTCGGCCTGACCGAGGAAGCTGCGATGGCGTATGGCGAGATCATGGGTGCGGCTAAACGCCAAGGTATCACCATGTCGATTCCGGATGGCATGATCGCCGCGATCGCTCGGGTCAACGGCGGCCGTCTCGCCACCCGCAACCTGACGGATTTTCGGGCGACAGGCCTGGAACTGGTATCTCCCTGGGACTTCTGAACCCTGCGAATCCGCCGCTTGGCAGCAACCTTCCCCGCGTGTAAAACCCGCCCCCATGACCACTGACCCGTCGCTTATCCGCAACTTCGCGATCATCGCCCATATCGACCACGGCAAGTCGACCCTGTCCGATCGCCTGATCCAGACCTGTGGCGGCCTGACCGCGCGCGAGATGACGGAACAGGTGCTCGACAGCATGGACATCGAGCGCGAGCGGGGCATCACCATCAAGGCGCAGACCGTGCGCCTGAACTACAAGGCCAAGGACGGCAAGACCTACGTCTACAATCTGATGGACACGCCCGGCCACGTCGACTTCGCCTATGAGGTCAGCCGCTCGCTGGCCGCCTGCGAAGGCTCGGTGCTGGTGGTCGACGCCTCGCAGGGTGTCGAGGCGCAGACGCTGGCCAATGTCTACAAGGCTATCGAGAACGACCACGAGATCATCCCGGTTCTCAACAAGATCGACCTGCCGGCCGCCGAGCCGGAACGGGTGCGCGAGCAGATCGAGGACGTCATCGGCCTCGACGCGTCCGACGCCATCGCCACCTCGGCCAAGACCGGCGTCGGCATCGACGAGCTGCTGGAGGCCATCGCCACCCGCCTGCCGCCGCCGAAGGGCGACCGCGACGCGCCGCTGAAGGTGATGCTGGTCGACAGCTGGTACGACCCCTATCTGGGCGTCATGATCCTGGTCCGCGTCGTCGACGGCGTGCTCAAGCGCGGCCAGCAGATCCGCATGATGGCCGCCAGGACCACCCACACCGTCGAGCGCGTCGGCGTGTTCACGCCCAAGCCTGAATCCATCGACGAGCTGGGCCCGGGCGAGATGGGCTTCATCAACGCCGCCATCAAGGAAGTCGCCGAAACCAATGTCGGCGACACCATCACCGAGGAAAGGCGCCAGGCTGCCGAGCCGCTTCCCGGCTTCAAGCCGAGCCAGCCGGTGGTGTTCTGCGGCCTGTTCCCGACCGACGCCGGCGAGTTCGAGGAGCTGCGCACCAGCCTGGCGAAGCTGCGCCTCAACGACGCCAGCTTCGAATACGAGATGGAGACATCGGCCGCGCTGGGCTTCGGCTTCCGCTGCGGCTTCCTCGGCCTGCTGCACCTGGAGATCATCCAGGAACGGCTGGAGCGCGAGTTCAACCTGGACCTGATCACCACAGCGCCCAGCGTCATCTACCGCATGCACATGACCGACGGCACCATGGTCGAGCTGCACAACCCGGCCGACATGCCCGATCCGGTGAAGATCGACCGCATCGAGGAGCCGTGGATCCGGGCCTCGATCATCGTCCCGGACGAATATCTCGGCTCGATCCTGAAGCTGTGCGAGGACCGTCGCGGCAGCCAGATCGAGCTGACCTATGCCGGCGCCCGCGCCATGGCGGTCTACCGCCTGCCGCTGAACGAGGTGGTGTTCGACTTCTACGACCGGCTGAAGTCGGTCTCGCGCGGTTATGCCAGCTTCGACTACCAGCTGGACGGCTACGAGGAAGGCGACCTGGTGAAAATGTCGGTGCTGGTCAACGGCGAGCCGGTCGACGCCCTGTCCATGATCGTCCACCGCGGCAAGGCCGAGAGCCGCGGCCGCGGCATGTGTGAGAAGCTGAAGGACCTGATCCCGAGGCAGCTGTTCAAGATCCCGATCCAGGCGGCCATCGGCGGCCGGGTCGTCGCCCGCGAGACCATCTCCGCCATGCGTAAGGACGTCACCGCCAAGTGCTATGGCGGCGACGTCACCCGCAAGAAGAAGCTGCTGGAGAAGCAGAAGGAAGGCAAGAAGCGGATGCGCACCTTCGGCAAGGTGGAGATCCCGCAGGAAGCCTTCATCGCCGCCCTGAAGATGGACGACTGAAGGCTCAGCCTCTCCAGGCTAACCGTCCCCGCCTTCCCCGGCACAGGCCCGCGTGGGCCATTGCCCGGTAGACATCGGCATCGCGCACCCGGTCGCGGGCCATCACCAGGCGCACGATCGGATCGGCCAGCGCCTCCTCCACGGTCGGCTCCTCGCCCGCGCCGCGCCACGTGGCGGTCCGCCGCCAGGCGGCTGGCCGGACGACCGTACCGCCCGATGGCGGCCAGTCCGGATCGAAGCCATCCAGTTCCCGCAGCGCGCGCATGATGTCGTCATAGGCCACGGGCGCCGTCGCGCCCGGCGGCTGGCGCAGCGTGGGGCGCGAATCCACCGCGCAGGCGTCCGATGCCCAGAATGCCAGTATTTCCCGCTTTTCGGCGCGGGACAGGCCGGTATCTTCCATCACTTCCCGGGGAGTCGCGTATGCGCTCGCGGGCACCGTCGGCTGGCCGTCCATGGACAGCGCACGCAGGGAAGCGGGATGCGTGACGATCGTATCCATCATCATCTCTCCGTTGCTCTCGAATGCCGGGAGGGCAACCGCCGCAGGGATGGAGGCCCTCCGCGACGGAAAATCTAGGAAGCCCAGTCCGACGTTCAAGGGATTGGCGACGCCCGAGCTACGCCTGCGCCGGCGACGCCGCCATCGGATCGTTCGGCCCCACCCGGTGCAGGTAGGTGACGTTAACCCGCCGCGAGCGCAGCAGGTAGAGCGTGAAAACCACGCCCCAGGCGACCCAGAACGCCACGCGGGCGAGGATGGAGACGTTCATCAGCGGCCCCGGCATGGTGCCGAAACTACCCAGACTGATCGCAATGCCCACCCAGTAGCAGGCGATCGAGACGACAGGCATGAGGCGCGCCTTCATCGGCGCCATCAGCAGGAACGGCAGGTTGAGCGCCAGGTGGAGCCAGACGATGCCGAAGGACGGGTTGGTGATCGGGTTGAGGCCGTAGTCGCGGACCACGGTGATGACGCCCTCCAGAGTCAGGGCGATGCCCAGCACCTCGACCGCATAGACCGCCCAAAGCCAGCCGGCGAACCCGTAAAGCGGGTGCAGCCGCGCCTCGTCCTCGGTGATCGTCGTCCAGTTCACGGGCGTTCCCCCTGCCGCGTCAGCAGCCGTCAGCCTACGGCATTCCGGCGTCCGAAGAAATTGCCGCGCAACCGCCCGGAACCGTTGCCAGAAGCGACCGATCGGCTATAGTGCGCCCTTTCGCGGAGGGGTGGCCGAGCGGTTGAAGGCGCACGCCTGGAAAGTGTGTAAGGGTGCAAGCCCTTCGTGGGTTCGAATCCCATCCCCTCCGCCATTTCATCTGTTAAAGCTTGCTGATAGCTGCTGAAGATAGAAATAAGAACACAATAATATCAGTGCTTTAGGGCTGTGTTTCGCCTATGATCTGACCATCATCTGTCGATGATGGTTTGGTTCGGCTGGCTCCAGTGGGTCCATATATGTGGACCAAAATGTGGACCGCGTCCGACCTTCCAACGGTTCCGGAGCGATCCCGATGCCAAAGCACAAGCTTAGTCACCTGACGGCCGCCAACTTGGTGAAGGCGGGGAAAAAGGGGCGCACTGGGGATGGCGAGGGCCTATGGCTGGACGTTCGTGCGCCAGGCAGAGCGGCGTGGGTGTTCAGATATACGTTGCGCGGCGAGCCCCATGAGATCGGGCTAGGTGGCTATAGTGATGTGTCGTTGGCAAACGCCCGGGATAAGGCGGCGGCCAGCAGAGCCTTGGTGGGCACGGGCACCGACCCCATCGCCCACAAAGCCGCTGAAGCTCAGGCTCGGATAGCGGCCGAGGAGGCCGCAAAGGCTGAGGCCAGCGCCGGTATGGTGACGTTCAAGATCGCAGCCGAGAGCCGGATCGCCGCCAAGGAGGCGGAGTACAGCAACGCCAAGCACCGGCAGCAGTGGCGCAATAGCCTTGTCTCATATGTATATCCGGTGTTCGGCGATAAGCCGGTCAACGATGTCGACCGCGACGATGTCCTGCGCGCACTCCAGCCGATATGGCTTACCAAGCCCGAAACAGCCACGCGCGTTCGCCAGAGGATCGAAGTGGTGCTGGACTACGCCGGGACACGGAACTGGCGCTCCGGGGCTAACCCGGCCGTCTGGCGCGGCAACCTGAGTCACTTACTACCCTCGACTAAGAAGACGGTGCGTGTGCGACACCATCCGGCCCTGCCTTGGTCACTCCTCCCCAGCATGATGGTGGCCCTGAAGGAAGTCCCCGGCATGGGGGCCCTTGCCCTCAGGTTTGCCATCCTGACCGCCGCGCGGTCGGGAGAGGTCCGGGGCGCGACATGGGGCGAGATCAATATCGATGGTGCTGTTTGGACCATAGCGGCTGCTCGCATGAAGGCTGGCCGCGAGCATCGCGTACCCTTAAGTGCGGAAGCGTTCAGCGTGTTGGCCCAGGTTCGGCTGTTGCGCGTGTCGGAGAACAGGGACGCCCTTGTGTTTCCGGGTAGCAAGCTGGGCAGAAGTCTTTCCGACATGACCTTGGCTGCGGTCATCAAGCGTCTCAACCAAGGTGGTGAGCCGAGATGGGTGGATGAATCGGGCGAGGCTGTGGTCCCGCATGGCTTTCGTAGTTGTTTCCGGGACTGGTGCAGCGACACGCGTCCGGAGCCTTCCGAGGTGGTCGAGAAGGCTCTCGCCCATGCGATCACCAACGCCGTGGAGGCAGCCTATCGGCGCGGCGACTTGTTCGAGCGACGGGCTACCCTGATGGCGGCATGGGGGCAATTCTGTTCGACCCAAGCCCCCTCAAACGTCACGACCTTACGGAAAGCCAGTGGCTAAGTCGGGCTGCCCACAAAAAATAATTGGAGTGTGACATTTTTGCAAACTCATTGAAGTATAAGAATAAATGAGGCTGTAAGTTACCCACTACAAGCTCTGTGTAAGATCGGGCCCCCAACCTTATTTTTACTGTTGAAGATAAACGATACCGGCTCTACTTGGGTGACGCCTACCTAATAGAGGTGTCGTCATGAGCAACCCAGACAGACTACTGCGACGTGCGGAAGTCTTCCGCATCACCGGAATGACCCGATACATGGTCGACCTGCTTGAGCAGGCGGGTGCTTTTCCCAAGAGGATACAGATCGGCCAGCGGGCTGTTTTTTGGTCCGAGGCGGAGATCGCCGAATTCATCGAGGAGACGAAGCGCAGCGCGCGGAGCGCCAGCCGCCCCGCTGAACCCGACGTGGAGGGTGAGTGACCATGTCGCCCTTCGTCGAAGAGTACCTCGCGCACGGGTGGGCCTTGGTGGCGATACCACGCGGCAAGAAGGGCCCGCGCCACGAAGGGTTGTCAAGGGCGGTCGGATTCTAGGCCAGTGGGGCGGAGTAAAAACAGGCCATTGAGCCGCGGCATGACGATATGCAAAGGGCCCCGATCGGGGCCCTTTGCATATCGTCTGCGTCCTTTCCCTATCAGGGCGTGGTGATCTCGCCG
>CALQFM020000022.1 GCA_943329845.2 Candidatus Kuenenia stuttgartensis | reverse complement strand
GAATGGGCGCGCTACGGCATCAAGGTCAACGCGATGAACCCGGGCTATATCCGCACCGACATCAACAGCGAATACTACGATTCCGAGGCTGGCCAGAAGGACATCAAGGGCTGGCCCATGCGCCGGATCGGCAAGGACACGGACCTCAACGGCCTGTTGCTGCTGCTGGCGTCCGAGGCCGGCGACTTCATGACCGGCGCCGGCGTGCGCATCGACGACGGCCAGGCGCTGGGCTTCTGAGGAGGGTGCGATGACGGACCTCGTCCACCTGTCGGCGATCGATCTCACCGCCGGCTACAGGGACGGCGCGCTGTCGCCGGTCGAGGTGACGAAGGCCGTGTTCGACCGCATCGACGCGCGCAACGAAGGCGTCAACGCCTTCATCCTGCTCGACCGCGAGGGCGCGCTGAAGCAGGCGGAAAAGTCCGAGGCGCGCTGGAGCAAGTGCAAGCCGAAGGGGCCGCTCGACGGCGTGCCGCTGTCGATCAAGGAGCACATCGACGTCAAGGGCTGGCCCAGCCGCAATGCGTCGCCGGTCATTCCGGAGACGCACCGGGCCGAGCAGGACGCGCCGGTCACTGCGCGGTTGCGCGGCGCAGGCGGCATCATCCTGGGCAAGACGGCGACGCCGGAATTCTGCTGGAAGGGCGTCACCGACAGCGCGCTTTACGGCGTCAGCCGCAATCCCTGGGACCTGGACAAGACGCCTGGCGGCTCGTCCGGCGGCGCCGCGGCGGCCTGCGCGCTGGGCATGGGCGCGCTGCATGTGGGCACGGACGCGGGTGGCTCGGTCCGCATCCCGGCGGCGTTCTGCGGCGTGTTCGGCCTGAAGCCGACCCAGAACCGGGTGCCGCACAATCCGGGCGGGGTCTCGGCGCTGATCTCGCAGGCCGGGCCGATCACCCGCACGGTCGCCGACGCGGCGCTGATGATGAACGTCATCACCCAGCCGGACATTCGCGACCCGCTCGCCCTGCCGCCCGATGCCGACTTCGCTGCCGGGCTCGACGACGGAGTCAGGGGCCTGCGCATGGCGTTCTGGGACGGCGTGCGGCTGATCCCGTTCGACCCCGAGGTGTCGCAGGCGCTGCAGGGTGCGGCGGAAGCCTTCCGCGCGCTGGGCGCCGAGGTGGTCGAGGCCGATCCCGGTTTCGACAGCCAGCTCGCCACCTTCCTGGCGTTCTGGCAGCCGATGACCGCGCGCTACCTGGAGAACGCCAGCGACGAGGCGCTGGCCGCCAGCGACCCGTTCCTGGTGCGCTCGGCGCAGAAAGGCGCGCTGCAGCCGATCCTCCGGCATTACCAGGCCATGGCCGACAGGGGCGCGCTCGCCCAGCTGATGGCCCGGTTCCACCAGGACTTCGACCTGCTGCTTTGCCCGGTCACGCCGGTGCCGCCGTTCAAGGCCGGGCGCGGCATCTACGGGCCGGAGGGCGAGGCCTACAAGCGTACCTGGACCCCGTTCACCTTCCCGTTCAACATCACCGGCCAGCCGGCAGCCAGCGTCCCCTGTGGCCTTACCAAATCCGGCCTGCCCATCGCCCTGCAGATCGTGGGACCGTGGCGGTCCGAAGCCCTGATACTGCGCGCCGCCCGGGCGTTCGAGGCGGCGCATCCGTTCGCTCTGCCCGCATGACCGGAACCCCACGGCCCGGGATGTTGCAAATCCGGTAAAACATGTAGTGTCGGCGAGGAACAGAGGGGGTAAGGGGTGCTGAGATCCCATTCGCAAACGCTGGTGTGGCCGGCGGTCATCGATCCGAGACAAGGCCAGGTCTTCGCCTATCTGAGCCAGCTGGAGCGAAGCCAGTGGATAAAGCCCGAGCGGCTGCGCCGATTCCAGGCCGGGCAGCTGGCCGCGCGGCTGCGCCATGCCGCCGAGACGAGCACGTTCTTCGGGCCGAAGCTGCAAGGCCGTGTGATCGATCCCAACACGGCGTTCGAGGTGCTCGCGTCGCTGCCGCTGTTGACCCGCGCCGACATGCAAGATGCCGCCGAGGGCATCTACACGGAGCCGCCGAAGGAACACGGCGCGGTGAGAACCCTTCGCACCTCCGGCTCCACCGGCCAGCCCGTGGCGGTCCGCTGCACGGCGGCCTGCTTCATGCTGCGCGCCGCGGCCACCATCCGCCACCTGGGCTGGCGCGGCCTCAACACCATGAAGACCTTCGCGGCGATCCGCGCCAACATCAAGACCGGCAGCGTCGACAACCCGGCGCGGTACCGGGGCTGGGGCGCGCAGATGACCGCGCTGTTCCACACCGGTCCCGCGCTCGGCTTGCCGATCAACGTCCCGGTCCACGAGCAGCTGGCGTTCCTCGACCGGTACAAGCCCGCCTATCTGATGACTTACCCCTCCAACCTGCGCGCGTTGGTCGATCAGTCTCCCGAACGGCCCGCCGGGCTGGAATGCGTGATGACCATCGGCGAGACCCTGTCGGAAGACCTCCGGGCGGATTTTCAGAGCCGCTGGGGCATCCCGCTGTTCGACGAGTACAGTTCCGAGGAGATGGGCTCGATTGCCGCCCAGTGTCCCCACGGCAACTACCACTGCACGGCCGAGAGCCACGTCCTCGAGGTGCTGGACGCCGATGGCCGGCCCTGCCAGCCCGGCGAGATCGGCCGCGTGGTCATCACCGACATGGCCAATTTCGCTACCGCCATGCTGCGCTACGAGATCCGGGACTATGCCGAAGTGGGCGAACCCTGCGGCTGCAAACGGGGCCTGCCGGTGCTCCGGCGCATCGTCGGCCGCGAACGCAACCTGATGAAGCTGCCCGACGGCAGCAAGTTCTGGCCGCAGTTCGGTATGCGAGACCCGGAGGCCACGCGCATGGTCAAGCAGTACCAGATCATACAGACCAGCCTGGAACGGCTGGAGATGAAAGTCGTCGCCGACCACCCGCTGACCGAGCACGAACAGTCCTGGATAACGGCGCTCGTGCGCACAAAGGTCAAACACCCCTTCGAGGTTGTTATCGAACAGGTCGAGGGCGAGCTGCCCAAGGGGCCCAATGGAAAGTTCCACGAGTTCATGTGCATGGTGGGATCATGATCAGTGCTTCGCCCTCGAGCCGGGCGGAAATGACGCCGGCCGACGAGGAACTGCTGGCATCGGCGCTGCTGGCGCATCGCTGGGCACCCGGCCTGTGCCAGCACGGCGAATCGGGCGGTTGCGACTGGTACCACGGCGCCTGGCAACTGCTCAGGATGCTGGGCATCATGTCGACCTCGGGCGTCAACGCAGCCCATTATTCCGCTGAACTGGCACGGATGAGCGGGGATCCGTCATTTCGCCGGGTGCTGATTACCGGTTCGGCCGACTATTCCATGCTGAAGCTGATCGCCGACGCCCGCGTACCGTCCGATCCGCCCCTGACCTATGTGGTGCTGGACCGGTGCGCCACGCCGCTGCGCATCTGCGAGTGGTACGCGGAGCGCCACGGCCTGGCGATCGAGACGCTGTGCCAGGACGTGCTCGCCCCGCTGCCGGAAGCTGCGTTCGACGCTGTCTACACCCATGCATTCATGGGCAATTTCGACGATGCGGATCGGGCGCGGCTGGTGGCGCAGTGGGCGCGGGTGTTGCGGCCGGGCGGCCGCGTGGTCACGGTGCAGCGCGTGCGGCCCGATTTCCCCGGCGACGTGGTGCGCTTTTCCGATGACGAGACGGCGGCCTTTCTCCAGCGCGTGGCCGAACTGGTGCCGGTCATGCTGCCGCGCGAGGCCGCGGTACTCGACGTGGTCGCGATGGCCCAAAGACACGCGCGCAATTTCTGGGCGTTGCCCGTTCGATCGGCCGAAGGCCTGCGTGCCCTCTTCGAGGACGCCGGCTTCCGGCTGGACAGGTTCGAACGCAGCGCGCCCCACGGGCCGGCCGGCGTCACCGGCCCCTCGGTACCCAATACGGACGGCCATTACCTGATCACCGCGGAACGAATTGCCGAATGACCATCAATCCCCACATCGTCGGCCTGATCGAGCGTTGCGAGCGGCTTTGGGCGGCCGAAGCGGAGATCGTCCGCACCTACTGGGATTCCCCGGTTCGCACCCAGGACACCGACCGGCTCTGGCTGGTGCGGCAGATGTACAAGGAGCTGCTCGACGGCGCGCTCCCCAGCCTGCTCTGGGCGCGCGACAATTTCGACGGCGTCGGCGGCGCGGACACCCGCGCCGAGTTTCTCGAGGAATTAGACGTGCTTCGCGAGGAGTTCATCCACTATATGGGGTTCGCTGGAATCTATGAGGCGTTATCGGGCAAGGTGCCCGATGCCGACGCCCTGCGACGCCTTGGCGCATGGCCCGAGAATGAACGGCTGCAGGCGCTGCGGGCCCGGCACCGGCGCGATCATGGCGATCTGGGACTGCGCGCCCAGCGGTTCACCGAAGGCGGCTACTGCACGCTCTACTCGGAGGGCATGAAGCTCGCCGGGCGTGGCGGCATCGACCGCATGATCGCCGCGGCCTGCGAAGTCGTGTTTAACGACGAATTCGGCCACATGCTGCGCGGTATCGGCGACCTTCACGGCTCGGTGGGCGACCTGTCCGAAGCCGACTGGTCGTTGCTGGGCGAACTGGTCGAGGAGCAGCTCACGCACCGGATCGTCATGCGCAATGCCCAGTTCTCGGCACCGGTCGCGCCCGCCCGGCTGGCCGCCATCCAGAACGGCGCCTGCGACCCGCTGCGCTTCGACTACCAACGCGCCTTCGGGCAGCCGCGGACCTGACCGTGGCGACGAATGGTGAGACCAGCCCTCTGCACTGCGCGCGTGGCGACGCCAGGTGCAACGGCGCAAGGCTGCTGAAGGCGCTGCGCGCGGCGGGCGCTCCCGGGCCGTATTTCCTTTATGGCAACGAGGGGGCGGTGGTCGCTTGCGCCGGGGCGCGCGAGTTTCTGTCGATCACGCCGCAGGACCGCGCCGAGGTGTGGGCGCTGACGGGCGACTTCCTCGCTCGCCAAAGCGATCGCTACGTGTTCGGCTTCTTCGCCTATGCGCTGAACGCCGGAGCCGGTGAAGCGCGTCCGTCGCCATTCCCTGATTGCTGGCTCGGCGCGGCCGACCTGGCGCTCAAGGTCGGTTCGGAAAGCTGGACGCTGATGGCCGGCGCGCCACCCGCCCTCGAGGTGCCGGCCTGCACCTGCGGCGACCGTCCGGTGCACTTCGCCTCGACGCTGGACCGGTCGGAGCCGGACGCTTATCGCCGGACCGTCGAACGGGCCCAGGCCTGGATCGCCGGCGATGCCCGCAAACGCATGACAGTGGCCCGCCGCCTGGCGTTGCCGGCGCTCGACATGCTGCGGTCCTTCTCCTGCGTATCCTCGGCAAGCAGCCAGAGCCGCAGCTTCTACCTGGACCTGGGCGACGTGGAACTGGCCGGCCAGTGTCCCGAGGTGCTGATGGTCGGCGATCGCGATGGCTTCCTTTCCTACAAGCTGTCCGGCACCTTTCCGCGCAGCACCGATCCCGATGCCGACGCCGAACTGCGCCGCCGGTTCCAGGCCGATCCCAAGAACGTGGCGGAACACGCCAACTCCGCCGCCTCGTTCGGGAGTGCGCTCTCGGGGCTGGGTACGGTCACCTCTGCCGGCCCGGAGATCCTCGACTTGCGGCAGCTTCGCCACCTGATGACCCGGTTTCAGGTCAGGTACGGACCGGGGCGAGGCATCGCCGACGGCATCCGCGCCGTGCTGCCACTTGGCGTCGCGCCGGCAACCGGCGGCTACGAGGCGTTGATGGCCATTGAATCCGGCGCGCGTGGACCATTCTATGGCCTGGTCGGCGTTATCGAGCCGGACGGCAGCGCGTCCATGACCCAGGTGCTGCGCACCGTCTATCGGGCGGGCGACGAGTTCTATTCCTGGGTGGGCGCGGCTGTGACCAGCCAGTCCACGCCCGAGGGGGAGTGGGCGGAGACGCTGATCAAACTCGGAGAGGTCGGCGTGGTCCTGGCGGGCTGATCGAGGTTAACGACCGAAATCCTCGGCCGACGGGAATTTGCCCAGCTGGGCGCCGCCGCTGATTTGAAGGTTGATGCCGGTGACGAACGCCTCGTCGCTGGCCAGCCAAAGCGCCGCGTTGGCGATGTCGTCGACGGTCCCAAGCCGCGCCAGCCTGGTCTCCCTCAGGAACGCTTTCGGTACCACCGGCGCCGCCGCGATGATGCCGTTGGTCATCTCGGTCGGGATGAAGCCCGGCGTGATGGCGTTCACCCGGATGTTCTGCTTGCCGTATTCGTTGGCCGCGATGATCACCGCATGGTCGACACCCGCCTTGGTCGCCGCATAGGCGGTCATGCCCTGTGGGTGCAGCGTGGCGGTGAGCGACGAGGTCATGATGATCGAGCCGCCCGATTCCGGCATGGCAGCGGCCATGTGCTTGATGAACAGGATGGCGCCGGTGAACTGGATGTCGATGGCGTCCTTCAGCTTGGCGGCGTCGATCTGGGCGATGGGCGACTGCACGTTGATGCCGGCGAAGTTCACCGCTACGTCGACCCGGCCGAACTTGTCGACTGTCGCTTTGGCAAGCGCCGCGATCTGCTCGTCGCTGGCGATGTCGCAGGGGATGGCGGTGGCGCCGATCTCGGCGGCGAGCGCCTCGAGCGGTTCCGGACGCCGTGCGGCGACGACCACCGTGGCGCCTTCCTCGACAAACCGGCGGGCGGTGGCCTGACCCATGCTGCCCTTGCCCGACGCGCCCATGATGACGGCGACCTTGCCTTCGAGACGTCCCATCGCTTCTCTCCCGTTCCAGCGGATGCGCGGCAGCGTACGACCGGACGCCCCCGATGTCGACAGGGCCGTACCCCTTTCGGAGCGTGGCTTCGGCTCCGCTCTTGCTCTAATATCCGGCGCGGATATGTGGGGGCGCACGCCGAGCCATATGCCGATCAAGTGCCTTGAGGACGACGAAAAGCAATGGCCAAGCCCAAGAATACCCAGTTGGCGATGGACGCGGGCGCGGCTCCTGCGAACTACGAGGAGCTGTTCCAGCTCCGTGGCGCCCCCTATGACGGCGCGATGACCCGTTTTCCCGAAGCCCGCCGCGAGGAATTCCTCAACACCATCGCCCGCGCCGGCCTGGTGCCGGGCGCGCTGGTCGCCGACGTCCCCGCGGGAGGCGGCTACCTGGCAAAATACCTGCCGCAGGGCTGCACCTGGCTTGGCCACGAACCCTGCGCCTCCTTCGGTCATGGCGCCACCGGACAGGATGTGGACCTGCTGCCGCTGCCCTGGGCCGATGCCGGTGTCGATGCGGCGCTCTCCATTGCCGGCGTGCACCACCTCGACGACAAGATGCCCTTGTTTACCGAGCTGGCCCGGGTAGTCAGGCCGGGCGGCCGGCTGGTGCTGGCCGACGTCCACGAGGCGTCGGCGGTCTCCCGCTTCCTCGACGGCTGGGTCGACCGGCACAACAGCACCGGCCATGTGGGCAGCTATCTGGGCGACCATACGCTGGACGAGTTGCGGCGAGGGGGTTGGGAGATCCTGTCCGCCGAACGGGTGCCGTTCCACTGGCGCTTCGCCAACCTGGACGACCTGGGCGAATTCGCCCACCGCCTGTTCGACCTGCGGACATCGACGCCCGAGGAAACCGCCCGCACCGTCGCCGCCGAGCTTGGTGTGGATCCGCAGCCCGACGGGGTCGGCATGCGCTGGGAGCTTTTCATGGTGGCGGCGACGCCCATGGAACCGCGGCGTTAGCGCGCGGGATGGCCGAGGAAAGCACGGCGGGAATCCCTTCTGCCCGCGCGGTCACCGTGCTTCGGCGAGAGTTCTCCACGGGTGGTTTTGGTTATGGTCTGAGGCAGCAATTCCTCAAGGCCACCGTGACGGCGAAGGCCCTGTCCACCACCGATTGGGCGGCCATCGATGCGATGTTGTCGACGCTGATTCCGCGAAGCGACGGCGAGGACGCACCCGTGTCGTCCATCGCCGACCTGATCATCCGCTGGACCGCGGAACTGCAGCGTGCCGGCGGCCAGCCTGTCTTCGACCAGGGCCGCCTTCTGGGCGCGCGGGACGGCGTGCTGTTGCTCGCCCTGCCGACCGTCAACGTGGATGCTGCGGGCATGGCGCTGGGGATCGTCGTCGATCTGCTCTGCGACCTGCTCGGCGGTGGTATTCAGGAGCCGCAGGCCGTGGAGAACGCCAAAGCTCGGGTGGCCGCCTTCGTGGACCGGTATGTGGGCGTGCGTTTTGGCGGATCCAATACGCGCCACTTCCTGCAGGCGGCCTATGACAGCAGGATGCCGTGGTTCAGGATCGCCGCGGAAGTGTTCCAGATCGGCATGGGCTCACGGGCCCGCTGGCTCGAAAGCACGCTGACCGACGTCACGCCTGCCATCTCCATGCGTCTGGCCCGCAGCAAGATGGCGGCGGCGACTGTGCTCCGTCAGGCGGGCCTGCCGGTGCCCAGGCACCTGGCGGTCGCGTCGGCCGACGAGGCGGTCGACGCCGCGATCAAGATCGGATATCCGGTCGTCGTCAAGCCGTCGGACAGGGATGGCGGCGTTGCGGTCGCCGCCGGGCTCACCGACGACAGAGGCGTGATCCAGGCATACGAGGCGGCGCGGGCGGCTTCCGCCAACGTCATGGTCGAAAAACACGTGCACGGCCGCGACTTTCGCCTGGTGGTCCACGACGGCCGGATGATCTGGGCGCTCGAGCGGGTGCCGGGCGGGGTCACCGGCGACGGCATCAGCACGGTGGCGCAACTGGTTGAACGCCTGAACCAGGAGCCTGCCCGTGCCCGGCGTGCCGACGCGCCACTCAAGCCGCTGCTGTTTGACCGGGAGGCGGCCGAGTTGCTCGCCGAGTACGGCATGACGCTTGATACGGTGCCGGCCGCCGGCGAGCGGATTCGTCTGCGCCGCGCGGCCAATGTCGCGTCGGGTGGCACGCCTCAGGAAGTGTTCGGCCAGGTACATCCGGACAACCGGCTGCTGGCCGAACGGGCCGCCGCCGCGCTGCGGCTGGACCTGGCCGGCATCGACCTGCTGATCCCCGACATCTCCCGGTCCTGGAAAGAGACGGGCGCGGCGATCTGCGAGGTGAACGCCCAGCCGACGATCGGCAACACCACCTCCAAGCATCTCTATGGCCAGATTCTCCGGACCCTGGTGGCAGGCGAGGGACGCATTCCCATCGCGATGGTCGTCGGTGCCGCCACGGACTCGCCCCTGCCTGCGCTGGTGGCGCGGATTTTGGAAGCGGCGGGATTGCGCACCGCCGTCGCCTCTTCGCGGCAGGCCAGCAGCGGCGGCAGGATCCTTCATGATGCGCCGCCAAACCTTTTCGCCTCGGCGCTCACGCCGTTGATCGACAGGGACATCGACGCGATGGTCGTCGCCGTATCGGACAGTTCAGTATTGCGGACATACATGCCGTTCGACCGGTGCAGCACGGTCGTCCTGGCCGGAACACGGTTTGACGGGGTAGACCTGGACCCGGCCGCGCTGGACCACCTCGCGCTGGTGCTGTTGCCGATCAGCCTTGGCGGCGTGGTCGTCGATTCCCGGGCGGCGGCGTGGCGGCGGCTCATTGGTTCGCTGCGCAACGCCCGCGTCGTGCTGTCGTCGGCAGGGGGCGAAATGGCGGCGGTCCGTGAGCACGTCAAGGCAGGGCATGACGCCGTGATCGTCGACCGGAGCGGCGGTGGCTGGCTCCTGCGTGTCGGCGGCGATGTCATCGATCTGGCGAGCCTTGGTGGCGGCAGTTCGCAGATCGCGTGCACGGCCGAGGACGCCGCGCTCGCGGCGGCAGCCGCGTGGAGCATGGGCCATGGCCCCGATATCATCCGGCGCGGCCTGGCCGGCATACGGCTCGTGGTCGCGGGCGCCGCCGCCTGAGGGCTAGGCGATCAGCCGCATCGCGGCGCCGGCGACGGCGCATCCCCCCAGGACGGGGAGGACGCCCCATTTGAGGCGCAGCAGCGCGATCATGGCGGCGGCGGCCAAAAGCAGCGCCACTGGATCGAGCGAGGATGGCACCGGAAGATCGAGAACCAGCGGACCCAGGCTCATGGGGCGGTGCGCGGCGAACAGGACATGCAAGCCGAACCAAAGCGCCAGGTTCAGGATCACGCCGACCACCGCGGCGGTGACGGCGCCCAGGGCGAGCGTCAGCGCGCGGTTTCCCAATAAGTGCTCTACATAGGGCGCGCCCAGCAGGATCCACAGGAAGCACGGCACGAAGGTTACCCAGGTGGCCAGCAGCGCACCAAGCAGGCCGCCGGTCAACGGGTCGAGCCCGGCCGCGTCGCGGAAGCCGGCAATGAACCCGACGAAAGTAAGCACCAGGATCAGCGGCCCGGGTGTCGTCTCGGCCAGCGCCAGCCCGTCCAGCATCTCGCCGGGCTGCAGCCAGCCATAGGTGCCGACGGCTTCCTGCGCCACGTAGCTCAGCACCGCGTAGGCGCCGCCGAACGTCACGACGGCCATCTTGGAGAAGAACAGCGCGATGGGCGCATAGACGCTGTCCCAGCCGAACAGGGCCATCAGCACCAACGGCAGACTGGCCCAGATGCCGGCCCAAACGGCAGTGATGCCCAGCGCCCGGCGCCAGGTCGGCCGCACCGGCGGCAGCGCGTCGATGGCCTCCGGACCGGCCGGTGCGCCGTGGCCGGCGGGTGGCGCGAGCAGGTCGGGCCTGATCCTCGCCACCAGGTAGCCGACGATGCCCGCCGACGCGATCACCAGCGGGAAGGGCACCCGGAACAGGAACAGGGCGAGGAAGGCGAGCGCGGCGACCGCGACCATCAGCCTGGTCCTGAGCGCCCGTTTCGCCACGCGGAGCAGGGCCTCGACGACGATGGCGAGTACGGCGGCTTTCAGCCCGAAGAACACGGTGCCCAGCCAGGCCGTCTGGTGGAACAGCATGTACGCCGTGCTCAGTGCGACGATGATGAAAAAGCCGGGCAGGATGAACAGCAGCCCGGCGGCGATGGCGCCCCGTGTCCGGTGCAGCATCCAGCCGATATAGGTGGCGAGCTGTTGCGCCTCCGGGCCGGGCAGCAGCATGCAGTAGTTGAGGGCGTGCAGGAACCGGCCCTCGCCGATCCACCGCTTCTCCTCCACCAGTACGCGGTGCATCAGCGCGATCTGACCGGCCGGGCCCCCGAAGCCCAGCAGGCCGATCTTGCAGAAGGTGCGGAACAACTCGCCGAAGGAAACCTGCGGTGCCGGGGGCGATTGGCCATCCATCTCTCATGCTCCATGACGGGCGCACATGGGCGCCGGAAGCGCCGCGCTTGGATGGATGGTCCATCTTCGGGGAGACGGCGATCCCCGGCGCACAGGCTATGCGTCCGTCAGCAGGGGCGCAAGATGCCTGGCTTGCATGACGTGCCGGTGACGGCCTTTCCTCGTCAGGGGAAGGTTTCTATGCTGGCCGCCAAACCGGCTGGAAGGGAAGTGCGATGGAGAAGGTGGCGTTTCTGGGCCTGGGCGTGATGGGCTATCCCATGGCCGGGCACCTGAAGGCGGCGGGCTACGAGGTCACGGTCTATAACCGGACAAAGGCGCGCGCCGATGCCTGGGTGGCGCAGCATGGCGGCGGCACCGCGGCGACGCCCGCCGAGGCAGCCGAAGGCTGCGGCATGGTGTTCTCCTGCGTCGGCAATGACGATGACGTGCGCCAGGTGATCCTGGGGAAGGACGGCGCATTCGCCGCCATGAAGCCGGGCAGCATCCTGATCGACCACACCACGGCGTCGGCCATGCTGGCGCGGGAGCTGGACGAGGCGGGCAAGGCGCGCGGCATCGGCGTGCTGGACGCGCCGGTTTCCGGCGGCCAGGCCGGCGCCGAGAACGGCAAGCTGACGGTGATGGTGGGCGGCGATCCGGCGGTGTTCGCCCGGGCCGAGGCCGCCATGACCGTGTTCGCCAAGGCGGTGCGGCTGATGGGGCCGGCAGGCCACGGCCAGCTCACCAAGATGGTCAACCAGATCTGCATCGCGGGCGTGGTGCAGGGACTGTCGGAGGGCCTTCACTTCGCCAAACAGGCGGGACTGGATCCCCGCGCCGTAGTCGATGTCATCCGTCACGGCGCGGCGCAGAGCTGGCAGATGGAGAACCGCTACGAGACCATGACCGACGGCAAGTTCAATCACGGCTTCGCCGTCGATTGGATGCGCAAGGATCTGGGCATGACGCTCGACGAGGCGCGGCGCAACGGCGCGCACCTGCCGCTGACCGCGCTGGTCGACCAGTTCTATGGCGAGGTGCAGGGCCTGGGCGGCGGCCGGTGGGACACGTCCAGCCTGCTCGCCCGGCTGGAAGCGCTGACCCGGCGCGACTGATGGACCTGCTGCGGCGCATGTTCGACGCGGCGGTGAGGGCCGCCCAGCCGGAGCACTGCCTGCCGCCGCATCTGCCGAATCCGCCGCGGGGGCGCACCGTTGTAGTTGGCGCCGGGAAGGCCAGCGCCGAGATGGCGCGGGTCCTGGAAGCGCATTATCCGGCGCCGGTCGAAGGCCTCGTCGTCACCCGTTACGGCCACGCCGCGCCGACGACATCCATCGAGATCGCCGAGGCCGGCCATCCGGTGCCCGACGCCAATGGCGAGCGCGCTGCCCGGCGCATCCTTGGCATGGTGACCGGGCTGACGCCCGATGATCTGGTCATCTGCCTGCTGTCGGGGGGCGGATCGGCGCTGCTGCCGCTCCCCGCTCCCGGCCTGACGCTTGCCGACAAGCAGGCCGTGACGTCGGTGCTGCTGAAGGCGGGCGCGACCATCTCCGAGATCAACTGCGTCCGCCGCCATCTGTCGGCGATCAAGGGTGGCAGGCTGGCCCAGGCGGCGAGGCCCGCGCGTCTGCTGACACTCGCCATCTCGGACGTGCCCGGAGACGACATGCTGGTGATCGCCTCGGGCCCGACCGTTCCCGATCCCACCAGCTTCGCCGACGCGCGCGCGGTGCTCGACCGCTACCGGCTGGAGGTGCCCAGAGCCGTTCGTCGTCATCTCGATACAGGCGCCGACGTGCCCGCCGAGCCGTGGGGCGACTACGTGCTGGTCGCCCGGCCCGCCGATGCGCTGGCCGCCGCCGCCGCCGTTGCCGAGTCTGCGGGCTACAAGGTGGTGGAGCTGGGCGATGCGATCGAGGGCGAGGCGCGGCATGTGGCGGCGCAGCACGCGGCCCTAGCGAGGGATTTCCTCGGGCGCGGCGAAAGGGCGGCGCTGGTTTCGGGCGGCGAGCTTACCGTCACCGTTACCGGCGACGGCACCGGCGGCCCAAGCCATGAGTACGTCCTGGCGCTGATGCTAGGCTGCGGCGGCGATCCGCGCCTGTCCGGCATGGCTTGTGACACCGATGGCATCGACGGCGCAACCGAGGCGGCGGGTGCTTGGTTCGACGCCGGCGCCATGGCGCTTGCCTCGCAGGCGGGCGTTGATCCCGCCCAGGCACAGCGTCGCAACGATTCGGGTGCATTCTTCGCTGCGCTGGATCGGCAGGTGATCAGCGGGCCTACACGGACAAACGTGAATGACTTGCGGGTAATCCTGGTCGATCCGTGAGGCCCGCGTGGCAGCGCGCCCAGGCCATCGATGCGGCGGGTGTTAGAACCGCTGGCCGGAGGTTATTCGGCGGCGCGTGTCGAGACCAGGGGACGCAGCTCGCGCAGCCGCGATTCCAGATAGTCGAGCATTCGATCGCTGTGCACGTTCGGGCGTCCGTCGGCGAGGTTGAGGGCCATGCCGTCCAGCACGTATTGCAGCAGGTCGAGCGCGGTCTCGAGGCCATTCGGATCGTCGCGCCATTCGGGAAACAACTCGCGCGCCGTATCGGTCCATTCCTCGTCGAACGCCGCCTGCGCGGGGTCGAGAATCTCGGCCAGCTCCGGATCGGTTCGGCCATTTACCTTTAGCTCGACGAAGGCGAAGAACAGCGGGTGGGTGACCTGCGCCCAGTAGGCCCGCAGTGCCGAACGCACCTGATCATTGCCCGGCTGGATGGCCGCTATGGCCTTGCGGAATGCGCGCAGCCGCTTGGTATGCAGATAGTCTATCGCCGCCTTGACCACTTCGGCCTTGGACGGGAAATGGTGAAGCATGGCGCCGCGCGACAGGCCGGCGCGCTCGGCGATCAGCGTCGTCGTCGTGCGGGCATAGCCAACCTCGACGAAGCAGGCGATCGCGGCTTCGAGAACGCGCCGCTGCGTCGCGGCGCTCTTCTGGGCCTGCCAGCCCATTGAAGCGGACTGGCCGTTCTCCAGATTTAGGTCGCGCCGGCGGGCGCGTCGCATCAAAGCCACTTGGGGTCCTCCGTCCAAACAAATCCGTCAGGACTGTCTGAAAAAGACATTCTGCCGAGAATGTAGCTTCTTCCCTACCACGCGACCAGCAAAAGGTGTTTGGGACTGCGCATGACTGTGTTGAACTTTTGCCTTCATGTATGACTGCACAAATTTTGAGCGATATAGCCCGCAGGACATAAAACAAAACTCTTGGACATCAATGTCGCAGGCTCTAGTTTCCGATTGCGGCGACGCAAAGCGGCCCTGCGCGCGGCATTGGAGAGTATCCCGGCATGGATTTTCACGGCGAATACCGCATCCCGGCTCCGCGTCAGCGTGTATGGGAAGCGCTGAACGACACCGAGACACTCGGCCGTTGCATTCCGGGCTGCGAATCGATCCAGAAGACGTCGGATACGGTCATGTCCGCCGTGGTTCAGGCAAAGGTCGGTCCCGTCAGCGCCAAATTCACGGGCGATGTGACGCTCGAGGACATCGATCCGCCGAATGGCTACACGATCCTCGGCGAAGGCAAGGGCGGTGTGGCCGGATTCGCCAAGGGCACGGCCAAGGTCGTGCTGGCGGACGACGGCGACGGCACGTTGCTGACCTATGCGGTCGACGCTCAGGTCGGCGGCAAGCTGGCACAGGTCGGCGCGCGGCTGGTGGCCGGCACCGTCAAGAAAATGGCGGATGAGTTCTTCGGCACGTTCACGGCGATCGTGGGCGGCGAGGCGCAGGCCCAGTCCCAGGCGCAATCGGCGCCGGTTGGCGCGGCCCCCGCGGCCGTGCCGGCGGCAGCGGCGGCAAAGAAGAGTTGGGCTTCGCCGCTCACCATCGGCATCCTCGTGATTGCGGCGATTCTGGTGATATACTTCGTGGTAACGTGACGGGATTCGGGGACTTTCTCGGGGAATTCGGGGACAATATGACGGTCAGGGTAACGACGACGGTTAACGGCAAGCTTGTATCGGGTGACGTGGAGCCGAACACGCTTCTTGTGGAGTTCGTGCGTGAGAATCTAGGGCTGACGGGCACCCATGTGGGCTGCGACACCAGCCAGTGTGGCGCCTGCACGGTGCATTTCGACGGCAAGCCGGTCAAGGCCTGCACGATCCTAGCGTTGCAGGCGGAAGGCCACCAGGTCCTCACCATCGAGGGCATCGGCCAGCCCGGCAATCTGCATCCCATGCAGGCGGCATTCCAGGAAAACCACGGTCTGCAGTGCGGCTTCTGCACGCCCGGCATGATCATGGCCGGCATCGGCATCGCCGAGCGGAACAAGGGCGCCAGCCTGTCCGAGGAGACTATCCGCGCCGAGCTGGAAGGCAACATCTGCCGCTGCACGGGCTATCACAACATCGTCAAGTCGATCGCCGCCGGCGCACGCGACATGTAGGCACCGGACGGCGGCCGGATTTTCGCCGGAGACTGAAACGGGGAGTCGGCGATGACGGCGGAGACCGGAATCGGCGCGCGGGTCAGGCGCAAGGAAGACGTACGGTTCATCACCGGGCGCGGGCGCTACACGGACGACATCAACCGTCCGGGCCAGCTCCACGCGGTGTTCGCCCGCTCGCCCTACGCCCACGCCCGGATCGGATCGCTGGACATATCCGGCGCCGAGGCGTTGCCCGGCGTCGTCGCCGTGCTGACCGGCGCCGACCTGGCCGCCGACGGAATCGGGCCGCTGCCCTGTGGCTGGATGATCCACTCCCGCGACGGCTCGCCGATGAAGCAGCCGCCCCATCCGGCGCTGTCGCAAGGCACCGTCCGGTATGTGGGCGAACCCTATGCCGTGGTGATCGGCGAGACCCGCGAGGCCGCGCAAGCGGGCGCCGACCTGCTCGACCCGGATTTCCAGGAGCTGCCGGCTAATGTGGACACCGCCTCGGCGCAGTCCACCGCGCCGATCCATGACGGCATCGCCAACAATCTCTGCTACGACTGGACCCTCGGCGACGAGGCGGCGACCGACGCGGCGCTCGCTTCGGCCGCGCATGTGGTCGAACTCGACATCATCAACAACCGGCTGATTCCCAACGCCATCGAGCCTCGCGCCGCGCTGGGCGACTACGACGCCGGCACCGACATGCTGACCCTCTACACCACCAGCCAGAACCCGCACCTGGCGCGCCTCGTGCTGTCGGCCTTCGTCGGCCTGGCGCCCGAGCACAAGCTGCGGGTTGTTTCGCCGGACGTGGGCGGCGGTTTCGGCTCGAAAATCTTCATCTACTCCGAGGAAACGGTCTGCGGCTGGGCGTCGAAGAGGCTGCGCCGGCCGGTGAAGTGGACGGCGGACCGGTCGGAGGCCTTCCTCAACGATGCGCACGGACGCGATCATGTGACGAAGGCGCGGCTTGCGCTCGATGCGCAGGGCAGGTTCCTCGGCCTGAAGGTGTCGACGATCGCCAACCTGGGCGCCTACATGTCGACGTTCTCGTCGTCGATCCCGACCTATCTCTACGGCACCCTGCTGGCTGGCCAATACACCACGCCGGCGATCTTTGTCGAGGTCCGCTCGGTGTTCACCAACACCACGCCGGTCGATGCCTATCGCGGCGCGGGGCGTCCGGAAGCGACCTTCCTGCTGGAGCGCATCGTCGAGACCGCTGCGCGCGAGCTGGGCATGGACCCGGCCGAGCTGCGCCGCAGGAACCTGATCCCCAAGGACGCCTTCCCCTATGCGACGCCGGTCGCGCTGGTCTACGACACGGGCGATTATCAGGCCTGCCTCGACAAGGCGCTGGCGCTGTCGGACTACGCCGGCTTTCCGGCGCGCAAGGCGGCGGCGAAGGCGCGCGGCAAGCTGCGCGGCATCGGCCTGTCCTGCTACATCGAAGCCTGCGGCCTGGCGCCGTCGCGCCTCGCGGGCCAGCTCGGCGCGGGCGTGGGCCTCTACGAATCCGCCGAGATCCGGGTCAATCCCACCGGCAACGTCACCGTCTTCACCGGCACCCACAGCCACGGCCAGGGCCACGAGACAACCTTCGCCCAGGTGGTGTCGA
This sequence comes from Candidatus Kuenenia stuttgartensis, assembly GCA_943329845.2. Taxonomy (GTDB): domain Bacteria; phylum Pseudomonadota; class Alphaproteobacteria; order SMXS01; family SMXS01; genus RI-34. Next base: position 37,078 of record CALQFM020000022.1, on the reverse strand, counting down.
GCCGCCTGGGCATCGGACTCGACCAGATCGAGGTGGTGCACGGCGACACGTCGCAGGGCCAGTTCGGCCTGGGCACCTACGGCTCGCGCTCGCTGGCGGTGGGCGGCTCGGCGCTGATGAAGGCCAGCGACAAGATCGTCACGAAGTGCCGCAAGATCGCCGCCTACCTGCTGGAGTCGAAACCCGAGGACATCGACTTCGAGGACGGCGTGTTCCGGGTGCGGGGCACCAACAAGGCCAAGACCTTCGGCGAGATCGCCTTCGCCGCCTATGTGCCGCACCACTATCCGCTGGAGGAGCTGGAGCCGGGCCTGCAGGAGACCGCGTTCTACGATCCGCAGAACTTCACCTATCCGGCCGGGGCCTATGTCTGCGAGGTCGAGGTGGACCCGGACACCGGTATCACCCGGATCGTCAAGTTCACCGCGGTCGACGATTTCGGCCAGGTCATCAACCCGATGATCGTCGAGGGCCAGGTCCATGGCGGCATCGCCCAGGGCATCGGCCAGGCCATGCTGGAAGCCTGCCGCTACGACCGGGAGACGGGTCAGTTGCTGACCGGCTCCATGATGGACTACGCCATGCCGCGGGCCGACGACCTGGTGAATTTCGACCTGGATGTGGTGCGCACCGACTGCACCCACAATCCGCTGGGCGTGAAGGGCTGCGGCGAAGCGGGCGCCATCGGCTCGCCGCCCGCCGTCATCAACGCCATTACCGACGCCATCGGCGTGCGGACACTCGACATGCCCGCCACACCGCTTAAAGTATGGACCGCATTGCAGGCCGGGAGCGCGGCCGCCAAAGGGAGCTGAGGATGTATAACTTCACCTATCACCGTGCCGGAAGCGTCGACGCCGCGGCCTCCAGGCTGGCCGAGAGCGGCGACGCCAAGCTGCTGGCCGGCGGCATGACGCTGCTGCCCACCATGAAGCAGCGGCTGGCCCAGCCCAGCGAGCTGATCGACCTCAACGAGATCGACGGGCTGAAGGGCATCACCGTATCGGGCGGCACGGTCACTATCGGCGCCATGACACGGCATGCGGATGTGGCCGCGTCGGCCGAGGTGAAGCAGGCGATCCCGGCGCTGGCCAGGCTGGCCGGCCTGATCGGCGATCCGGCGGTGCGCAACCGCGGCACCATCGGCGGCTCCATCGCCAACAACGATCCGTCGGCCGACTATCCGGCGGCGGTCGTGGGCCTCGGCGCAACGGTGGTGACCAACAAGCGTGAGATCGCCGGCGACGACTTCTTCACCGGCATGTTCGAGACCGCGTTGGACGAGGGCGAGATCGTGACCGCCGTGCGTTTCCCGGTGCCGCAGAAGGCCGCGTATTTCAAATTCCCCAACCCGGCATCGCGCTATGCGGTGGTCGGCGTCATGGTGGCGAAGACCGCAAGCGGCGTCCGCGTCGCGGTGACCGGCGCCGGTCCCTGCGTGTTCCGCCAGTCCGACATGGAAAGCGCGCTGTCCGGCAACTTCAGCGCCGACGCGCTGTCCGGCATCAGCCAGGATGCCGATGGCCTGAACGAGGACATCCACGCCTCGGCCGAATACCGCGCCAGCCTGGTCGTCGTCGGTGCGAAGCGGGCGGTGGCGGAGATCGCGTAGGGGGCTCGTCCCTCCGGGGAAAACTTCGGTTCGCCAGCCGCGCAACCGGCGTGCAGGAGAGGAATCATGGGTACATTCGGCATCGGCCAACCGGTGCGCCGGGTGGAAGACGTGCGGTTTCTCACCGGCGCGGGTGCCTATACCGATGATCTCAATCTCCCCGGGCAGGCCTATGGCCACGTTTTCCGATCTCCCTGGGCTCACGCGCGAATCATCTCGATCGACGTCGCCGCAGCGCGTGCTGCCGAAGGCGTGCTGGGCGTGTGGACCGGTGCGGACCTTGCCGCCGCCGGCATCGGCGACCTGCCCTGCGCGATCAGCGGCGTGCTCCGGAACCGGGACGGGACCGCGCTCGACGTGGTTGGACGCGCGGTTCTTGCCCGGGACCACGCCATGCATGTGGGCGACGGCCTGGTTTTCATCGTCGCCGGGACTATCGCGCAGGCGAAGGATGCCGCCGAACTGATCGTCGTCGAGGCCGAGGAACTGCCCGCCGCGGGCAACCTTGCCGACGCGATGGGCGAGCATGCGCCGATGCTGCGCGACGGCGCGGCCGGCAATGTCTGCTTCGACTGGGAAGGCGGCTCGGCCGCGGCGGTCGACGAGGCGTTCTCCCGCGCGGCGCATGTAACGGCCGCGGACCTGGTCCACAATCGGCTGGCCTCCAGTCCCATCGAGCCGCGCGCCGCGCTGGGCAACCAGGAGGACGGGCGCTATGTGCTGCGCACGTCCACCCAGGGCGCCAACCTGTTCCAGCGCGTGCTCGCGCCGGTCCTTGGCATCGACGCCGGTTCGCTTCGGATCGTCACGGCCGATGTCGGCGGCAGCTTCGGCACCAAGGAGTTCATCTATCCCGAGCATGTCCTGGTGCTGTTCGCCTCTGGCAAGCTGGGCCGTCCGGTCAAGTGGACGGGCGACCGCTCCGACGCGTTCCTGAGCGATCTCCACGGCCGCGACGTACTGAGTCATGCCGAGATCGCGTTCGATGCGGGTGGCCGCGCGCTGGCCCTTCGCGTCCACAACCGGGCCAACATGGGCGCCTATGTGTCGCTGTTCGGTCCGGGCATCCAGACGCTGGGCGGCGCCCGGCTTACAGGCGGGGTCTACGCCATTCCGGCGATCAACGTCCGCGTCACGGGCTATTATTCCAATGCTGTGCCGGTGGATGCCTACCGCGGCGCGGGCCGGCCGGAAGCGGCCTATGTGATCGAGCGGCTGATGGACAAGGCGGCGCGCGAGCTCGGATTGACGCCCGACGAGATCCGCCGCCGCAATTTCATTGGGCAGGCGGAACTTCCCTACAGCCATCCCCTTGGCTTCGTCTTCGACAGCGGCGCATTCGAGGCGAACATGGACGACGCGATGCGGCTCGCTGGCTGGTCGTCCTTCCCCGCGCGCCGCGCCGAGGCACGCGAACGGGGCAGGCTGCGGGGCATCGGCCTGTCCACCTATATCGAGAGTTCGGTGGGGTTCGGCTACGAGGCGGCCGAGATCCGCTTCCCCGAGGACGGAACGGTGGAGATCGTCGCCGGCACCATGTCGGCCGGGCAGGGCCACGAGACCGTCTGGGCGCAGATCGTGACCGAGCAGCTCGGCGTGCCGTTCGATGCGATCCGGCTGGTCCAGGGCGATACCGACAGGGTGAAGGTCGGCGGCGGTACCGCGGGATCGCGCTCCACCTACATGGTGGCCGGCGCATTTCGCCTGTCGGCGGACCAGATCATCGACAAGGGCAAGGCCCTGGTCGCCGAACTGCTCGGCGAGCCGCGGGGCGCCATCGAATTTTCCGACGGCTTCTTCCGGTCGCCCGGCTCCAACCGGTCCATGTCGATCATGGAGGCCGCGGCGGCGGCGCGCAGGGCGGGCGGCGATGGCCTGGATTCGGGGGCGACCTTCAATCACGACATCTCGACCTTCCCCAATGGCTGCCATGTCTGCGAGGTCGAGATCGATCCCGACACCGGGAAAGTCGATGTGGTCCGGTACGTGGTGGTCGACGATTTCGGCCGGATCGTCAATCCCATGGTGGTCGACGGACAGGTTCACGGCGGCATCGCCCAGGGACTCGGGCAGGCGCTGCTCGAGCACAGCGTTCACGACCCGGTCAGCGGGCAGCTGCTGACCGGCTCGTTCATGGACTACGCCATGCCCCGCGCGGACGACCTCTGCGCCATGGAAACCACCTATAACGAGATTCCCTGCACGACCAGCCCCTATGGCGTGAAAGGCTGCGGCGAGGCCGGTACCACCGGCGCCTGCCCGGCGATCATGAACGCCGTCGTGGACGCGCTGTCCGCGCGAGGTGTGACCCACCTCGACATGCCCGCGACACCGTTCAGGGTCTGGCAGGCGCTGCGCGGCGCCGCATAGCGTCAATCCGTGGCGGCGAACGCCTCGGGCGTGTCGAAGTCCCGCAGGATCCCTTCATCCTCCATGGGCACCTCGCACAGCTTGTCGGCGTAGGCGTGCAGCAGCTCGCGGGCGCCCTTGTCGCCGGTGATCGCCAGCATCTCCGGGAAATAGCGCCGCGACCACAGCACCGGGTTGCCCCATTTGCCGTCATGGGTGGGGACGCAGATGGTGCGGCCCTCGTCCTCGTCATAGGCGGCGATCAACCGGTCGATGTGATGGGCGGTGACGAACGGCATGTCCCCCAGCGCCACCACGACGCCGTCGGCGTCGTTGGGCACCGCGGCGATGCCGGCTTTCAGGCTGCCGGCCATGCCCGCCGAGAAGTCCGGATTGTGCACGAAGGCCACATCGAGGCCCGCGAGCGCCGCCCTGATCTCGGCTTCGTCGCGGCCGGTCACCACGGTCGCCGGGCTGGCGCTGCTGGCCAGCACCGCTTCCACGCTGCGGCGGATCATCGGCATGCCGCCGATCTCGCGCAGCAGCTTGTTCCGGCCGCCCATGCGGCTCGACATGCCCGCCGCCAGCACGACGGCGGCGATGCGCGGCGCGCGGCCGGTGGCGGGAGCGTCGCCGGTGGCCTGGGCGCGGGGCAGGGGGCGCACGCCGATTTCCTTCAGCAGGCCGCCCGCGCCCATGCGCATGATGTCGCGCGGCGTCACCGTCAGGCCGGCGGCCAGCCGCTGCAGCACGAAGTCGAAGCCGTTGACCTTGGGCGACCGCGCGCATCCTGGCAGGCCGATCACGGGTATGCGTCCGACATGGGCGAGCAGCAGCAGATTGCCGGGGTCGACGGGCATGCCGAAATGATCGATCGCTCCGCCCGCATCGACGATGCCGGCGGGCACTACGTCGCGGCGGTCGGTGTTGGCGCTGGCGCCGGCGATCAGGACGAGGTCGCAGCCCGACTCCAGCTGCAGCCTGACATTGTTCGCGACGTCGCCGGCATCATGCGAGCATTGCGCCGACCCGAGCAGGATGGCGCCGACCCCTTCGAGCCGTTCGCGCGTCACCTTCACCAGCTTGTCCGACGGCTTGTTCCTGCCGCCGGGAATGATCGTCTCGATCAACCCCGCCTTCAGGCCCTTGTAAGGCGCGACAGACATGAGTCCGCCATCTGCCAGCAGGTCCATGCTGCGGTCGAGCACGTCCTGCGGCACGGCGAACGGGATGATCTTCACCGTCGCCAGCATTTGTCCGGCGCGCACGGCGTCGTAGGGTGGCAGCGCGGCGATGGTCACCGCCTCGTGGAGCAGGTTGAGCTGGTCCAGCCTCTCGCGGTCATAGACCAGCACGCCGTCGGCCTCGGCGAACAGGTTGCAGCGGCCGGTGAAGGCGGCGCTCTGCCGGATCAAAGCGCCGGCGCTGATAGTGGCCACCTGTCCTGCGGCTTCATCCTCGCCCACATCGCCCGGCTCGAGCCGGAACCCGGCGACGGACAAGACGCCGGCAGTTTTCAGTGCGGCGATATCGGCGACAGAGACCTTATGGCCCTTCTGCAGCTTGCGTGCGCCGGCGAACTGGCCGTGCGCGAGAATGGCGCCCTCGGCCTCGTCGACAGGCATGTCGGCATAGATCATCGGATTTCTCGTGGCCCCTGCGGCCTCGGCCGGGACAAACCTGTCCGGAACGGACTCATTTCATCGCGCCGCGCTGGACGGCGATGATCTGGGCGAGGATGGAGACGGCGATCTCGGCAGGCGATTGGGCGCGGATGTCGAGCCCGACGGGGCCGTGGATACGGCCGATCTGCTCGTCGGAAAAACCGGCCTCCTTCAGCCGCGCCACCCGCTTGGCCTGGGTCCGCGTCGAGCCCAGCGCGCCCACATAGAACGCATCCGACGCCAGCGCCACGTCGAGTGCCGGATCGTCGAGCTTCGGGTCATGTGTCAGGGTCACGATGGCGGTGCGCGGGTCGATCTCCAGATCGCGCATGGCCTTGTCGGGCCATTCGGTCGACAGCTTCACGCCCGGGAAGCGCTCCGGGCTGGCGAAGGCCTGGCGCGGGTCGATCACGGTGACGTCGAAGCCGGCGCGTGTCGCCATGGGCACCAGTTCCTGGGCGATGTGCACCGCGCCGACGATGGCGATGCGGCGCGGCGTGTTGAACACGCGGACGAAGCCGTGCTCGTCCAGCTTCTGGCTCCGGTCATCGCGCATGGCGTTGCGCACCGGTTCGGGCGCGCTGGCCGTGTCGAAAAGCTGGTGAGCGCCGGATTCCAGGTCGGTGGTCAGCGCCACGGACGCCTTGCGCTCCGCGGCATCCAGAACGGTGTCGATCTCGGCGGGGGCCGGCTCGACGAACACCCGGATGGTGCCGCCGCAGGCCAGGCCCACTTCCCACGCCTGGTCGTCGGAAACCGAGAATTCCAGGTTGCGGATCCGGCCGTCCTTGATGGACTTGCGCGCCTCGCCGATCACCGCGCCTTCGATGCAGCCGCCCGAGACCGAGCCGACGAAGTTGCCCTGGTCGTCGGCAGCCAGCTGGCTGCCGACGGGGAAGGGCGCCGAGCCCCAGGTGCTCGACACGGTAGCGATGGCGACGCCGCGCCCCTGCTTGCGCCAGTCCCGCGCGGCCTTCAGGACCTCGATGGACATGGCGGCGAGCCTACTCCGCCGCCTGCCGCGCGTTCGCCTGCACGGCCTTCCACACCCGCAGCGGGGTGGCGGGCATGTCCATGGCGGTGACGCCATAGGGCAGCAGCGCGTCGACGATGGCGTTCATCAGCGACGGGCAGGCACCGATGGTGCCGGCCTCGCCGCAGCCCTTGATGCCGTACGGGTTGGTCTTGCACAGAATCTCGTTGTACGAGAAGTCGATGTGGCACATGTCGTCGGCGCGCGGCATGCCGTAGTCCATGAACGAGCCGGTGATCAACTGGCCGCTCTCGCTGTCATAGAGCCAGTCCTCGGTCAGCGCCTGGCCGATGCCCTGCACCACGCCGCCATGCACCTGGCCGGCGACCAGCAGCGGGTTCACCAGCTTGCCGAAATCATCGACCACCGTGTAGCCGACGATGTCGACCTTGCCGGTATCCGGGTCGACTTCGACCTCACAGATGTGGCAGCCGTTCGGGAAGGTGGAGTTGTTGTACTTGTACTTGGCGGCGCTGTTCAGGCCGTCGACGAACATCTCCTTGGTCTCGGCGTCCAGGTCCAGCTCGTTGGCGCGGCGGGCCTTCGCGGCTACCTCCATGATGCCCACCGACTTGTTGGTGCCGGGGGCGCGGAACAGGCCCTCGTTGAACTCGATGTTCGGCGCCTGCTCGTCGAGCATCAGCGCGGCGATGATCTTGCCCTTCTTGATCACGACGTTGGACGTTTCCTGGAACGCGCCCGCCGCCATGTAGAGTGAGTGCGAGCCGCCGGTGCCCTGACCGGACTTCACGCGGTCGGTGTCGCCCTGGACCAGCCGGATGCTCTCGAACGGCACGCCGAGCTGCTCGGACACCACCTGCGCCCAGGCGGTTTCATGGCCCTGGCCATTCGACATGGTGCCGGTGACGATCTCGACCGTGCCATCCTCGAGGAACAGGATCTCGGCCGCCTCGGTGGGCATGCCCAGGGTGGTCTCGATGTAGTAGGCCATACCGATGCCGCGGGCCTTGCCCTTGGCGCGCGACGCGGCCTTGCGCTCGGCCAGCGTCGACCACTTGGCGTTGCGCTTGGCGTCTTCCATGTTGCGCTCGAATTCGCCGCTGTCGAAGGTGAAGCCGAACGGATGCGAGTAGGGCATCTGCTCCGGCTTGATGAAATTGATTCGGCGGAACTCGTCCGGGGCGAGGCCCAGCTCGCGGGCGGCCTGGTCCATGGCGCGCTCGATGATGTAGGCGGCCTCCGGGCGTCCGGCGCCGCGATAGGCGTCGACCGGCACCGAATTGGACATGTAGCCCTTCACGTTCACGTAGACGTTCGGGATGTTGTAGACGCCGCCCAGGATGCGGGCGTGGGCCACGGTCGGGATGAACGGGCCGTTCATGGACATGTAGCCGCCCATGTTGGCTTCGTTGACGACGCGGAACGCCGTGACCCGGTTGTTCTCGTCGATGGCGAGCTGGGCATGGGTGAACATGTCGCGGCCGCCGGTATCGCTGGTGAAGGCCTCGATGCGCTCGCCGTTCCACTTGACGGGACGTCCCAGCGCCTTGGCGGCGAACAGCACCAGCACGTGCTCGGGATAGATGAAGGTCTTCATGCCGAAGCCGCCGCCCACGTCGGGCGTGAAGATGCGCAGCTTGGACGGATCGATGCCGAACACCGCGCCGGCGATGCCCGCCTGCATGCCGTTGGCGCCCTGGGTGCAGGTGCGCAGCACGTAGCGGTCCTCGCCGGTATTGAACTCGCCGATGGCCGCGCGCGGCTCCATGGCGTTGGTGGCGATGCGGTTGTGGGTCAGGTCGATCTTGGTCACATGTTTTGCGCCCGCGAACGCCGCCTGCGATGCCGCGTCGTCGCCCATCTCCCAGTCGAACGCCAGGTTACCCGGCGCGCCTTCCCAGATCGTGTGCGCGCCCGGCGCGATGGCGTCCTTCAAATTGGCGGCCGACGGCAGGTCGACCACATCCACCTGGATCAGCTCGGCGGCATCCTTCGCCTGGTTGACAGTCTCGGCGACGATGAACGCGATGCCGTCGCCGACATAGAGCAGGCGGTCCTTGGCGAGCGCGGGGCGTCCGGGCGCGAAGATGTTGCTGCCGTCCTTGTTCTTGATGAAGCCGCCGGCGAAGCAGGGGATGTCGTTGACACCAGCCGCCGCCAGGTCGGCCGCGGTGAACACGCCGATGACGCCGGGCGCGCGCTTTGCGTCCGCGGTGTTGATCGACTTGATCAGCGCATGGGAATAGGGCGAGCGCAGCACGTAGCCATGGGACTGCCCCGGAATGTTGATGTCGTCGGTGTAGGCGCCGTTGCCGGTGACGAAGCGAACGTCCTCGGTGCGGCGGACGGGCTGGCCGATGCCGAATTTCTGCATGTCGAAGTGCTCCCCTGGAGGTATCCGTTGGCCTGAGCCATTGCGCCGTAGTCTGCCCCGGGGGAGGGCTGGTTGCCAAGCTTTCCTTTGAACGGCGCGTGCGCGTTTTCGCACGGGAATCTGCGAGCCTGCCGAATGCTTTGCGAGTTCCGTTGGCCTTGCGTTACTATTCCGTTCGCTTGGGGCACTCAGCGCGGGGGGCGCGGTTTATGACGGGTGCGGCAGACATATTCATCAGCTATGCCAGCGAGGACCGCGGCGAGGCCGAAAAGCTCGCGCACCGTCTGGAAGCCTTCGGCTGGACGACCTGGTGGGACCGGCGCATTCCTCCCGGACAGGACTACGCCAAGGTAATCGAGAACGCCCTGGTCAGCGCGCGTTGCGTCATCGTGCTGTGGTCGAAGGACTCGGCGGCGTCCCGCTGGGTGGTGAACGAGGCGGGCGCCGCCGCCGACCGGGGCGTCCTGGTACCGGCCCTGATCGCGCAAACCGACATTCCGTTCGAGTTCCGTCGCATCCAGGCGGCCGACCTGATCGGCTGGGAACCGTCGGTGCAGAACGAATCGTTCAATCAGCTGGTCGATGCCGTCGCTTCCATCCTCAAGCAGCCCCGTCCGCCTGAGCCGCCGCCCACGCCGACCCCCACGCCTGTTCCGACGCCGACGCCAAAACCGCCCCCGCGACCGCCGGTGCAGAAGAGCAACAAGAAGACCTGGCTGCTCATCGGCGCGGTCGCGAGTCTGCTGTTCTCGTTCGGCGGCTGCGTCGACGTGATGTCCACCGGCGATTCGAACACGCTGGTAGGGTCGATGTTCCTGCTGGGCGTCTCGGTGTGCCTGTTTGTCATGGGCCTGAGGGCGAAATGAACATGGATAGTGGATATGAACGGCTCGAGGACCAGATCGCCTGGTACGACCGCAAGAGCCTGTGGCACCAGCGGCAGTTCAAGATGCTGAGCATGATCACCCTTGTCGCCGCCGCGCTCGTGCCGCTGACTTCGATATTCGGGAACGCCTTTATCCCTGGATCGATCGGCGCCATCGTTGTGATCGCCGAGGGTGTCCAGCGGCTTTACCAGCATAACCGCTACTGGGTGCAGTACCGGCAGACCTGCGAGCGCCTGAGGCACGAGAAGTTCCTCTATATGGCCCGCACCGGCAGTTATAATCTGTCCGAGGCCAAGGCGTTCAGGCTGCTGGTGGAGAATGTCGAAGCGCTGGTGTCCGACGATAATGCCGCATGGATGCAGGGCCGGCGCGAATCCGAACAGAGGCCGCGCGAGCAGGGGGACGACAACGAAACCGCCGTGCCGGCGGCGCACGCGCCCTAGAGCAGGAACCGATAAGCCTGGCTCGGTTCCGACGGAAATTCTTCCCGCGGTGATTCTGCGAGCGTCGCGAAGCAGAATGACGGAAATCAAAACCTTCAGGATCGACCTGGGCGGCTACTGCCCTAAAGGGGATTCGGCGGTACCGTTCTCATCCGGTAGACGATGGCGTGGAGCGACGCCATCGCCGTGATGGCCAGCACCGAGAACAGTCCCGCCGCCAGCTTCGACGTCAGCGTCGCGCCCAGTGCCGCCAGGCCGCCCGACAGCAACGTCTGGAGCATCAGCAGCATGAAGCTCGCGGCCGCCAGCAGCGCGGCAAACCGGAAATGATCTTCCATGGTGACCGGGTTCCGGCGCTGTCCCTTTTGTATGTCCATGGACGCCTCCACCAGCCGGCGCGACAGCAGTGCGAAAAGGAACGAGATCGCCAGCGTCGCCACGATCTGCGTGAACACGCCGAGTGGCAGCAGTGCGAACACACCGCCCAGGCCCGCGACGGAAAACAGCAGCATGGTCCAGAGTATGCGAACGGGCCAGCGCAGCGGGTCGCCCGCCAGCGCGGCGCGCGGCCCGATCAGCGTCACCCGCACCCAGAAGACGAAGATCGCGGCGCTGAGGATGATCACCGCCACCACGCTGGCCAGGAACGTGCCGCGCAGCGCCGCATCGATCTCCTGGACGCGATCGGGCGGTATCTTGGAGAGTTCCAGCATGGCCGGCGTGAGGCCGAAGATCAGCGGCGGCGCATAGACCGCGGTGATCGCGAACAGCATCAGCACGTGCCGCCAATGGAGCCGGAGGACCTCGGAAAGGATCGCGAAGACGGGAAGAAGTCTGTTGGGCGGCTGCGTCATCGTCCTCGTTTTCAGGTTACGGCGTAGAGTCTGTAGGCAAGACCGGTCTCCGTATAGCGCCCGGCGCCGACCGCGACCAGATTGTTGAGCCAGCCAAATTCCGCCGACGCTGTCTCGAACACCGGCGCGACCCGCCAGTAGTATTCGTTCGGGTTCACCTGGTGGTTCAGTGTCGGATCGAACAGCACCTTCCTGAGGTGCGGCGGCGTCACCAGCCGACCGAAGTAGTAAACGTAGATAAGATCGCCATTGTCGGCCTGCCAGACCGACCGCACGTCGAGCGCCACCGTCGTCGTATCGTTGCGCGCGGTCATCGGGTAATCGCTTCCCGAATGCACCGTGCCGCTCAGCCGCGGGCCCTCGAACCGGCCGCCGCCGATATGGAACACCGAGCGCGTGGCGAACGGCCCCTTCGTCGTCAGCCCCACCGTGTTCGGCGCCAGGTCGATGCCGACGTCGCACAGATGCTCCAGCCCGGCCGACAGGCCGTCGAACAGCGTGGTTTCCATCAACTTCCCCTCCTTCAAATCCTGTCATCCGGGCGACGGCAGGGACCCGGTGTTGATAGAGAGGATAGCCTATAAGTGGTGGGGTTGAAGCTACCCAACCATCTGGGTCCCGGCTTTCGCCGGGCTGACAATCCAGAAGAGATGGCGACCGAAAGGATTTGGTCGAGCTACAGCGTCGTGCCGCCGTCCAGCACCAGCTCGGTGCCGTTGGCGTAGCGGGAGTCGTCCGAGGCGAGGAACAGCACGCCGGCGGCGATGTCCTCGGCGGCGCCCAGCACGCCGAACGGGCTGACCTGGCCCGGCTTGAACTGGGTGTGCGCGCCCTGGCCCATGGCGCCATCGAGCACGTTGTTGGTCATCGGCGTCAGGATCGGGCCCGGGAAGATGCCGTTGACGCGGACGCCGTTGCCCGCCTCCTTGCAGTACTTGGCCTGCGAGCGCATCAGCGAGCGCACCGCCGCTTTCGAGCCGCAATAGCCGACCAGGCCGGGCGAGGCCGAATAGGAGGCGATGGAGCAGAACTGGATAAGCTGGCCGCCGCCGTGCTTGGCCAGCAATGGAATGGAATATTTGCCGGCGAGGAAGCTGCCGTCGACGTTGATACGGAATACCCGATTCCAGTCCTCCAGCGGCATATCGACCGGGTTGCCGGTGACGACCACGCCGGCGCAGTTCACCACGATGTCGAGGCGGCCGAAATGGCTGCGGGCTGCTTCCAGATTGGCGGCCCAGTCGGCCTCTTTCGTCACGTCGTGCTTGAGGAAGATGGCCTTGTCGCCGAACGGCGCGGCGGCTTCCTTGCCCGCGGCCTCGTTGATGTCGGCCAGCGCGACCCGCGCGCCTTCGCGCACCAGCCACGAGGCGGATTCCTTGCCGATGCCCGAAGAGCCGCCGGTGATGTAGATGACCTTACCGTCGCAACGTCCCATCATGTCCTCCCCAAATTTGGAACAGGGTTCAAATTAGCCTGCGAAGCAGCCGAGGGGAAGCCTAGAAGCTGACCCCCACGCCGCCGAACAGCGTGCGCGGCAAACCGGGCTTCAATTCCTGGCCGCCGAAGGCGGTGTAACGGCTGTTGGTGGCGTAGCGCGCATTGGTCACGTTGTGCAGGCGCACGAACAGCTCGACGTTCTTCACCACGAACATGTTGGCGGCGAGGTGCATCAGGTCGTGGCCCTCGTAGACCTGGGTGTTGTCGTCGTCCATGAAGTACTTGCCCGCATGCTCCCACTGCACCTCGAACCGGCCGCCGTTGAGGAAGGACGGGCGCCATGTCACGCGGGCATTGCCCACGTCCCTGGGCGACCGGTTGATCTTGTTGCCCGACAGGTCGGCGGTCGCCACCGGGAACCATTCGATGAAATGGTTGTCGGTGCGGGCATAGGACACCGACGTTTCCAGATTGTCGGTGAGGGCGACGGTGACGCCCAGCTCGCAGCCCTTGTGCCTGGTGTCGCCCGCGTTCTGGATGTCGCGGACGCCGGTGGCGTTGTTGGTGAACACCAGGATGTCGTCCTTGATCTGCATCGTGTAGACCGACAGGTCGAAGCTGACCCTCTCCCAGCCGCCGCGCAGGCCCAGCTCGAAACTTTCCGCCTTCACCGGTTTCAGGTCCGTCGAGCGCGACGAGGTGCCTGGCCTGAACAGCTGGGTCGTGGTCGGCACACGGAACGCCTGCCGGTACGAGAAGAAGGCGTTCAGCTGGTCGGTGATATCGTAGGTCAGGCCCGCCTTGGGCGTGAAATTATTGTAGTGGAAGCTCTGGCTCGGCGGCCGGTTGTGCGCATCCCGCGGATCGACGATGGGCGGCAGGTTGGTGGTGTAGTCGTAGTGCGTGTAATCGTAGCGCACGCCGGCGGTGGCGCGCAGCCGGTCGGTGATCTGCCACTCGCCGTGGACGTAGGGCGACAGGGTCAGCGCCTTGACCTTGAAATCGTAGATCGTGCCCAGTTCGGTATAGCTGACGTAGAACCGGCCGTTGCGCACCGGCCGGATCTGGGTGTCGATCCGGCTGCCGCTGGTGAAGTCCACGTCGCTGCCGGCGATCAGCCGCAGGCTGTCCGAGAAGTCGTGGCGGAATTTGAGCTGGGCGCCGACCGAGGTGGCGTTTTCGTCGAAATAGGCCGGGTCGAAGGCGAGCTGGAAGAACGGCATCAGCTTGGTCCGGCCCCAGCGCACATAGGGATTGAGGCTCAGCAGGCTGTCGCCCAGGTCGTAATCGATCTGGCTGTAGAACCGCACGCCCTCGACCAGCCGGAAGTCGATGGGCGACAGGTTGATCTTCGGGGTGTTCTTGTACTCGGTGCGGTTCAGGTTCGAGCCGGGCGAATCCTGGTTGACCCGGGTCAGGATCAGGGTGTTGCGCACCGTCAGCTTGCCGCCATTGTCGACGTTCCAGGTGAGGGTGCCCATCTGGTGGTCAGCCTCGGTGTCGTCGCGCCAGCCGCTGTCATGCGCCAGGTTGAAATCAGCGCGCAGGCCGTGGGCGCCGACGGTGCCGCCCAGCGAGATCAGCGCCTGCTTGTAGCCGCGCGTGCTGCCCTCGAGCTGGACGCTGCCGGAGAAATCCTCGGGCGGCGGCAGGGTGAAGACGCTGATGACGCCGGCGACGGCATCGGATCCGTAAAGCGCCGTGCCGGGTCCCTTGGTGATCTCCATGCGCGAGATCTGGGACACGTTCATGTCGAACATCGCGTTGGTCTCGAAGAAACCCGGCGCCTGCTTCGGGATGCCGTTCTCCAGGTAGAGATAAAGCGGGTTGAAATTGATCGGCTGGCGGATCGCGGTCACGTGATGGTTGCCGCTCAGCCAGGCCTGGTAGACGCCGGGGATGCGGCCCATGATCTCGGACGGATGCACCACATGGGCTTCCGCCAGCGCCTTGTCGTCAATCACGCCGGTGTTTTCCGGCACGTCGGTCCGCCTGGTCGCCTCACGGGTCGCAGTGACGACGACATGCTCGGCGGGCGGTTTGACGGTTGGCGGACTGGCTTCTTCCGCGGTTGCCGGGGCGCCTTGAGACAGCGCCGCCGCAAGCGCGGCAGCCGCCACGGTCGATCCCAGGAGTTGCCTAATCGTCCCGCTCCCCATCCGTCGGACGCTGATTTAAGGGGAGGTACGGAAGGGTGTCAAGGCGCGTCGCATGGTAGGACCCGTGCCGCGAAACCAGGTTGTTTGGCAGGGATGTTCCGGACGTAGGCTACGCGATCGGCCGGCCGTCGACATGGTCGGGAATGGCAACGCCGAGCCGGTCGAGGATCGTCGCCGTGACATCGGGCGTGCTGATGCCGTCCACCCGGAGGCCGGGCGTGAAACCGGGGCCGCGGGCGATGACGAAGCCTTCGGTCGCGTGGCCGCCGCTGCGGAAATAGGGGATGGGGCCGATCTGGCCAAGGCGCGGATGCTCGACGGAATCCGCCGTGAGGTCGTCGTGCCACAGCACCATCAGGTCGGCCGGCGACCTGTCCACGGTATCCTCCCACGGTGTCGACCGCACCCTCACGACCTGCTGGGCGACGGTGCGCCCGGTTCGGGGGTCGACGACTTCGGAGACGAGGTGTTCGATCTCGCGGCAGACCTTGTCGAAATCGGCGGGATCGACGCCGTCGGGGCCGTCGCGACCCGCGACGTTGACGCGGATCAGGCCTTCGGAATAGCCGGGCATGGTGAAGGCGCGCATCATCGGCCAGGCGCGGCGGTACCAGTTGCCCGGATCCCAGTCGAGCGGATCGTGCCGGGCTTCCTGCTCGGCGGGAGTTTCCAGGATCGCATCGCCATGCGCCGACCGCAGGTCCCAGACCTCCTGGCTCCAGTGACGCCTGAAATCGAACCGGTGCGCCGGTACTTCTGTGCCCGATGCCTGGCCGCTGAACGCAGCCTCTCCGGTGCTCCAGCGGTAGAGCAGCTCGGGAAGGAAGAACATGGAATAGAGGTCGATGGAGTTCGCCTGCATGCCATGGGGCGAGAACAGTAACAGCTGCGTATCCTCCGGCATCTCGTCGATCAGCAGGGCCAGGTCGGCGTCGATGGTCTGGAGGATGTCGAGCAGGAAGTCGCTGCCGGCCAGCGGCTGCATCGTGTCGTGCAGCGGGTGGGGCTGGCTGAGGTGCCAGAACATGTGGCCGGCGGTATGAATTTCCGCGTAGATCGCCATCAGGAAATCCCAGCGCTCCTGCCGCATCAGGTCGCGGATCATCGCGGTGCGCTGATGGACCGCCACGATCAGCTTGTCGCGGATCGACCGCTGGATATCCATGTCGTAGAGGCAGGGGATGCGGTAGGACAGGGTCTCGGAGCCATCGTCGGCGTTGGTGATCGTGTCGTAGAGCGGATGCCGCCCGTGGCGCTCGATCATCCGCGTCATCAGGTCCGGTGGCGACGACTCGCGCAGGATCTGGTTGACTTCGGTGCCCCATCCCAGCAACTGGACTCCGTTAACGCCCTCGACCAGACCGGTCAGCGGTACGTCGAACACCGCGACGCGCTTCCGGTCGCCCAGCGCGTAGAAGGGCTGGTAATGCTTGAATTCGTATGCCGCCCGTTCCCTGAACTCGTAGCTGCCCTCGTCGTAATCCTGGTGTCCCCATTCATGGCTCGTCTCGGCCGAGCAGCCATGCAGCAGGGTGAGCCAGCTGTTCTCGGTGCGGTAGAGGCTGAAGTTCCGCTGCCTTGCATAGAGGCTCTGCTCCATCAGCTTCGCCAGGGTCGGCAGCTTGCCCTCGGCGGTCCAGGCTTCCAGCAGCCCGGGCGCCAGGGCGTCGAGGCCGATCGCGATCACGGGAGCTGGCATGCACGGGTCTCCGGCTTCAGTAGGGAAATGGGTAGGGCGTTATCGCGTCGAGATTACCACGGGCGGCGTGCTCCGCGGCGCTTTCCAGCCAGGGCCCCAGCCGAAAATTGACCTTGATCTCGAAGTCTTCAGCGACCTGGCGGTGATATCGCAGCGCTTCCTCGACGACCAATTCCGTTGCGGCACGCTGGCCGCGCGCGGCGTGAATCGACGCCAGGACCATCGATGCGTTGAGCGATTCGACCGGGAAAAGCGGCGGCCTCGCCTGATGCACAGCCCGCATCAGCGTTTCGGCCTCGGCTGCGTGACCCAGCCGGTACGCCATGTAGCCGCTGAACCAGTGGTAGCGAAGCCAGTCTGGCTCCCGGCGGCGCGCGCAGTCGAGCCGCCAGGCGTACCAGTCGTCCTTCTGCGGTATGCCCTGCCGGCTCGGATAGTGCTGGATTCGCAGTAGCGACGACCAGCAGGCCGACTCGCCGGTTTCGCGAAGACTCGGTTGCGCGGTGTCGTGGACGAGGCCGCGGTGGCGGTGGTGCCGGCGAAACAGGATGAGCTTGTAATCCTCAACGATCTCGTTCGGCCCGTACGACGTATCCCAGCCGAAGATGACCCCCGCCGGCAGATCCCGGTCGTCGATCGCGACCAGTGCTTCCAGCTCTGCGCGGTCGAGCCGCTCATCGGCATCGAGCGTCATCAGCCAGGGCGTTCCGAGCTGCTCGAACCCCAGATTGCGCGGGCTCGACAGTGCGCAGCACTCATCGGGGTCGAGCGGCATGAACAGCGGCTCGATGCCGAGGCGCTCGCGCAGCAACTCCCTCGTCCCGTCGGTGGAGCCGGTGTCGATGATCACCACCTGCGCGAACAGATCGACAATGCCCGCCAGGCAGTCGGCGATGTTGTCCGCCTCGTCCTTGACGGTCATGCACAGCCCGATATCAAGCATGGACGGCCTTGAGGGCGCGCCATTGGCATCGTGGAATCATCGAATGGGAGATGGTTGGGTGCATCAGGTCAGGAACTGTTCCGCGTGGGGCCTTATCATGGAGACGAGCGCCGCGAGTTCGCGCTTGTGGGTCTCCGTGGCGGGATCCCGGCCAAACACGCGTATGGACCGGAAATGGTCCGCGGGCAAGCCGTTCTCGGTCACATCCTCCGCCGAGATGATGCAGAGCGCCGACCGGGCTGTCGGTTCGCTGAGCAGGATGGTCGCGGCATGGTACGCGCCGACGGGTTGGGCGGCGATGCGCTTGCCGTCGATCCACACGCCGGAACTGGTGGAGAGCCCGTTGCACTTCAGTTCGCCGGCGTCGCGGACCGCATCGGCGTGATCGATCGCGGTCCCGGACGTCGTAACGATCAGGTGAGCGGGGATTCGGCTGCCGTCAGCCATCAGCCCGGAAAGCACCTCGCGGTAGATGTCAGGTGTGGTGCGGATGCCGATCTGGGGCTGGGCGTTCACTTCGCAGATCAACGCACCCGTTTCCAGCCACGAGCGCCCGATATCGGGGGTGAGGAGGTCGATCCCGGCGAAATCCAGGTGGAGGAGCGCGGCCGCCCTGACGGCGAGCGCGAGGTTGTCCGGATGGGCGCCGTCGAGGGCGATCCTGATCTGCAGTCCGCCCGTCGAGACGTTGTTCTTGCGCCGAAGCACCACGTACTCGCCCGCGCCGGGAACCGTCCGGGCCGTCATGCCGGATTCGCCCAGCAGGCCGAGGGCTTCGGAATCGAGGCTCAGCGGCATCTTGCCGCTGTCGCGGAGGATCTTGCGGAAGCGCGGCGTGTCCTGCTCTTGCCGCACCAGATCCTCGACGGTAGAAACGCCATCCCCTTCGACTCCGCCGGCAACCCGGTTCTCGATCTTGATGACCTCTCCCCGCGCCACGGTGAGGCGGTAGTCCTTGCCGTGAAAATGCTTCTCGACCAGCAGGCTGCTGGACACTTTTCCGGCTTCGGCGAAGGCCGCGCGTACCGCGTCGGCGTTGCCCAGATTGGCGGCCACGCCGCGCCCCTGTTCCTGATCGGTCGGCTTCACGACGACCGGATAGCCCAGCGTCTCGGCTGCCCGGACAGCCGCGGCCTCATCGGCGGCCAGCATGTGAACCGGCGCCGGCAGGCCGGCGCGACGCAAGAGGTCCGCGGTCAACAGCTTGTCGTGCGCGATCCTGACGCCGAGTTGTCGTGTCTGGTCGGTGATCGTGCTGTAGAGCCAGCGGGTGCGGGCGCCCGTGCCGAAGGTGTAAATGTTCGAGACCAGCCTGCTGAAGGGAACGTCCATGTCGAGGGCCGCCTGCAGGAAATGGAACATGTTGGTTCCGCCTGCCGCATGACGCCTGAAAACGGCCTCGAGGCCCGGCATGTCCAACGCATCGCGTGCATGTGCGGCATTCTCCGGGGCCGACAGGACGACGTTGATCGCCGCCATTACTCGGGGAAGGCAGGCCTGGGTCGCCGCTCTCACGAAACATGGCGCCGCTATGGAAATCTCGCTCGAGCCGTCTTCGGCGGGTATCGGCGTGCCGATCCTGTACACGTCCGAGACCGGAAGGTTGTGGTGCACCTGCAGGGCTGTCATCCACCGGAGCGTCCGGTCCGCCAGTCCGGCGACAGCGGAGGTCGCCGCCGGCGGATCATAGGGCGTTTCGTCCAGGGTCGAGGCCACCAGCGAATCCAGGGCTTCGAAGGAATAATCCGGCCCGATCCTGATGCGAAGCCTGCCGGTCATGGTGGCTTGCCTGACGCCATACAGGAACCCCGGCCTGACCTTCCAGGGCGATGGGATTCCTATTCCGGGTTGATCGGACTCATGCGGCATCGTCGGGTGGGTTCGCGTCGAGCGTCAGACTTAGTGGGCTGTATTATCACACCTTGTCGAACTGGATATGCAGTTCCTTCAGGCCGCGCAGGGTAAAGCCGGGCAGATGGCTGTAGTCGTTCCTGCCGGGCGCCGGGCGGATGTTATCCAGCCGGTCGAGCAGGATTTCGAAGGTGCAGAGCTGCTCCAGCCGTGACAGCGCCGCGCCGGGGCAGTGATGCTCGGCCTGGCCGAACGCCAGGTGCGCGGCGGCGTTCTTGCGGTTGAGGTGCGGGCAGGCGGCGTCGGGGAATTGCTCCTCGTCGCGGTTGCCGGCGGCAAAGCGCAGGTTCAGCACCGAGCCCTTGGGAATCTTCACGCCCCTGATCTCGGTATCCTCGGTGGCACAGCGCATCAGCCCCATGGTCGGGCTCTCCATGCGCAGCACTTCCTCGACGAAGTTGCGCACCTTGGACCGGTCGGCCTTCAGCTCCTGGTAGATGTCGGGGAAACGGAACAGCAGCCAGACGCCGGAGGTGAGCGCGAAGGTCGTGGTCTCGTTGCCCCCGATCAGCAGGTTGTCGGTGATGCCGATGATCTCGTTGTCGGTCAGCGGCCGCTTTTCCGCGCCCTCGCCGACGGTACCGTTGACCAGCGCGGTGATCACGTCGTCACGCGGGCTGCGGAGGCGCTCCTGCGCCTGCTCGTGGATGTAGTGCTGGAACTCCACGCCCATTTCGGCGACGTACTTCTCCTGCTCGACGCTGAGGCCGCGCGCGAAAGGCCGCACCCAGACCTCGGACCAGTGCTTCAGCCTCGGCAGGTCCTCCATGGGAAAGCCCAGCATCTTCGCGATCACCGTCATCGGCAGCGGCATGGCGAAGTCGCGGACGAACTCGCATTCGCCCTTGTCGATCCAGCCGTCGATCTGCGCATTGATGAACTGGCGGATGAACGGCTCCATCACCTTCACGCCGCTGGGGCTGAAATAGTGGTCGAAGTTGCGGCGGTACTGCTTGTGGACCGGCGGGTCGGTGACCATGGGCTGGAACCGCGGCCAGCCCTGCTTCTCGTAAATCTCCACCGCCTCGGGGAACTTGATCAGCGGATCCGAACTCAACCGCGTCGCATAGGTGGAGAACAGGTTGGGTTCGCGCGAAATCGCCTGGATGTCGGCATATTTGGTGACGACGAAGAAACCGCCTTCCTCGCACCAATAGACCGGCGCCTCCTCGTGCAGGATTTCATAGGCAGAATACCAGTCCTCCTGTACCGCGGGATCGAACAGGCTCAGTTTTTCAAGTGCTTCGCTCATCGGTTCGCTCTCCCCTTCCGGCGGCCGCCGCGCGCGCCGCCCTCATCAAGCGTGCCGTTTGCGACGTGGCACCCTTGTCTTCCCCGCGGGATCGGCCGCCCTAAGGCAAGCCAGTCTTCGCGTTGCACCGGTGGTTGCAAATGTGACAGATTCGCGGTTGCCGGGCGCGCTCGATGCACGATAAATTAGACCTCAATCCAGTTAATATAAAGTCGACTTTGACTTTAAAGGCCGACAGCCGGCAGGGAGTGGATTCAAGGCATATGGCGACTTCAGTTGCTCTGGCCAGCGCGCGCCGCAGACGGGTGCGCAGCCTGGCCACCAGACAGGAAATCATCGAGGCGACGATCTCGTGCTTCGCAGAGATCGGTTATTTCCGCACGACCACGACCGAGATCGCGCGGAAGGCGGGCGTGACGCGGGGCGCCGTGCAGCACTATTTTCCCACCACCCAGCATGTGCTCGAGTCATCGATCGACTATCTGCGCGAGAAGTGGCTGGAGCGCTATTTCGAAGGCGCGCACCGGACGCCGGTCGGCAAGGACTACATCGACCAGGCCGTGGACAACATGTGGGAGATGGTCAACAGCCGCCTCTCGGCAGCGTGGCGGGAACTGCTCGGGGCCGCGCGCACCGACTCCGAACTGCGTGCCATCGTCGAGCCTGCCGCTGCCGAGTACGAACGGGCCCGCCTCGAGGCCGGCCGCCGCGCCTATCCGGATTATGCGCTCGCCCTGCGCGATGTGTTCGAGCGCTGGCGCGACAAGCTGGAGTTCATGGCCGAAGGCATGAAGGGAGCGACCATTATCCACGATCGCGACCGGCGTATCCGGATCCAGCTCGACTGGTTGAAGAAGGAGCTGCACGAGGTCTGGGAAAAGCAGGGCGACAAGGTCCGCATCCGCTAGACGCAATGGTGCATGAATGGGCCGCGCCGGCGACGGCGCGGCCCATTCATGTCAATGCCAGGCCTCGGCGGTCTTCAGGGCGCGCCGGAAATAGCGCAGGCCGAAGCCAATGCAAATCGCGCCCAGCGCGTAGTTGAACGCCGCCAGCACCGAGATCGACTTGCCCAGGGCCAGCTCGTCATGGAACCAGAAGTCGTTGAGCATGGCCGGCAGAGTCGGCGCGAAGGTGTAGGACAGGAAGTTTACCACTATCATGTAGAACGCCACCGACTGGCCGCGCAGTTCATTGGGCGCCACGCTCTGCAGCGCGGTGATGATCAGCCCGGGCGGCATGGCCATCAGGAAGGTGAGGGGCACCATCAGCGCCATGGAAGCCCATGCGTTGGGCAGCAATGTCATGGTGACTGCCAGCGGCAGCTGGCACAAGGCGGCGAAGAATACGATCCGCAACGTGCCGTCGAAGCGCTTGCGGGCGATCAGCCGGGTCGATAGCCAGCCGCCGAACAGGCTGCCCGCGAAGCCGACAGTCATGGAGATGGAACCGTAAACCAGACCGAACTGGCTCTTGTTCCAGTGATGGTTGCGCACGAAGTACTCGGCGATCCAGGAAAACAGCGCGAAACCCTGGGTCGACAGGCCCAGATAGCCCAGGAAGATCAGGGTGAAGAACTGCCAGCGGCTTTTCACGAACGCCCAGACCTCGCCGAAGCTGGCCTTGCCCTCGTCCGACATGCGCCCATGCCGTGCCGGCTCACGCACGGTCAGCATCAGCAAAGCGACCAGCAGACCGGGTAGGCCCACGGCAAGGAAAACGAACTGCCAGGAATAGACCTCGCCGATCACCGGCAGGATGGTGCTTGGCGCCGCCTCCAGGTGCTGGATGAGCGGACCGCCGATGATATTCGCGAGGCCCTGCCCCAGGAACGGCGCGGCGGAGACGAAGCAGATGGCCAGCGGCAGGCGGTCGCGCGGAAAATAGTCCGCGAGCAGGGAATTGGCGGCGGGGGCCAGCGTCGCCTCGCCCACGCCCACACCCATGCGCGCCAGGAACAACATGACATAGGTGTGCGCCAGTCCGCACAGAGCGGTCATCACGCTCCAGGCCGCGACACCCGCTGCCATGATGCCGCGGCGATTGCCGCTGTCGGCCCATCTGCCGGCCGGATAGGAGATGACGTTGTAGAAGCCGGCGAACGCCAGGCCCATGATCAGGGACACCTGGAAGTCGGACAGGCCGCCCAGGTCGCGTTTCACGGGGCCGATCATCAGGTTCATGATCTGCCGGTCTATGAACGACAGGGTCGAGGCGATCATCAGCACGATGACCACGTACCACATATAGCGGTTACTGAATTGCTGCCCGGCGGCGCCCTGGAACTGCGTCTGCGATTGAGTGCTCACCGCCCCTGGCTCCCCGTTTCGTTCTTGATTGGCCGCAAGCCTAGCGGGCCGTTGCGCGCGGTCAACACTATTCGGCACGCGTGCCGGAACCGTCCAGGTCAAGTACGGCGGCGCCATCGAACCGCCCCGCGCGCAGGTCGTCGAGCGCGTCGTTGGCCTGCTCGAGCGGATAGAGATGCGTCGTGGTTCGTAACGGAACCCTGGGCGCCAGCGCGAGGAATGCCTCGGCGGCGTGCCGCGTCAGGTTGGCAACGGACACCACCCGCCGCTCGCCCCAGAGCAGGCGATAGGGGAACGACGGAATGTCGCTCATGTGGATGCCGGCTCAAACCACCGTGCCGCCGGGCGCAACTGCCTTCAGCGCGGCGGGCACCAGCATGCCCACCGGCGCGAACAGGATGGCGGCATCGAGCGGCACGGGCGGGCGCGTGTCCGATCCGCCCGCCCAGACGCAACCCAGGGCGCGGGCGAAATCCTGGCTTGCCGTGTCACCGGGCCGGGTGAAGCCGTAGAGCTCGCGGCCCTGCCACACCGCCACCTGCGCGATGATGTGCGCCGCCGCGCCGAAGCCGTATAGCCCCAGCCGGCGCGCGTCGCCCGCCATGGTCAGGGCGCGGTGGCCGATCAGGCCGGCGCACATCAGCGGCGCCGCCTCGGCGTCCGAATAGAAGTCCGGGATGGCAAAGCAGAACCGCGCGTCGGCCACCATGTAGTCGGCGAAGCCGCCGTCGAGCGTGTATCCGGTGAACCGGGCCTCGGGACACAGGTTCTCGCGGCCGGACAGGCAGTAGCCACAGGCGCCGCAGGTCATCCCCAGCCAAGGTACGCCGACCCGCGCGCCGGCGGCAAAGCGGTCGACGCCCGCGCCCAACGCCTCGACGACGCCGATCACCTCGTGGCCGGGAACCACATGCGTCTTGGATTCGGGCAAATCGCCGTCGACCACATGCAGGTCGGTACGGCAGACGGCGCATTTGTGGACGCGGACCAGCACCTGGCCGGGCCCTGGCGCCGGGCGGTCGCGGTGCGCGAGGCTGACGCATCCGTCGCCCGGGTGCCCAAGCACCATGGCCCTCATTGTTGCACGCATGGGCATAGCTTTCCGGTGGACCTCCTGGCGCTTCCCCATTATACGCCCGGCAGCGTCAAAACGGAGGCGGTTGATGGTCAAGGCGGTGATCTGGGATTTCGGCGGCGTGCTGACGACGAGCCCGTTCGAGGCGTTCAACCGATACGAAGCGGAGCGCGGCCTGCCGCTGGACCTGATCCGCACGATCAACGCCACCAATCCGGACACCAACGCCTGGGCGCTCTTCGAGCGCAACGAAGTGAGCATCGACGAGTTCGACCGGCTGTTCGACCTGGAGGCGCACCAGCGCGGCCATCACCTGCCGGGCAAGGACGTGGTCGCGCTGCTGTCCGGCGATCTGCGGCCGAAGATGGTCGAGGCGCTGCGCCGGATCAGCGAACGGCTGGTCACCGGCTGCATCACCAACAACGTCCGCCACGGCGCCGGCGCCGGCATGGCACGCACCGAGGACAAGGCCGCCGCCATCCAGCAGGTGATGGGCCTGTTCAAGGTGGTGATCGAAAGCTCGAAAGTCGGCGTGCGCAAGCCCAGCCCGGAAATCTACCGGATGGCCTGCGGCGCACTGGAGATCGAGCCGAACGAGGCCGTCTACCTGGACGATCTCGGCATCAACCTGAAGCCCGCCAGGGCGCTCGGCATGCAAACCATCAAGGTCATCGACCCGGACGTGGCGCTCCAGGAACTGCAGGATATCGTCGGTTTCCCGCTATCCTGACAATCAGGGCATCCGGTCGAGCGTCTCCAGCCGCGGCGGCTCATCGGCCCAATGGCCGGTGCGGCCGATTTCCTGGCCAGCCTCGAACAACGGCCCCATTTCGTCCGAATTGAACTCGATCGGGCTGGTATCGGCCATGTCGTCGGGAACGAACGCCAGGTGGAATCGGGCCTTGGCCTGGCGCGCGCGCACATAGGTGCGGTAGACGCTGGCATTGGTGTTCGCCTTCATCATCTCCAGAATCGCGCGGGGCACCGTGCTGGTGACGTTGGCGTCGGCGAAGCCGTCTCGGCGGGCATAGTCGATCTTGCCATTGATGATGGTCCACACGTCCTGGCTGCCGCCCTTGGCCAGCATGAACGAGTGGAACAGGATCGACGAATGGATGGTGCCGTCCACATGCAGCGAGGGCATCTGGCTGTTGCTCTGGATGTAGACCGGCTTGAAGAGGCCGGGGATGGCGGCCGAGGCCAGCAGGATCTTGCGGTAGAGCACCGCCCTGCCGGGTGACGGGCTTTCGGCGATGCCGCACATGTCCCACACCACCTGCAGGCCCTTGTCCAGGTTGGTGGTGGCGATGAACAGCCGGCGGCCTTTCGCGCATTCCGCGGCGACCCGGGCGAGCACCGTGTCGGTGATTTCCTGCTCGAGCTGCCGCGCCAGCGGCTTCTGATCGAACGCCGATCCTTTCAGCAGGCCGCTCAGCCCACGCTTCTTGTAGATCTCGCCGTTCTCCACGTTGGTGTAGAGGTGGCGCAGCACACCGTCGAACTCGGGGCCGAGGAAGGCGAACGTGGCCATCAACGCGCCGGTCGATACGCCGGTGACGATGTCGAATGCCGGCCGCTGGCCCGACTCCGTCCATCCTACCAGCACGCCCGCGCCGAATGCGCCGTGGGAGCCGCCGCCTGATAACAGCAGTACCTGCTGGTTTCGCCCGGGCAGCGCCTCGGGCGCCAGATCGCGGGCGACGGGCAGCGGCGTGCCGTCACCGCGGTTGACCGCCACCTTGGCCGCCAATGCGAGGGCCAGGTCGTCGCCCGTGTCCTTGGGGCGCGACGCGCACGCGGTCAACGCGAGCGCCATCGCCAGAATCGCCAACCGTCCGAATGAGTTTTTCAAGCCCGTGAGTCCCCAACGCCCTGCTGCATGACGGATCATGCTACCGCACTAACGCCGGCGCACTGGATGAAGGTCCATGGCGCGGTTAATCTCTTTGCGCATGGACAATCCGCTGCAGCCGCATCACTTCGCCCGCGTCGACGAAACGCCGGACAGCTGGTTCTACCAGCCGCCGCGCATCGTCACCCACATCGACGAGCCGGCCTGCGCCGCGCTGGCGCTGTTCTACAGGGAACGGCTGCCGGCGGGCGGGCGCATCCTCGACCTGATGTCGTCCTGCGTGTCGCACCTGCCGAAGGATGTGGCCTATGACCGGGTCATCGGCCAGGGCATGAACGTGACAGAGCTGAGCGCCAACAAGCAGCTCACCGGCGCGTTCGTCCAGGATCTGAACAAGAGCCCGGCGCTGCCCTTCGCCGACGCCGTGTTCGACGGCTGTACGGTCGCCGTGTCGGTGCAGTACATGACCCGGCCGGTGGAAATCTTCGCCGAAGTGGCGCGCATCCTGAAGCCGGGCGCGCCATTCATCCTGTCGTTCTCCAACCGCATGTTCCCGACCAAGGCCGTAGCGATCTGGCGGGCGCTGGACGACCACCAGCATGGCGGGCTGGTGAACCTCTATTTCAGGCTGTCCGAAGGGTTCGGGCCGGCCGAGTTCGTCGACATCTCGCCGATTCCGGGGCGGTCCGATCCGCTTTACGCCGTGGTCGCGTCGCGTGCCTGATCAGTCCGGGCGCGGCGCGCCGGGCGCCAGATCGTTCGGTCCGGGGATGTGTGTCACCGGCTGCGTCACATAGGGCGCTTCCAGGATCGCGATTTCCTCCGCGGACAGCTTGGTCCCCACTGCCTTGAGCGGGTCTTCGAGCTGGGCCAGCCTGGTCGCGCCGATGATCGGCGCGGTGACGCCGGGCTTCGACAGCAGCCAGGCGATCGCCACCTGCGCCGGGGTTTCGCCGCGCGCCGCCGCGACCTGCTTGACCGCCTCCAGCACGGCATGGTCGGCGGGCCTTGTGTAGCGTCCGCCGCCGCCCATGTTGGACTTGGCGCGGGTGGTGCCGGCCTCGCGGCTGCCAGCCAGGATGCCGCCGGCCAGCGGGCTCCACGGGATCAGGCCGACGCCTTCCTCGGCGCAGAGCGGGTTCATCTCGCGCTCTTCCTCGCGGTAGAGCAGGCTGTACTGGTTCTGCATGGTGACGAAGCGCGCCTTGCCCAGGCTGTCGGCCTTGGTCAGGTACTTGGCGAACTGGTAGCCCAGCATGGAGCTGGCGCCGACATAGAGCGCCTTGCCGGCCTTCACCACCTCGTCGAGCGCCTCGATGGTCTCCTCGATGGGCGTGTGATAGTCGAACCGGTGGATCTGGTAGAGGTCCACATAGTCCATCCCCAGCCGCTTCAGGCTGTCGTCGATGGAGTGCCTTATATGCTTGCGCGACAGGCCGCCCCGGTTCGGGCCCTTGCCCATGGGAATGTAGACCTTGGTGGCGACCACGATCTCCTCGCGCTTGCGGGCGTATTCCTTGAGCGCCTTGCCCAGGATCGTCTCGCTCTCGCCGCGCGAATAGACGTCGGCGGTGTCGAAGAAGTTGATGCCGCCCTCGATCGCCCGTTTGACGATGGCGAAACTGGCCTCCTCCGGGATCATCCAGTCCGCCATGCTGCCGAAGCTCATCGCGCCCAGGCACAGCCGCGAGACCTGTGTGCCCGTCGTTCCCATCCGCACGAATTCCATCTGCATTCCCTCGTTTCAGTGGCGGTCCCCGCCGCCGTCGGCGGCATAGTGGACCGGAATCGCGGCTTTTGCGACCGGTCAAACGCTGGTCATCCGCTGGTGGCGCCACTACTTTTCGTCGGGTGGGCAACAGGGATGGCATGCCGTTGATCGATCACTTCTCCCTTCCCGTCAGCGACCTGAAAAAATCCAAGCCGTTCTACGAGGCGGTGCTTGGCGCGCTGGGCTATCTGTCGCTGCAGGCGCAGGTGTTCGACGGCTATTCGGCTTTCGGCTTCGGCGACGATCCGGATGGCGAGCCGCCGTTCTGGATCGGCGGGCCGACCGTCGACGGCGTTCCGAAACCGGTGGCGCCCGACGGCCAGCACATCGCCTTCGCGGCGCGCAGCCGGGCCATGGTCGACGCGTTTCATGCGGCCGGGCTGGCGGCGGGCGGCGCGGACAACGGGCCGCCGGGACTGCGGCCGCAATACCACCAGGATTATTATGCCGCGTTCCTGCTCGATCCGGATGGCCACCATATCGAGGCGGTCTGCCACCGGCCGGAATAGTGTGTAATCCCCTGGGACCGCCCCATATTCACTCGCGTTGAAACGTCACGCTGGGCCGTTAGGCTGTGCGGTTCCGGCAAATGAGGAGAGACCTGATGTGGACCGAGCAGGAAATGGACGATTTCTACGACGAGTTCGAAGCCCTGCTGCTTGCCCACACCATCCTGGTGCGCACCCTGGTCAAGCAGGGCGTGCTGGACCAGGACCAGTGGAGCGGCGAGATCCGCCTCTCCACCGACGACGAGAAGCTGCGCCCGGAAGTCCGCGCCACGCTTAGCCGCATCCTCGCCAGCGTGAAGAGCACCCGGCTGTCGCCGGTCAACTAAGGCGCTTCAAACTCCCCAGTTCCGGAACCTGCCCGGCATGGCCTTGTAGTACGGGAAGTACTGGAAGAACGGCTGCGCTTCCCTGAGGACGCGGTCGAAAGACGGCCGCGCCAGAAGCCGCTCGAAATAGGCGCTGAGGTTCGTGAACGCGCCGAACGGCTCGAGCGTGGACGCGTAGAACAGGCTTGGTGCGGCGGCGCAATCGGCGATGGTGAACGCATCGCCGATGGCCCAGGTCCTGCCGGCCAGTCGCGGTTCGATCATTTCGTATGCCGCTTTCAGCGCTTCATGGGCGTCGGCGACGCCGCGCGGATCGTGCTCGCCCTCGGCGCGCATGGTGTCGGCGACGATCTTCTGCATGGGCAACTCGAGGTAGAGGTCGAAAATCCGGTCCCACAATCGCGCCTCGAGGCGGTCGGAGTCGGTCGCCGGCAGCAGCGGATGCGGGCCGGGGTGACGCTGGTCGAGATATTCGATCTGAATCGATGTTTCGATGATCGATCGGTCGCCGTCCTGCAGCGCCGGAATCTTGCCCAGCGGCGAAATCGCGAGGTACGCGGCCCGTTCTGCCGGATCGCCGAGATTGACCAACCTGGGCACGAATGGCGCCGTTCTCGTACAGTGCGATCAGCACCTTCTGGCAGAACGACGACAGCGGGTGATAGTGGAAGACCAGCGCCATGGGATTCCTCCGGGTGCGGAGAGGGACTATCCGACAGTCGGCATCGGCGTTCAATCGCAAGAAACCGCCGACATCGCGAGGAAAACTTGGCGGGTGGCGTGAATCCCGTTAGGCACTAGCGACACAACAACCAATAGAACGGCACCCCATGACCGCACCCGCCATCCGCCTCAATCCGCGCATGCATATGCGGGCGCTGTCCGGGCATCCGTGGATCTACTCCAACGAGATCGGCATGGACGCGGCCATCCGGTCGCTGCCGGCGGGGTCGATCGTGCGGTTCCAGTCGGCCGAGGGCAGGGCGCTCGGCACCGGCTATTTCAATCCGCACACGCTGATCGCCGGACGCATCCTGACCCGCGATCCGGAGCAGCAGGTCGACGCGGCGTTCTTCCGCGCCCGGTTCGCCGCGGCGCTGGCGTTGCGCGACAAGCTGTTCGACAAGCCGTTCTACCGGCTGATCCACGCCGAGGCCGACGGGCTTCCCGGCCTGATCGTCGACCGCTTCGGCGGCGTTGTGGTGGTGCAGGCGAACACGGCGGGCATGGACGCGCTGATCGAGCCCGTGGTGGCCGCGTTAAAGGAGACCGTCAAGCCGGACGCCATCGTGCTGCGGCTCGACACGCCGGCGCGCCAGACGGAAGGGCTGGGCCAGGAGGTGCGCGTGGTCCATGGCAAGGTCGACGGGCCGGTGCGGCTGGAGGAGAACGGCGTCGCGTTCTTCGCCGACCTCGCAGGCGGCCAGAAGACCGGCTGGTTCTATGACCACCGCGACAACCGAGCCTTTGTGTCGAAATTCGCCAAAGGCGGCAAGGTGCTCGACCTCTATACCTTCGTCGGCGCGTTCGGCGTGCAGTGCGCGGCGGCGGGCGCGAAGGAAGTGGTCGCCATCGACCGGTCCGAGCCGGCGCTGGCGCTGGCGAAGCTGGCGGCCGAGGCGAACGGCGTCTCCGCCATCATGGACATCCGCCGCGCCGAGGCGTTCGAGGCCATGGAGAGCATGGGGCAGGGCGGCCGCAAGTTCGACGTGGTGATCGCCGACCCGCCCGCCTTCGTGAAATCGAAGAAGGATTTGAAGCCTGGCCTGAAGGGCTACCGCAAGATGGTGAAGCTGGCGGCGCCGCTGGTGCGCGCTGGCGGCATCCTGCTCGCCGCGTCGTGCAGCCACAATGTCAGCGCCGAAGCCTTCGCCGAGGAAGTGGCGCGCGGGCTGGGCGATTCGCGCCGCAGCGGCCGGATCCTGCGCTCAGCGGGCGCCGGGCCGGACCATCCGGTGCACCCGCTGCTGCCCGAAAGCGCCTACCTGAAGGCCATCGTGCTGCAACTCGACTGAGCCGGCGAAATCGTGCATAAAGGTTTTCCGCACGCGCGCTTAATTTACGCATTCGATCTATCAGGAGACGGGACATGACCGAGGTCTGCATCATCGGGATCGGCATCCACAAGTTCGGCCGCACCGAGGGCAAATCCGGCCGCCAGCAGGGGGCACACGCTGTCCGCGACGCTCTGCGGGACGCCGGCCTCGACTGGGCCGACATGCAGTTCGCCTTCGGCGGCTCGGCCGCCTCGGGCAACGCCGATTCGCTGGTCAACGAGCTCGGCCTCACCGGCGTGCAGTTCGTCAACGTGTCGAATGGCTGCGCAACCGGCGGCAGCGCGCTGATCTCGGCCTATACGGCGATCAAGTCGGGCCAGTACGACCTCGGCGTGGCCGTGGGCTTCGACAAGCATCCGCGCGGCGCGTTCAACTCGGACCCGGCCAGCCGCGGCCTCGAACACTGGTACGGCGACACCGGCCTCAGCCTGACCACCCAGTTCTTCGCCATGAAGATCAACCGCTACATGGCCGACTACGGCATCTCGCACGAGACGCTGGGCAGGGTGGCGCAGAAGGCGTTCCGCAACGGCAAGCTGAACCCGAACGCCTGGCGCCGCGAGGAAGTCGACCTGGATACGGTGCTGAACTCCGAAATGCTGTCCTATCCGCTGACCAAGTACATGTTCTGCTCGCCGGCCGAAGGCGGCGTGGCGCTGATCCTGGCCAGCGAGGAGGCGGCGCGGCGCTATACGAACCGGCCGGTCCAGCTGCGCGCCTGCACCCTGCGCACCCGCCACTACGGCGCGTTCGAGGTGTTCAGCCCGTATCTGGCGCTGGACCGCGCGCCCAGCCCGACCGTGTTCGCCTCGAAGGCGGCGTTCGAGATGGCTAGAGTCGGTCCCGAGGACATCGACGTGATCCAGATCCAGGACACCGAGTCGGGCGCCGAGATCATGCACATGGCCGAGAACGGCTTCTGCAAGGACGGCGATCAGGAAAAGCTGATCCAGGAAGGCCACACCGAGATCGGCGGCAAGATGCCGATCAACACCGATGGCGGCTGCATCGCCAATGGCGAGCCGATCGGCGCGTCGGGCCTGCGGCAGGTCTACGAGGTGGTGCTGCAACTCCGCGGCGACGGCGGTGCGCGCCAGGTGCCGAACAGCCCCAAGACCGGCTACACGCACGTCTATGGCGGCCCCGGCGTTTCCGCCTGCACCGTGCTTCAGGTCTAGTCCACAATTATACCTTGGTATAGAATAGCTCCCTCTTGATACGGGGAGAGCTTCCATGACCGAGGTTTGCATCATCGGTATCGGCCTGCACCCGTTCGGGCGCACGGACGGGGTCAGCGGCCGTTCCCAAGGCGCTTACGCGGTGCGCCAGGCGCTGAAGGATTGCGGCCTCGAGTGGGAGGACATGCAGTTCGCCTTCGGTGGGTCGGCCGCCGCGGGCAACGCGGATTCCCTCGTGAATGAACTGGGTCTCACGGGCATCCAGTTCGTCAACGTCTCCAACGGCTGCGCCACCGGCGGCAGCGCGTTGCTGTCGGCCTACGCGGCGATCAAGGCCGGACAGTATGACCTCGGCCTCGCTGTCGGTTTCGACAAGCACCCGCGCGGCGCGTTCAACTCGGACCCTCGCAATTCCGGCCTGGAGACCTGGTACGGCGAAACCGGGCTGATGCTCACCACCCAGTTCTTCGGCATGAAGATCAACCGCTACCTGGCCGAGCACGGCATCTCGCAGGAGGCGCTTGGCCTCGTCGCCAACAAGGCGTTCCGCAACGGGGCGCTCAACCCGAATGCGTGGCGCCGCGAACCGGTCGACATGAACACGATCATGAACTCGGACATGCTGTCCTATCCGCTGACCAAGTACATGTTCTGCTCGCCGGCCGAGGGTGGCGCGGCGCTGATCCTGGCCAGCGAGAAGGTGGCGCGCCGCTATATGAACCGGCCTGTCTATCTTCGGGCGGCGGCGCTGCGCACAAGGCATTACGGCTCGTTCGAGGTATTCAGCCCCTATCTGGGTCTGGAGCGGGCCGCGAGCCCGTCGACCATCGCCAGCCGGGCCACGTTCGAGATGGCGGGCATGGGCCCCGAGGACATTGACGTGGTGCAGGTGCAGGACACGGAATCCGGCGCCGAGATCATGTATCTGGCCGAGTGCGGCTTCTGCAGGGACGGCGAGCAGGAGAAGCTGCTGCGCGACGGCGACACCGAGATCGGCGGCCGCATGCCGGTCAACACCGACGGCGGCTGCATCGCCAATGGCGAGCCCATCGGCGCGTCGGGCCTCCGGCAGGTTTGTGAGGTCATCTCTCAACTTCGCGGGGATGCCGGCGACGGCCAGGTGCCGGGCAATCCCAAGACCGGCTTCACCCACGTCCACGGCGCGCCCGGCCTGTCGGCCTGCACGGTGCTGCAGGTCTGAGCCGGCGCGGCGCCAGCATCATCAGGGCCAAATAGCGCCGCAGAACCGGACGGTGCTATAGTCGTCGCGATATTCGTCGTCACCCGAGGCATATGCGTATCCTTGCCATTTCCGGAAGCCTTCGGGCTGCGTCCTCCAACATGTCGGCGCTCAAGGCGGCCGCGTTGCTGGCGCCTGAGGGCGTGGACGTCGTGCTCTATGAAGGGCTGGACGGCCTCCCGCACTTCAATCCCGACCTCGATGTCGAGCCGCTGCCAGCCGCTGTGCAGGCCTTGCGCCGGGCGATCGAGGCAAGCGACGGGCTGATGATCTGTTCGCCGGAATACGCCCGCGGCGTCGCGGGCTCTCTCAAGAACGCGCTCGACTGGCTGGTCAGCGGCTTCGAGTTTCCCGAAAAGCCCGTCGCCGTGATCAACACGTCCCAGCGGTCGGTCCACGCCGACGCGAGCCTGCGGCTGACCCTGACGACGATGTCGGCGCGGCTGGTCGAAGAGGCCTCGATCACGCTGCCGATGAATGGTCGTTCGTTGGATGCCGATGGCATAGCCTCCGATCCGGACCTCTCGGCCCGCCTGCGGTCGGCGCTGGTGGATTTCGTCAGCGCCATCCGCACCAAATCCGATTAACTGCTTCAAGAACGACACATGCCCCGCGTCCCCCATATCGACCGTGATGGCGACGAGCACGAGCGGAAGGTGATTGGCGGCAAGTCTGCCGGCAAGGTGACGGCGGATGATCCGCTGGTCATCCGTTACCGGGAGAGTCTCGGCGGTCGGCCGGGCATCTCCGAGAAGGCGATGATGGGTGGCATCTGCTTCTTCCACGACGGCAACATGATCGGCGGTGTCGACCGCTGGGACGGCGGCCGGGGCCGGTACATGTTCAGGGTCGGCAAGGACAACGAGGCCGCCGCGCTCTCGCGGGACGGCGCTTCCGCCGTGATGATGGGCGGCCGCCGCATGGGTGGCATGGTCTTCGTCGAGGATGGCGCCTGCGACGACGATGCGCTGGGCGGCTGGATCGCGCTCGCGATGGGTTTCGTCGCCGCGCTGCCGCCGAAGACCTGACGGGATTAAACTGTTGCGGCCTTCGCCGCGGGAGGCTACCGGATGATCACGAACGATCTACCGGGAGGAACCATGCCGCTGATCCGCTACATCGAACACGACGGCACCGAACACGAGCAGGAGGTGCCGGTCGGCTGGTCGCTGATGGAAGGCGCCTCGAAGAACGGCATTCCCGGCATCCTGGGCGACTGCGGCGGCTCCTGCGCCTGCGGCACCTGCCATATCTACGCCGACGAGAGCTGGCTGGAGCGGCTGCCGGAAGTCGACGAGGGCCAGGACATGATGCTGGAATACGCCGTCGACCGCCGACCCAACAGCCGGCTCGCCTGCCAGATCACGGTAACCGCCGATATGGACGGCTTCGTCGCGCGGACGCCCGTGAGACAGCACACGGAATAGCGGCGGGCAGCCGCCTGATTAACGCTGTTCACTGGAGCGCTTGTCATCCGGCGCGAAGCGGCTAACCTCTCGCCGTGGGATCAATGGCCTGGACAATGTTTGGGAGCGAGGTGCGCGCTAGGGCAGGGTGCAGGTGCATCCCACGGCAAACGGTCGTGGGCCTGCTTGCTGCGCTCGTGGCCATGCCCGCGTGGGCAGGCGAGTTCGCTGCCGGCCCGCTGGTCCCCGCGATAAGCCTGCTGGAGGCGTCGCATTCCACCGTGGCGCCCGTATCTCCCACGGTGGAGCATTTCAATGAAACGCCGGCGCACATCGGTGACGCCGAGGCCAATGATGCGTCGATCGGTGCCGCGCTATCGATCAATGATGTTTTCGGGGTCGCGGAAGGGACTATCCAGGAGCCCATGGTCAGCGTCGAAGTGGAACTGGAACATGCCGATGATCCGGCGCGCCTGTCGGCGGACCTATCCGGGCCGCTCGCTGTCGCCAATGGTCTGCCGCTGCTGACGGTCAGGGAGATGATGGCGCCGCCGCTGGACCTGCTGCCCGATGACGCCGCAGCCGGACCCATCGCTCTCAATGCGTCCGGCCAATCGCTAGAGACCAGTGATCACCCGATCGAGAAAGTCGATGTGCGCCGGTACGGTCCGCGCGCCCGTCGCCATGGAATGCAATGATACGTGGGTGACGCCTTCGGCGCGCCAGACCTCGATGTCGTGGAAGGCGTCGTCGAGGCTCGAGATCCGGCCGCCGAAATCGGGCCTGTCCTCGGGATGGGTGAACACCACCGCCTCCATGCCGAAGCCGTCCAGCGAGCGGTCTTCCTTTTCCATCACCGCCCGGAACGCGTCCATCATGGCGGGCGCCTCGCGGGCAGGGGCGTAAGGTATCCATCCGTCGCCGGTGCGCGCGGCCCGGCGCATGGCGGGGGCACTCGTCCCACCGATCCAGATCGGGATGTTTCCATTGGGCGGCAGCGGGCAGATGCCGGCGTCGGTCACCGTGTGGAAGCGGCCCTTGAAGCTTATGGCGCTGTCCGACCACAGCGCCCGCATCAGGTCGATCTGCTCGCCCATCACCGCGCCGCGGTTGGCGAAGTCGGCACCCAGCGCCTCGTATTCGGCCTCGTTCCAGCCGCTGCCGACGCCCAGCCGGATGCGGCCGCCCGCCAGCACATCGCAGATGGCGGCCTGCTTGGCGACCAGCGCGGCCTGGCGCTGCGGCAGGATCAGCACCGCCGAAAAGAACTCCAGCCGCCGGCTGATCGCCGCCATGTGCGCGAACAGGGTCAGCGGGTCGTAGAACGGCGACAGGTGGGTGAACGGCATGTCGAAGCCGGGTCGGCTGGCCGGGTTGGAGCCCAGCACATGGTCGTAGACGACGATATGGTCGTAGCCCAGATCGTCGACCGCCTGGACGAAATCGCGAATCGCGTAAGGGTCGTCGTTGACGTCGGTGAACGGGAAAACGGCGCCGAGCTTCATGGAAATCCTCCCCAGGATCATCGGCCAGCATAGCTAGAATCGGCTTCTGGCCAAGCGGCGCGAGTCCTGCCATGCTTGAAATTCAGCACATGTGAATGGGGAGCCGCCATGAACGTCCAGAATCCGGAACAGCTGAAGCCCGGCGAGGCCCGCTGCCCGGGCCCGAGCACCCGCGACCTGATCCTGCGCGACGGCTGGGAGGTTCCGGCCGAACTGGTCACCGAGAGCTACGAGTTCCTGGGCGACGAGGACATTCCCTACGCGCGCTACACGTCGAAGGAATTCTTCGAACTGGAGATGCGCAAGCTGTGGCCGAAGGCTTGGCAGTGGGCCTGCCGCGAGGAGGTGATTCCCGAAGTTGGCGACTACCACGTCTACGACATCGGCCCCTATTCCATCCTGGTAACCCGCGTCGCGTCCGACGAGATCAAGGCCTTCGTCAATTCCTGCCTGCACCGCGGCACCCAGCTGCGGCCGTCCGACTCGACCGGCAGCGTCCAGCATTTCCGCTGCCCGTTCCATGGCTGGACCTGGAACCTGGACGGGTCGCTGAAGGAAATTCCCTGCCGCTGGGACTTCCCCAAGGTCACCGACGAAGCTTTCCGGCTGCCCGAGGTGAAGGTGGCGCGCTGGGGCGGGTTCGTGTGGATCAACATGGACGAGAACGCCGGCCCGCTGGAGGAATGGCTCGAGGTGCTGCCCAAGCATTTCGCCAACTGGCCGCTGGAGAACCGCTATACGGCGGTGCATGTGCAGAAGGTGCTGCCAGCCAACTGGAAGGCGACCCAGGAAGCCTTCGCCGAGGCCTATCACGTGCTGGAGACCCATTCGCAGGCGCTCTACACCGCCAGCGACGCCAACGCCCAGTATGACGTGTTTGGCGAGCGCACCACCCGCTTCATCCACACCGTCGGCATCCCCAGCCCGCACCTGACCGAGCCGGTCACCGAGGAAGACATCCTGAAGCGCATGCGTGGCGGTCAGGGCGCCATGGATATCCCCGAGGGCGGCACGGCGCGCTCGGTCGTTGCCGACCACCTGCGGTCGGCGCTCAGCGAGGCCTATGGCGTCGACCTGACGGAGACCAGCCCGTCCGAGCTGATGGATTCGATCCAGTACCATTGTCCGTCGTCAGAACATTTGGCGCAGATCTCGGCTTGGTATGGGGGAGGATCGGCCTCGTCTTGGGGTTGATGCTAAGCGGCGATCTTGCGGTGCTGCAAGCGCCGATGTTCGATGGTCTGTCGCTTGATCCTTTCGCGCTGTTTG
>CALQFM020000021.1:0-57547 GCA_943329845.2 Candidatus Kuenenia stuttgartensis | reverse complement strand
CGCGGATGGTCTGGGCGGACTTCTCCGGGTCCTTGTAGTAGCCCTTCAGGATGTTGACGCCGCGCACGCAGATTTCGCCGCGCTCGCCGGTCGGCACCGGCTTGCCGGTATCGGGATCGCGGATCTCCACTTCCTGGCCGGGCATGGGCGAGCCCAGCCGCGTGTGGCGCAGATGCTCCGGGCTGTCGACCGGCGAGGTGGTGACCGTGCCCGAGGCCTCGCTGAGGCCATAGGTGCCGACCTGGATGCAGTTCGGCATGGCCTTCGTCAGCTTCTCGGTGAAGCCGGGCGGCTGCACCGCCAGGCTGGAGTTCATCAGCCTTATGGCGCTCAGGTCGGTGGTGGCGAAGTCCGGGTGGTTGATCAGGTCGCCGATGATGGTGACGAAGCAGGCGTAGTTGATGGTCGCCCGCGACTCCTCCAACAGCTTCAGCGCCACGCCGGCGTCGAAATAGCCCATGGTCACATAGGCGCTGCCCATGTCGAAGCAGGCGGCGATGGGGAAGGTGGCGGCGATGTGGAACATGGGCAGCGGCGACCAGAAGCTGTCCTTCTCGGTCATGCCGTAGGCCTTGGCCATGGCGCGGCCGTTGCCGATGATCGACCGGCCGGTGATCATGCAGCCCTTCGGGTTGGACGTGGTGCCCGAGGTGTAGAGGATCATGCACAGATCGTCGTCGCCGACGGCGTCGCTGCGGCGCTCGATCTCGGCGGCGGGGATCGAGCTTGCGTAGGACGACAGGTCGGGCTCGCTCACCAGGCCGGGCGCGCTGCCGCCGCCCAGCAGCAGGATGTTGCGCAGCCTGGGCGCCACCGCCAGCGACAGGGCGCGCGGATTGGCGGATGCCGCCAGGCCGGGCAGGCCCTCGCCGAGGCGCTCGACGAAGTTCACGCCCTCGGCCACCTTGCCGGTGGTGACGATGGTGACGATGTCGGCGTTTTCGGTGACATAGGCGATCTCGCTGCCGCGGTAGCGGGCGTTGATCGGCACCATGACGGCGCCGGCCATGGCGATGCCGAACATCACCTCCATGAACTCGAAGCTGGTCGCCAGCAGGATGCCCACATTGTCGCCCGGCTGCACGCCCAGCGCGACGAGCTGGCGGGCGCGGTGCACGGCCCGGTCATGCAACTCGGCGAAGCTCTGCCGGCGCTCGGGAAAGATCACCGCGTCGCGTTCCGGCCAGGTCCTGGCCGCGCGGGTCAGCAGCCGCCCGAAAGTGTTGATTTCTGTCATGGTTCTTCCCCGTTTTATCTCGGTCGTCATCCCGGCGAAGGCCGGGACCCAGGCTTGGCGAGTGCGCGCTATGCGCGCGTCCTTTCGTAAGAATGGTCTGGATCCCGGCCTTCGCCGGGATGACGGCTATTAAGGATAGCCGTCACTTCTCCCCCTCGACGTAGCGGTCCAGCTCGTTGTGGAAGTGCCGCACGCGGCCTTCCTGCTCGCTCCACAGGGGACCCTTGAAGCCCTTGCTGCGCAGGCCCTTCTGGACGATGGGCAGCAGCTCGGAATCCTGGTCGAGGACGAGGCCCAGATCGGCGGGCTCGCCGATGCCCTTGTATTCGATCTCGGGGCGCTCGCGGCCCGAGCAGTCGGTGCCTTCGGGCAGGCCCATCCAGTCCGGCACCCGGAAGCTGGGGTCGTCCACGTGGCGCACCAGCGTCATTGTGTCGTAGGTGAAGCGCTGCGGGTCGTCGGCGTGGGGCATGAAGCGCATCAGGAACGCGCCTTCCGGATGGATGCCGAACTGCACGTTGGGGAAGATGCCGGTGGCGAAGCTGTCGGTCAGCTGCACGTCGGACAGGCTGTCCCAGCCCAGGCCGAAGCGCTTCGAGACCTCGCGCTTGGCGGCGGCGAGGGCAGGGCGCACGTCCTGCGGCCCGCCCGCGAACGCATCGGGCTTCAGGCCCACGGATTCCAGCATGTAGCGCAGGCCCGGATTGATCGACGACTGGTCTGGGAAATGCGGGCTCGGCACGCCGATCGGCACGATCATGCGGCTCATGCCGTTGGGATAGCAGTCGATCTGGGTGGTGATGTCGCCCATGATCGGCTGGGTCTGCGGATGCACCGATCCCAGGTGATAGGTCTCGTAGAACGCGTCGATGCCGGTCTTCCAGTTGGCCGCCCAATCGCTGCGCACGTGGCGCACCACGTTCATCTTATCAACCTGGAAGGCTTCCATGTGCGACGCGACCGGGCCCAGGAACTCGCGCAGCGGCACGGGATCGTCGGCCATGGTGACGAAGATCACCCCGGCGACGATGTCCATGGTAACGGGCACCAGGTCGGGCGCGCAGGCCAGCACCTCGGGCCTGAAGGATTCCGCGTCGGTGACATGGGCCAGCCGGCCGTCGATGTCCCACTGCCAGGAATGGAAGTTGCAGGTGAAGCGGCCGGCGACGTGGCCGAAATCGGCGTGGACCAGCCGGTTGCCGCGGTGGCCGCAGATATTGTACCAGGCCCGGATGTCGGCGGGGCCGGCGCCGGTGCGCACGATCACGAAGGATTCGTGCAGCAGGTCATAGGTCAGGAAGTCGCCGACTTCCGGGATGTCGGACACCAGTCCGGCGATGGTCCAGACGCGGCTCCAGACCCGCTCCCATTCCTTCGCCTTCCAGGCGGCGGTGTAGTAGCGCGACGGGGCCTTGATGTCGGCGCCATTGTCCACATAGGGCGCCTTCGCGTCGGGTGCGGCGGGCGGCGCGTCCGGGTTCAGCACCGGTCCGCCCTGTTCCAGGTTGTAGTCCATCGGTACTCTCCCGCTCGTCGTCTCCCGCGCGGACCCTAGCATAGCCCCCGGGCCCGCTAAAGAAGCGAAAGAAACAATACTGCCTGCTTCAAAAACGGGCCCGCACGTTGACGCCGGCCGCGCCTCCGGCCACTCTGGCGATCAACCGGAGGGGGAGACCTGATGACGGGACTGCTGGACGGCAAGGCGGCGATCGTGACCGGCGCCGCGAGCGGCATCGGCGAGGCGTCGGCCCGGTTGCTGGCGGCGGAAGGCGCGAAGGTGCTGGCGGTCGACCTGCCGGGCAAACCGCTCGCCGTGGTGCATGCCGGCAGCGCCAAAATCGTGTGCATGGACATGGACGTGACCGCGGAGGGCGCGGCAGGGCGGATCGTCCAGGCCGCCATCGACGCCTTCGGCCGGCTCGACATCCTGTTCAACAACGCGGGCACGGTCGGCAAGGGCGGCGTGGTCGAAACCCACGACGAGGCCGACTGGGACTTCGTCATCGGCCTCAACCTGACGTCGGTCTACCGCCTGTCGAAGGCGGCGTTTCCCTATCTGAAGCAGTCCGGCGCGGCGCGGATCATCAATGTGGGCTCGGTGCGCTCCGAATATGCCGATTCCGGCGCGGCGGCCTACACCGCCACCAAGCACGCCGTCGCCGGCCTGACCAAGGTGCTGGCTTGCGAGCTGGGCTCGCACGGCACCGCCAATTACATCCAGCCGGGCGCGATCGTGACCGGCATCACCTCGCCGGCGTTCGAGCGCATGCCGGCGTATGCGCAATACTGGACGGAGCGCGCGTCCGTCGGCCGCCTCGGCGAATCCGAGGACATCGCCAACGCGGTGCTGTTCCTGGCGTCCGACGAGGCCAGCTATGTCAGCGGCATCGGCCTGTGGGTCGATGGCGGCGCCATGTCGCACGGCTGAGGAGCACATCATGCCACGGGAAAACCGGCTTCAGGGCAAGGTCGCCATCATCACCGGCGCGGCGAGCGGCATCGGCGCCGCGGCCGTCGACCTGTTCACCGCCCAGGGCGCGAAGGTCATCGCCAACGACATCGACGCCGATGCGCTGGAGCGGCGGCACGGCGGCAATCCGGCGGTGGTCCGCGTCGCCCGCGACCTGACCGACGCGGACGCGCCGGATGCCATCGCCGCCGCCGCCATCGCCGCGTTCGGCAAGCTCGACATCCTGTTCAACAACGCCGGCATCGCGCCCTACGACCCGTATCTGGAGCAGCAGCCCGGCGCCTGGGACAGGGTGATGGCGGTCAACGTCTCGGCGGTCAACCGCATGACGCTGGCCGCCGTGCCGCATCTGCGCCAGTCGGGCAACGGCCGGGTGATCAACACCGCGTCGGTCGCCTCGCAGCAGGCCGCGCCCGCGCTCAGCGCCTATGTGACGTCGAAGCACGCCGTCGCCGGCCTGACCAAGGTGCAGGCGCTGGAGCTTGGCCCGCTCGGCATCACCGCCAATTACGTGCAGCCCGGCTTCATCGTCACCGGCATGACCGAGCGCTACGTGGAAACCGCGCCGCCCGGCGAGATCGACTACTGGCGGAACAAGACCACGGTCGGCCGCCTCGGCGAGGCCATCGACGTGGCCAACGCGGCGCTGTTCCTGGCGCTCGACAGCTCGAACTTCATCAACGGCACCGGCATCAAGGTGGACGGCGGCGCCAGCATCAAGATGTGAGAGGGCGGGCGCTCGACCGCCCTCAGCCGATGATGTCCTTGAAGTAGTCCGGGCGTCCGGCGGGCCACATCCAGCCCATCTGGGACATGCCGCCGTCGACGGTCAGGACCTCGCCGGTGATGAAGCTGGCGGCGGGGCCGGCGAGATAGACCATGGCCTCGGCCACGTCCCAGGCGGTGCCCATGCGCTTCATCGGGTTGCAGCTGGCGAAGGTGGTCAGCGCCTCGTCGGAATAGACGTGGAAGCCGGTGGTCTCGATGGAGCCGGGCGCGACGCAGTTCACCCGGATGCGGAACGGCGCCCATTCCGTCGAGACGGTCTTCGACATGGCGATGATGCCGGCGCGCGCGGCGCAGGTGTGGCCCGACTGGGGCATGCCGCGCGCCACCGTCGCCACGTTGTTGATGATGTTGCCGCCGTGGAAGCCGGTGTCGCGCCAGCGGATGGCGGCTTCCTGCATCATGTACCAGGTGCCGTTGAGGTTCAGGTCGATGACCGAGCGCCAGCCCTTCTTGGAGAAGTCGATGGCGTTCTGCACGAACTGGCCGCCGGCGTTGTTCACCAGGCAGTTCACCTGGCCGAAGCGCTCCCAGGTGGTGTCCATCAGCGCCGACACCTGGTCCTCGTCGCGGATCGACATGGCGTAGGTGCCGATCTCCTTCCCGAGGCGCGACTTGATCCCCACCGCCGTCTCGTCGAGCATCTCCTGGCGCCGGCCGCAGATCATCACCTGGCCGCCGAGGCGCGCGACCAGATAGGCCAGCGTGCGGCCCATGCCGGTGCCGCCGCCCGAGATCAGGAACACCTGGCCGTCGAGCAGATCGTTCCGGTAGACGGTGGGATGGACGGCGAGGGCGTCGTCGTCCAGGCCCCACTGCTTGAGGGCGATCTTCTCCTCGATGGTCAGTTCCTGGTTCACTGGTGGGTCTATTGGTTGAGGCGGCCGAGGATCGAGACGCTGCAAACGTTCCGGTTCGGGATGCCGCCCAGGTTGTGGGTCAGGCCCATCACCGGGTCCTTCAGCTGGCGGCTGCCCGCCCGGCCGTTGATCTGGGTGTAGACCTCGTAGGCCATGCGCAGGCCGGACGCGCCGATCGGGTGGCCGAAGCACTTCAGGCCGCCGTCGATCTGACAGGGCACCTCGCCGTCGGCGTCGTACTTGCCGTTCAGGATGTCCTTGTAGCCCTGGCCTTCCTTCGACAGGCCCAGGTCCTCCATCACCACCAGCTCGGTGATCGAGAAGCAGTCATGCACCTCGGTCATCGACAGCTCCTTCAGCGGGTCCTTGATGCCGGCTTCGGCATAGGCGCGCTGGGCGGCCATCCGCGTGGTCATGGTGTAGGAGCCGTCCCACGAATTGTGGCTCATCTCGACGCCGTTGGAGGCGGCGAGCTGCAGCGCCTTCACCACCACCGGATTGTCGAAGCCCATCTCGCGGGCCTTCTCCGGCGTGGTGACGATGGCGCAGGCGGCGCCGTCCGACACGCCGCAGCAGTCGAACAGGCCGAGCGGGAACGACACCATCGGCGCGTTCAGGATCTTGTCCATGTCGACGACCGACTGCAGATGCGCCTTCGGGTTCTTGGCGCCGTTCTGGTGGCTCTTCCACGACACATGCGCCATGGCGCGCTTCAGGTCCTGCATGTCGACGCCGTGCTTGGCCGAATAGGCGCTGGCGAGCTGGGCGAACGAGCCGGGCGCCGTGGAGTTGGGCTGCCACAGATCCTCGAACGTGCCCTTGGTGCGCTCGGGCAGGCCGCCATAGCCGGTGTCCTTCAGCTTCTCGACGCCCAGCGCCATGGCGATGTCGCAGGCGCCGGCGGCGACCGCATAGACCGCGCCGCGCAGCGCCTCGGTGCCGGTGGCGCAGAGGTTCTCGACGCGGGTCACCGGGATGTTGGGCAGGCGCAGCGCCTGCGACAGCGGGATCGCCGACTTGCCGACGTTCTGCTCGTCGAAGAACACGCCCAGCCACGCCATCTGGATGTCTTCCTTGGCGATGGCCGCGTCGGCGAGGGCCTCGGTATAGGCCTCCAGCATCAGATCGTCGGGGCTGGCGTCCCAGCGCTCGCCGAACTTGGAGCAGCCCATGCCGATGATCGCCACCTTGTCACGAATGCCAGCCATCTCTCTGTCCTTTCGTCTGTTCTATGCGCACCAGTTGCCGTCTCAGGCCGCCGGGGCCGCTTTCCAGAAATAGCGGCGGAAACCGCGCTTGTCGTCGAAGTCCTTGATGCGGAAAACCATCCGGACCTTGCTGCCGACCGAGATCGTGCCGGAATCGAAATCCGTCAGGTCCATATAGATGTTCCCGCCTTCGTTGAAACCGATATTACCATATTGCAGCGGCGGATTCGGCGAATAGGCCAGGTTGTCCTCGGTGAAGGTCTTCACCGCCGCTTCCAGGTCGGCGAACGGATGGTCGACCTGGGTGCCGATGGCCTGGCAGTTGGGGTTCACGCACACATTGCTCTTGGGGAACTGCACGGTGCCGCACTGGGTGCACTTGCCGCCCAGGAACGAGGTGATCGAATCCCGCTTGCGGTAGGCGGTGCTCTGGGCGGTGCGGTTGTCGCGCTCGGCGCGAATGCCCCATTCATAGTCGA
This sequence comes from Candidatus Kuenenia stuttgartensis, assembly GCA_943329845.2. GTDB lineage: Bacteria > Pseudomonadota > Alphaproteobacteria > SMXS01 > SMXS01 > RI-34. Next base: position 50,507 of record CALQFM020000021.1, on the reverse strand, counting down.
TCTGGCCGTTGAACGACAGGAAGCGCTGGTAGTTGTTGTCCTCGGCGCCGCGGGCGAGCTGGCCGGTGACACCGGACCGCTTCGGCAGCTGCTTCAGCGCGTCGGTGGTCTCGAAGATCAGCACGTCGGCGCCCTGGCCGAAGCCGATCACCATGATCTTCTGGCCCGGCTGCGCTTCCTCCAGCGCGTGCACCAGCATCAGCAGCGGGTGGGCGACGCCGGCCTCGCCGATCTCGCGGTTCCGATTGCTCCGCACCGCCTCGGCCTTGACGCCGATGCGCTTGGCCTGGCGCGCGTCGAGGCCGTTCTGGATCGCGGGCATGATGAAGTGGTCGATGTCGGCGGCGGCCACGCCGGCCTTTTCCAGCGCCTGCTTGGCCGCCTCGGGCACGATCAGGTCGTAGCCCATGTCGCGGATCCAGCGCTCTTCCAGATTGTAGTCGTATTCGGCGTTGGCCGAGCGGTAGTGGTCGACCAGGTCGCGGGCCAGCGAGTGCGAGCCGAGGAAGCGGGCGATCACCTTCTCGGTGCCCAGCAGCAGCGCGGCGGCGCCGTCGCCCAGCTGCATCTCCTGGGCGCTGCCCGGCTTGGCGATGCGGTGGTCGGCGGCGAGCACCAGCGCGTTGCCGCCGGCCTTCAGCGCCTTGATCAGCGCCGTGGTGCCGGCCCGCTGGGTGGCGGTGACGTCGATGGATTCCGAATTCTCGTCCAGGGTCAGCGCCGCCAGCACGATGCCGGCATTGTGCCGGTCGGCGAAGGGCAGGGTGGTCGACGCCAGGGTGACGCTGTCGACGGTGGCGCGGTCGATGCCGGTCAGGCAGTCGCGCCCGGCCTCGACGGCCATGGTGACCGTGTCCTCGTCCCAGTTGCACATGGCCTTGGCGCCCTTGCCCATGCCCTTCAGCGCCGGGTTCATCCAGGCATTGGCGGCGGCGATGGCCGCCCGGTTCAGGCGGCGCTTGGGCAGGTACGCGCCATAGGCGGTGATGCCGACAGAGGTCATGGTGGTTCGTTCCCCGTTAGAGCCGGAAGGTGGCGGTAGTGATAGCGGGGAGGGGGCGGGGGTTCAAGGGATAGCGCGGCCTGGCTGGGCAAGAGCGGAGTCACTTTTCGATCTGTGCTGGTTCACGCTGGTGCCTCCGAAGCGCCTGTTTGGTTAGTGCGATCTGCCCTAATTTAAAACGCATCGTTCAGAGACTGAGTAAGCTCAAGCGATCACGATTGGGGTTGGGTCAAATTTATCACGCAATATTTTGTACTTAACGAGATTCCGCGGGCCTAGTGGCGCGACGCGTCTTACGTCTCTGTGAGCGGCGTGGTAGGCGGCGTTGGCGAGGCATTGCGGTAGCACGGAAGCGATTGTCGATTTCGTCGAAGGTCTGGCGTGCAAGGTATGCGTCCAGGTTCATAAGTTGTTCGAACAGCGCGATCCCCGCCTCGCGTGAGGCGGCTCCAGCACGATGCAGCGTAATCGCAAGGTCGACGAGATCTGGAACGACGGCGGAATGGCCGGTTCGAAGGTCGGCGAGCCGGGCACGTTGCACATCGACGAGTCTACTAGCGATACGGCTCACGAGGTCGGCATTGTGCGGCAGCAGACTGGCCAGTGCCGAAACGAGGTACGTCGGGTCTGCTTCAAACGTTGTTGGAAGGTAATCTGCAATCGCTTCGAGCAGTGCCGTCGTGCACGTACCCGGTTGAAGGTCTTGGAACTGGCGAAATAGATCGATAATGATCTCCCAGCCCCGAGCATCGGCCAAGGGCATCGCGGCCACCAGCCAGCGCGTTGCCTCGGGCAGGGCCTTTTCCTCGTTCCACAGGTGGCTAGCTGTCTCCATACCGCCATGCCTCGCCGCAAGGGGCACATTTGGTAAGAGCAGGGCATCGAATTCATCGCGAGCCCATTGCTGTTCCGGCTGCACCAGTGCGACGAGTGCGACAAGCTCGCCGAAATATTGCTGCACGGTGGGGTTAGTCGCTTGCTTGCAGACGAGCATGAGCTCTTTCACGACTTCGGGGTGCCTCCAGTGAAAATGCCCAAGGAAAAACCCCGCCTCACGTGTTCCCGATAGGGCCGGATGACGGGAAAATAAAGCGCGCACGAATTCGACGAGCCGCGTCGGATCTCCCGGCTGAACCTGCACAAGCCGATAAACTAGAGGCTGCCAGATCGCGGTTTCCTCGCCTCTTTCGAGATGCCTTTGGAACAAGTCGATCAACCCATCAGGATCGCCGCGATGTAGATAGAGGTTCATTAGGCAGTCGAGAATCGGGAAATTTCCATGCGGAAGCATAACCATTCCGGACGTATCCCAGAGGATCGAGTGCTCGCGCTCCGCTCCCTCAGTGTGGCTGGTTTCCCCGCCTTCGCTCGTGACCTCAACGTCGGATGCGGCTTGGCTAGAATCATCCCCCTTTTCTTGCAGATCTGTTACCGGAGTCTGAAGCCAGCCTTCGAGGATAGCAGCGACATCATGTGGTACCACGAAGTCTCGGCGGGAGAGGCGGGACAACGCACTAGCGCAGGAGCCCCTGAATTCCTCTCCGTCGAAACCACGGAAGACCACATCGCGGAACACGTCGCATACCAGGTCTGGGTCCGCCTTCTCTGCCATTGCCGAGAGCGCATAGCCTGCCGCACGGGTACCTGTCTGTGGCGACAACTCGCGAAGCACCTTCGCAGCACGATGTGGTGCGTCGCGCGCAAAGTCGGCGAACTCACGGGAGAGTTGGATGTTGCCACCTGCCATCCGGCGCTTAGGGTGATCCCAGCCGCTGGCATCGGGAAGCTTCTCAAAGGCGCGGACGATATCCTGCTCACTCGCAGCCACCAGCGCTTCCGCCGAAATAGGCGAGCCGATGGACTGGATGCCTGAAAAGGTTGAGCCGACCTTGCCATCAGCAAAGACGCGTGATTCCTCCCGTACTAAACGCAGCGAATCCTCCGAGAGACGATCACTAGGCAGCGCCTGGAGCAGGCCCAACTTAGTCCGACGAAGGATCGAATTGACCGCTCGGCGAGCCTCAGGCGGCGGGGTGCCCTTATCCGAATAATCCGGCCCATGATCGATCACATATCTCTCGAAGCGCAGCAGTTGATCCGCACTCCAATAGGGGGCGACCGCCTCGATAAGACGTTTCGCCGTACTCGATTGGTCTTCGGTGTTGCCAATATGCAGACGGTTTACCGGTGCGCTGCCGGATAGTCTCGACGATCCGTTCCAGTTGCTCCTCGGAAAGGTTCTCAATCTCTGCATCGAGATTGAACACAGTGCGACCGGCCGGTGCCGGTGCGGGATCCTCGGTCGTGGCTTGCGCTTGCGCCATAGGTTGGAGGGCTACCGGCTGGGGTTGGTGGCGATCACTCCATTCGTCGAGTAGGCGCACACCGAACGCCGCAGCATTCATAGCTGCGACCGGCTGGTAAATGGCATCGTCCTCGGGTGTTTTGTCCTTGCGCATGTCCGATATACCGCGGATTACAATAATCGGGGTTTTGACCGCGTCAGCCCCCATCGCCGCACCATAGCCCTCCATCTCAAGCGCGTGCGCGTCCTGATAGTGCGCCTCGATATTCTTCTCGAGCTCACTCGTGATGTCGGCGGAAACTGCCTCGACGGTGACGATCCCTGCAATCTTGGCGATGGGAGCAACCGTGAAAAGGGACACGTACTTCTCGTCTTCCGGCGGCTTCCAGCCGTCGATCGGCCGGACGCGATTCTGCCAACCATTCTCGCGGATAACCCAAGTGGCAAGCATTTTGAGATTGGCGCTAACATTGTATAGCCGCGGCCGGTTGTGAAAGCTGCCTTCCTCGTACTTGCCGACATGCGCGTAATAGATTCGGTCCGAAACGACGACGCTGCCGTTCGGAATGTCTTTCTTGCGCGAGGCGGCGACACCGACAAACAGGATGAGTTCGAAGGGCTTGAACATTTGGTGAGCCAACAACACCGCGCTTTGCGCGACGTGCGTTCCCGCACCGCTTTCTGCAACGACTACCAACCATCCTTGTGCGGCGGCATCTTCCTTGCCGCCGCAGTGATATTCGAAGCAGTCGTAGAGGCGGTCATCCTCACCTACACAGGTCCCGATCTCGGTAAAATGCGCCCGCACCGCATCGCGCTCAAGCGGCAGCGCAGTAACGATCAATACGCGCCGCAATCCTCGCGAATCCGCATTCTTGAGAATGTCGGCCGGATCGTCCACTCATCGCCCCTGGTTGCGCCTAATAGCTCGGGTATGCGGCTTCATGAACCCGTCGAACAAGGGCATGGTAAGTGCCGTATCGCCATGGGCTTGGACTTTGCCATATCGCGATACGCCATGAAACAGCTAGTGGTGGGTGCGCCGCCGAACGTCAGGTCGTCTGGACGATACCACTGGTGTCAAGCCTGCGCGTCCTGTCGTAAATCTTCTAGGATACGGTGACAGCGCATCAAACTGTCTGGCCAAGTTTCCTGTCACCCGCCGGCGCCAACGCAGCGATCGCCCGAACGCTCTCTTCTCTCGGCGTCCCGCTCGTCCCGAACAGATACGTCTCTCCCGTCGGCCCGTCCGGCCCATGTGCGATCACGTTCAGCACCGCCTGGGCCAGATCCTCCGGCTTCATGGCGATGTCGGCGAGGTCGGGGGCTTCGCCGCGCAGCATGGGGGTGTCGGTGGCGCCGAAGCACAGGCCGTTGACGCGGATGTTGTCGGCCTTCAGCTCGGCGGCCAGCACCGCCGTCAGGCGCCATTGGGCGAACTTGGCGCAGTCATAGCCCAGGCCACGGCGGCCGGTGAGGTAATGGCCTTCCTTCACATGCTCGGTGATCAGGTTGACGATGTTGCCGCCGCCCGCCGCGCGCAGGGCCGGGACCACGGCGCTGGAGCAGTTGAAGCTGCCCAGGGTGCAGGAGCTGATCGCCTGCTCGAACTGGGCGGTCTGGCTGTCATAGGTGCCTTCGAGCAGGGACGAATTGTCCCAGAAGGCCGCGTTGTTCACCAGCAGGTCGACGCGGCCGAACTCGCGCAGCACCAGCGCCATGGCGAGGCGCACCTGCTGCCGGTCGCCGACGTCGCAGGTCACCGGCAGGCAATGGCCGCCGGCGTCGCGGACGAGGCCGGCGGTGTACTCGTTGTTGGCGCTGTCGATGTCCAGCGCGGCGACTTTCGCGCCCTGCCGCGCCAGGGCGAGGCACAGGCCGCGGCCGATGCCGGTGGCGGCGCCGGTGACGACGGCGACCTTTCCGTTCAGCATGATCCGGTCTCCTTGTGTCAGGTGGTCTGGACGTTGCCGCTGGTGTCGAGCCGGAGCGTCATGTCGTAGATCTGCCAGCCGTCCTTGCCGCGCCGGACTTTCGACAGATAGGTGCCGAGGAAGTAGTACACCGAACCATCCGCGTTCTTGTGCCAGGCGTTCAGGTAGCTTTCCAGCGTGCCCTGGTCGCCGTTCACCTCGGCGATCTGGGTGCCGATGAGGTGCTGGGTGCCGATGTAGTCCTTCAGGGCGTTCTCGGCCACGGCCGCCCAGCCGTCGGGCCCGTCGGCGACGAAGTCGTTGCCGGTGTTGGCGGTGCGCACCTTGGCGTCGGGCGTGAAGATGCGGTGGTAGATCTGCCGGCCTTCCTCGCGCAGCTCGGCCGTCTTCTTGCCCAGCTTGTCGGTGGCCTTGGCGTAGAGCCGCTGCAGATATTCGATATCGTGCTTGTCGGCGGCGGTTTCGGCGCGTCGATCGGACATGTGGTCTCCCCCGGTTCGTGGTGTGATCGTGTTCCCCGGTGACAGCCTATTCGCTATCGCCGTGCCGGGGAAGCGGCCTCGGCGGCTTATTGGGTTGCCGCTCGACCAAACCCTCCAATTGTCACCCCGGACTTGTTCCGGGGTCCGTGTCGATGTCGGGCACGGTCCATCACGCGGATAGACAGACCCCGGAACAAGTCCGGGGTGACAAAAGACAGAGAGAAAGCAGCGGGCGAGACTGCCCCATACGCGACTGGCGATGCTGAAGGCTGGCGCCGGTGCGCGCGCTGCGCTAACGTCCTCGCCCGAAAACATTCATCCATGAAGGGGAGACGACGATGAGCGTTGCCGAGGACATCCTGAAGATCCAGATGCTGCCCCAGCGCTATGCCGACGCGGTGATGCGCCACAATGGCGACGACTGGGCGGCCACCTGGGCGAAGGACGGCGAGTGGTACCTGCGCGAGGAGCCGGTGCGCGGCCGCGACGAGATCCGCAAGGTGTGGGAAGGGGCCATGGCCGGCTTCCCGTTCGCGGTGTTCCTGGTGCAGCCGGCCATCGTCAATGTGGACGGCGACAAGGGCACCTGCCGGTCCTATGTCACCGAAATCCTCGGCACCAATGACGGCACCTCGTTCCGCGTCTATGGCTGCTACAACGACGAGGTCGTGCGCGAGGACGGCGAGTGGAAGTTCAAGTCGCGCCGCTATTCGCGCCTGTACCAGGGCCCGGTGGACCTGAGCGGCCAGAAGTTCGACTACAGCTAAGCCACAGCCGAATTCGGGGCGGCCGCCGGGGTCATCGGACCCTCGGCGGCTATTTCCCGGTCTCGAACACCAGCAGGGCATTGCCCGGCATCTTGCGGGCAAAGCCATAGCCTGAATTGGTGATCAGCAACCCCTTGTAGGCAATGGGCGCGCTGCCGCCGCTCATGGAGCCGCCATGGGCGACGCCGCCATTGACGGCCGGGAAGTCGCGGACGGTGTCGAAGTCCCACAGCACCTTGCCGTTCGCCGCGTCGTAGATGCGCAGGTGGCCGTCATGGGAGCCGGCAAGCACCAGCTCAGGGGTGGCGGTGATCGCGCCCGAATAGCCCGGATAGCAGAACTCGCGGCCCGCAGGGCAGACATTGGCCGAGGGCGCTTCCCACTCCAGCTTGCCGGTCCTGATGTCGACGGCGTACATGCCGGGATTGGGCGGCCGCTTGTATTCCTTCTCCTTGGCGTCGGGGGCGTCGGCGATGGGCACGAACAGCCTGTCGCCCGACAGGGCCATGCCGAAATGCACGCCGCCGACAATGCCGCCGCGGCCGATCTGGGTGGTCCAGCGCGGCTTGCCGGTATCCGGGTCGATGCCGTAGACGGTGCCGGCCTTCTGCCCGGCGAGCACGTAGTCCTTGCCGTCGCTGGCGGTGGCATAGATGGTGCCGGCGCCGAAATCCACGTCCGGCCCGTTCTCCTTCGGGCAGAGGGTCGAATCCGGCTGGTTGCACGCCACGTTCCAGGCGTCCTGCGCGGTCGCCTGATAGTGCCAGGCGATGGCGCCGGTGTCGAGGTCCATGGCGATGACGGAATCGCTCATGGCCGATGGCGGCGACGAATAGTTGTTGCCGGTGCCGACATAGAGGCGGTTGCGCTTCTCGTCGATGGACGCCGCATTCCAGACCGACGCGCCCGACGGCCCGTACATCTCGGCGCCCGCCTTGTTGACGCCCTGCAGGGTGGGCTTGTCGACGGTGTAGGTCTTCCAGATTTCCTTGCCGGTCGCCGCGTCGAGCGCGGTCACCGAGCCCCGGAACCGGCAGCATTCATAGGTCGCCTCGATGCGGATCTTCTCCAGCGACGACCCCGAGATGTAGAGCCGGCCGCCATGCAGCACCGGCGCGCCGGTGATGGTGGCGTTGGGATGGTTGTTGGGCCGCACCTTCCAGACCAGCTCGCCAGTCCGGGCCTTGACCGCATAGACGTTGCCGACCAGGTCGGCGAAATAGGCCAGCGGGTCTGCCGCCGTGTCGCCGGCCTTCCAGCCGGACAGGACGATGGCGGTGCGCACCTCGGCGCTGGCATGGAAGCTCCAGCGCGCGCAGCCGGTGGCCCGGTCGAGGGCGAGGACGGACCCGTCATTGCTGCCGACGAAGATGGCGCCCGCCGCGAGCGCCGGCTGGGAGCGGGCGCGGACCGCCGCCGGATAGGCGAGCGCCCATTTCAGCTTCAGCGTGCCCACATTGTGCCGGTCGATGCCGGCCACGGCGGTGTCGATCCGGTGCGAACTGCCCGGCGCGAGGCCCCAGCCGGAGAGCACGGGCGGCTCGCCCACGTCGAAGGGCGACACGCCCGCCGCGCACATCAGCGGCGCCGAGCCGGGGCCTTCGCCCAGCAGCTTGGTCTTGGAGATGAACCGGGACACGGCCATCCTGTCGTCGGCGGACAGCTCGGCGGCATCGGCCATGGGCTTCATGATGCCTTCGGTCAGGGCGCGGTTGATCGACTCGGCCGGCATCAGCGCCAGCATGGAGCGCTGCGGCGCCCGGTTCAGCCCCTTGTCATGGCAGGCGGCGCAGACCTGGGTGTAGACCTCGCCGGCGCGGCCGGCGCTGGCCGCATCCTTGTTGTCCCACGCGGTCGAGGGAACCCAGGCCTCGGGCGCTTCCGCCGCGGCCGCGGGATGCAGTTGCCAGGAGGCCGCGGTCAGCAGCAGCCCCAGCGCCAGTTGAGACAGAAAACCCCGTGCGTTTCTCATCATTTCCCCCGGTTCCCCAACCTGTCCCCGCGAAGGGCGCGCCGCGATCAGGCGGCCGACGCCAATTGCGATTCGTGTTCCTCGATGGTGCAGAAGCGGTTCCTGCTGCGGTCGAAGAGCTTTTCCTCGTCCTCGGCGATCTCGGCGGCGGTCTCGGGAACGGCGAGCGCCCGCATCCCGGCCTCGTAGGCTTCGCGGGTGTCGAACCATATCTCCGTCAGCACGTCGTATTCGAGTTCCTCCACCTCGCCCGTAAGCGGATTGGGAACCGGCCGCAGATACCGGCGCATGTAGCGGCGGGCGGTGGGAAGCACCTTCTCGCCGATCTTGCGGTGATAGGTTTCGTAGTAGGCGATGAAATCGTCGAAGGACATTCCCTGCCGGCGCTTCAACAGACAGACGGTCTTGAACATGATGGGCTCCTTTCCCGCAATGGCACTCAGTCGACCAGCTTGGCGCCGGCCTTGCCCGGATCGACGCCGAGCGACAGCGGCACGTTGAAGCGGTCGTGATAGTCGACTTCCTTCACCACCTTGCCGTTGCGGATGACCAGGTAGCTCATGCCGGGCGAGGACCAGACCTTGCCGACCGCGGCGGGACCGAACTCCGGTCCGACCTGGGTCGCGGTCATGGTCCAGGTCAGGGCCACGCCATCGTCGCTCACCCAGAACGACACGGGCACCAGCTTCAGGTCGGGCCACTTGGCGATGCCGTCGGCGAAGAACTTGCGGATCGCCGGCCAGCCCTGAAACTTGCCGCCGACGATATCCTCGAGCACCGCATCCTGGGACAGGTAGGCGCCCGGCGCGTCGGCATTGCCGCTGCTCCAGGCCTTGAACAGATCGGTGGCGAGCTGGATGCGCGCATCCTGCTGGGCATTGGCGGGCGCACCCGCGCCGCCCTTCGACGGCGCATCGGCGGCCAGGGCCGGCGTGGCAAGCGCCAGAAACACCGCGAGCCAGGTCAAGTTCTTCATCTGATTTCCCCGTTTGAGCGCGCCCGGCCCCCACAGCCGGACAGCAGACACTGTAGCGGGTTCGCGACGGCACGGTAAGACTGCAGATCGGCCGCATGACCGAGCCTGCACGGTTGCCAAACCTGCACGGTTGAATGTGCGTCCGAACAATTCTAGCATCGGGGCGAGAAACGGCCTCAGATCAACGGGGAGAAGGGGCGCGCCATGAGCCGCATCGTATTCCGCAACGCCAACCTGCTCGACGGGGACAAGCCCGCGCGCCGGAACACCAGCATCGTCGTCGAGGGCGAGCGCATCACCGAGGTGACCGCCGGCAACGTGGCGCCGCGCGCCGGCGACACGGTCGTCGACCTGCACGGCATGACGCTGATGCCCGGCATGGTCAGCGGCCATTACCACGCCGCCTACAGCATGGGCGGCGACAAGATCCCGATGGCCGCGCCACCGACGCAGCTGGCGCTCTATGCGCTGTCCAACGTGCAGAAGGCGCTGCGGGCCGGCTACACCAGCCTGGTGGGCGCGGGCACGTTCCACGACGTCGACGGACGGCTGGCCGAGGCGATCGACTCCGGCGCGGTCACCGGGCCGCGGCTGATCCCGTCGAGCCGGGCGCTGTCGCCCAAGGTCACCGAGGACGAGCCGTCCGAGGGCGTGCCGTGGCTGAAATGCTGGGGCCCGGACGATTTCCGGGCGGCGGCGATCAGCGAGATCGAGCGCGGCGCGAAGATCGTCAAGGTTTTCGCCGCGCAGGGCCACGCCATGCGCAGCTGCCGCGAGATGACCTACGAGGAGCTGAAGGCGGCCTCGGACGCGGCGCATGAGCGCGGCGCGCGCACGCGGGCGCATGTCTGCGGCACCGCCCAGGTGATGAAGTGCATCAAGGCCGGCGTCGACATCATCGACCATGCGGACTGGATGGACGACGAGGTGATCGACGCGCTGATCGCGAACAACCGGTTCGTGCTGCCCAGCATGTACACGCCCTGGCTGTCGAAGGACGACAAGACGCGGGACGGCTCCGAGTACTATGACGAGGACGACTTCGAATACATGCGGGCGAAGGTGCCGGTCGCCAATGCGCGCGGCGTGAAGTTCGTGCCCGGCGACGATTTCGGCTTCTTCGACATGGCGCCGCACGGTTCCTATTCGGGCGAGCTGGTGTGCTATGTGGAGCAGGTCGGCATCAGCCCGGTCGACGTGATCCGCTGGGCGACCAAGTATGGCGGCGAGATGACCGGCATTCCGGACCTGGGCACCATCGAACCCGGCAAGCTGGCCGACATGGTGATCGTCGACGGCGACCCGTCGGTGGACATCAGGGTCCTGCTGGACCCGGCGCGGATCGTGACCGTGATCAAGGGCGGCGAGGTGGTCAGCGGGCAACTCCCGGTGGCGCAGCCGGCGATGGCGGCCGAGTAGGGCTTCCCAGGGCGACCTGGATGCCTGCGCCGCACCCTTCGCGGGGCAAGACACACTCTTCACCGTGTCCCTGAGCTTGTCGAAGGGCCTTGCATCGTTATTCGTGCAGGTCCTTCGACAAGGTCAGGGACACGGATAATGGGGTGAGCGGCATCAACGCCTGAATACCCTCCAATCCGGGGATGGAGCCTATTCCGCCGCCTGCTTCGCGTCGTCGCGCCACGGGCCCATCATGGGCTCGATCATCAGTTCCTCGGGCACGGCGACGCCGGCGGCGCGGATGCGGCGGTCCAGCTCCTCGTGCCAGTGATAGATGCGGCGCTCCTGGTAGCTCAGCAGCACGCCCTCGAAGCCCGGCGATTCCGTGGATTGCTGGATGAACGGCGCGAACTGGGTGTCCTCGAACAGGATCCTGTCGAAATTGGCGATGCGGGTGTGCCAGACATCGGGGATCGGCCCGTCGCCCCACTCGGGCGAGAACCAGTGGCATTCGACGCGCATGGTGTTGGGCCCGGTGGGCCAGAAGGTCAGGATCGGCACGCCGGAAGCGTGCGGCGGCGACACCAGGTTCGGGTAGACGTTGAACGACAGATTGTGGATGCGCGGGACGTCGGTCACCGTGTCCATGTGCCTGAGCCCTACAGTGCCCGGATCGCGCCAGCCTTCGCGGCGGTTGGGCGTGCACATCAGCGAATGGCCGTTGTCCCACAGCATGATCGCCGTGCCACGCGAGTCGATGAAGCGGTCGACGGTGTGCTGGTGGATCGACTTGACGTGGTAGGTCTCGAGGAAGGCGTCCATCATCACCTTGACGTTGCAGGCGATGTCGAAGCCGTGCTTCTCGACGAAGCGCATCCTGTCGGGCTGGAACTGCATCAGCTGGGGCACCAGCGGGCCCAGATAGTCCAGCAAAGATTCGATTTCTGGATCTTCGCTGACGAACACCCATTTGCCGAGCTGCTCGCAGCGCACCGGGATCAGCGAACGGCAGGACATGTCCAGGTCGACGAAGTCGCGCCTGTCACGCAGGTTCAGCAGCTCGCCCTGCAGATTGTAGGTCCAGCCGTGATAGGAGCAGACCAGCCCGCGCGCGTTGCCGGCATCGTCCATCACCACCGGCGCGCCGCGGTGGCGGCAAGTGTTGTAGAAGGCGCGGATCACGCCGTCCTCGCCGCGCACGATCAGGATGGGCGAGCCGGTGTTCCTCCACAGCATGTAATCGCCGGGCCTGGCCAGCTCGTCGGCGTGGCAGGCATAGAGCCAGCTGCGCTTCCACAGCGCCTGCCATTCGGCCTCGAGGAACGCCGGATCGGTGTAGCGGCCGCCGGGAATCTCGGGCAAGGCGGGGAAGCCGTCGGGCGGGCCGCCGCGGCCCTTCTCATAGTCCATGGCCCGGATCAGCCGCCGGTTCAGCGCCTCGATCGCGTCGAGGTCCAGTTGCATGTTCGACATGGATTGCCTTCCGTGGGTGCGCTCAGGCTTGCGGCGCGAGGCGTAGCATGAGGATGGGCCGGTCTCCAGCCGAAACAAACATTTTTGTTGGTTTATTGGGGCTGCCGTTCCCTTTTCGTTGTCACCCCGGATTTATTCCGGGGGCTGTCTAAGGGCGTGTATACCACCGCCATAGGCCTCCACCCTGCGTGACTTCGCGTTGCTCGCACAAACGCGCATGGGTTTGGGAAACCTCAAGACGACCGTCACGCGTCACCACGGACCCCGGAACAAGTCCGGGGTGACAACGAGAGGAGGGCGAGCCTATTCCCCGACGAAGTTCAGTTCGATCTTCACGCCGTCCGGGTCGTCGATGTAGAGCTGCTTGATCTTGAAGTCGGCGACGATGTTCTGGCCGGGCGTGTAGCCGGCCTCGAGCAGCCGCGCCTTGACCTCGTCGAAGCCCTTGCAGCGGAAGGCGATATGGTCGATGGGCCCGCTGGTGCCGCCGCGCGCATTGTCCATCGCCATGATGTGCACCACCGGCCGGCCTTCCAGGTACATCCAGGCGCCGGGAAAGCCGAAGTCGGGCCGTGGGCCGTTCTCCATGCCGAGCACCTCGCTGTAGAACCGGATGCAGTCGTCGAGATGCCGCGTGTTGAGCGTCACGTGGTCGAGCAGCTGAACGTTCATGATGCCTTCTCCCCTTGCCTCCGCGCCATTCTAGCCCCTGGACGGGGCCGCGCCATAGCTAGATGATCCGCCTGGCCCGCAGGTCGGCGATCTCGGCATCGGCGTAACCCAGTTCGTGCATGATCTCGTCGGTGTGCTGGCCCAGCGACGGTGCGCTTTCGGCCATCAGTCCCGGCGTCCTCGACAGGTGGAACGGCGGGCCGGCGACCGGCGCGGTCACGTCGGCGCCGCGCACCTGCATGGGATAGAGGTCGCCCATGGCCTGCACCTGCGGGTCGGCCAGTGCCTGCGTCGGCGTCAGCACCGGGCCGGCCGGTACGCCGAATTCCTCGCACAGGGCGATGGCTTCGTCGGTGGTCCGTTCGGCGCACCACTGGGCCATGCGCGCGCCGATCACCGTGCCGTGGTCGCCGCGGGTCTGGTCGGACTGTAAGCGCGGGTCGTTCACCCATTTCTCTTCCTCGCCCATCATCCGCGCCCAGCGGGCGAACAGGGCGTCGCCGACGGTGTGGGTGAGGATGTGGCCGTCCTTCGTCTTGAAGATGTCCGACGGCGCCGAGGTCTGCACCCGGTTGGCGCTGGGCGTGCGGTTGATGTTCAGCACCGCCTGCTCCATCAGCAGGCCGTTCATCAGGGTCATGCCGGTACGCAGCAGCGCGCCGCCGACTTCCTGGCCTTCGCCGGTCGCCTTGTGGTGCATGATCGCCGCCAGCGTCCCGAAGGCGCTCGACAGCGCCGTGCCGAAATCCACCCAGGGCGCGTTCGACTTCACCGGGTTGCCGATGGTGCCGGTAAACCACGCCGCGCCCGACATCACCTGGCCGATGCCGTCGAAGCCGCCGCGGTTGGCGTAGGGTCCGGTGGGGCCAAAGGTCGAGATGCTGGTCAGGATGATGTCCGGCTTGATCTGGACGAGGGAGTCGTAGTCCAGGCCCAACGACTTCATGGCCGGCATGGGCAGGTTGGCGACGACCACGTCGGCGGTCCGCACCAGCTTCTTCACGATCTCGCGGCCTTCCGGCTTGGCGGGATTGAGCGTCACCGACTTCTTGTTGACGCCGACCTGCATGAAGATGCTGCCTTCGCCCTCCGAGCCGTCCTCGTTCCAGAACAGCGGATAGACGTAGCGGTCCTCGCCGCCGTCGATCTTCTCGACCCGGATCACCTCGGCGCCCAGATAGCCCAGCAAGGTGGCGCAGTACGGCCCGGCTATATAGCGGCCGAAATCCAGCACCCTGACGCCGTCCAGCACTCCCGGCATGTCGCTCTCCCCATCTCGGAATTTTCTTCGCCGCACTATGCAAGAAGCCGCCGCGCTTGTGCCAGCGCGAATCCGCGCAAATAGACGGTCGCCTTTCCGCGCCCTAGGCTTGTGCGGGACGAATCGCTGGGCCCGCGGAATTCATGAAACCACGCGTCAGTGCCTTATCGAGAGCGCGGTACTATATCGAGCGCACGCTCTGGTTATTGTCCCGGCGCTTGGACAAATGCGCGGGTCCACGTGACGCCGATCCTTACACCTCCCGTGCACCGCGTGGCATCGAGACGCAAATCGTCGGAATCACCCATCCGGCGACCGGCTTCGCCATCAATTGTGTCGTCCGCATGCCGGCGGATGAAGATGGTCCGCTGCCGGTCGCGATCTTCTCGGCGCCGCCCGACTGGAGCCCCGCCAGCCCGTCCGGCGATGCTGCCTTTGTCGCCGAGGCGCTGGCCGCCGCCGGGTACGCGACCATCAATGTTCGTCATCCGGGCAGCGACGCCATGGTTCTGCCGGTCAGCCTCGCCGTCGCGCAAGACAGGATGACCTATGTGAACAGCCGGTACCGCGATCCCGCCAACTATGCCTGGCGCGCCGCCGAGCTGTCGTTCCTCATCGACACGCTCGCAGAGTGGAATACGGATGGCCCGTGGCAAAACCGCTTCGACCTGTCGCGCATCGGCATGTCGGGCCATTCCTTCGGCGCGCTGTCCGCGCTGGAACTGTCCGGTCTTCGCCAGCCGCCAGAGCTCGTGTCCCGGAAGGACCCGCGCGTCAGGGCTGTCATCGCCTACAGCGGCGTCGGGCTAGACGATGATCTGCCGGACGGTACCTATTCGGACATGGCCACGCCTGTGCTCTATATGACGGCCCGAGGCGATTTCTCCTATGGTACCGGCCATCAGGCCCGGCACAAGCTGGTGCCGTTCTGGCGCAGCGGCGCGCCGGGCCAGTATGCCCTGATGCTGAAGGGCGGAGACCATCACACACTCAGCGGCGCCCGCCTCGCCAAGGGCAATGCCTCGACACGAGAGAGGCTTTGCCACCAGTGGATGCGCTCCATCGTTCTGGCCTTCTGGGACGCCTATCTCCGCGATGATCCGGCGGCCCGGCGCTGGCTCGACCAGGACTGTGCCCGCCTGTTGAAGGGCGACGGCTGGTTCAAGCTCAAATAAGCGCTTCGCGCGTCCAGGACGATCCGCTTAGGCTAAAGGAAGACGATTTCAGGGGATTCGACATGCCGCTATACGCCATCGGGGACCACCGGCCGACGCTCGAAAGCGACGACATCTGGGTGGCGCCCAGCGCCGACGTGATGGGGCGCGTGGTGCTCAGGAAGGGCGCCAATATCTGGTTCAACGCCACCCTGCGCGGCGACGACAACGTCATCACCATCGGCGAGGACAGCAACGTGCAGGACGGCGCGGTCATCCACGTCGATCCGCGCTTTCCCTGCACCGTCGGGCGCAACGTCACCATCGGCCACATGGCCATGGTCCATGGCTGCACGATCGGCGACAACACGCTGATCGGCATCGGCGCGGTGATCCTGGACGGCGCGAAGATCGGCTCGAACACGCTGATCGGCGCCAACACGCTGATCGGCAACAACAAGGAAATCCCCGACGGCGTGCTGGTGCTCGGCGCGCCCGGCAAGATCGTCCGGCAACTCACCGACGACGATATTCGCATGCTGGAGTTCTCGGCTCGCATGTATGCCGAAAAGGGCCGCAAGTTCCGAGAGACACTGAAAGTCGTCGGCTGAAGATGACTGCGTGGTCGACTCACGAGGCCAAGCGAAAATTGGGCGAGATTCTCGTGCGTGCGCAAAGCGAGGGACCGCAGATCATCACTCGATATGGGATGGATCGAGCGGTTGTCGTGTCGCTCGAGGATTACCAACTTATGTCCGTCCCGCAACATGAGCCGAAGCACGGTAAGGATCTGCAGGTGCTGTTGTTGGGCGGTCCAAAGCTGTCACCTGAGAATGACGAGTTGTTCTTCAGAGCATAGAGGTTAACTAGTTATCGTATGGTCTGAAAAAATGCCTGCAAGTCATTGCAGAACAATGTCGACTGTTCCAGGGCGGCAAAATGGCCACCCTTGGGCGGCGTGCTCTGATAGACCACGTTGGCGTAGCCCTTCTCGAGGTATGAGCGCGGCGGGATGGGCGACAGCTCGCCCGGGAAATCCGCGAAGCCAGCCGGGACCATGACCTTCTTGCCCGGCGGCATCACCGAGTGGCCGGTGTCGCGCACGGCGCGGTACTGCCAGGCCGCCGTGTTGAAGCTCCGGCTGGTCAGATAGATCATGATGTTGGTCAGGATCTGGTCCATCGAAAACACCGGGTCGTCGCTGCCGGTGCCGGTGCGGTCGCCCCAGGCCTGCATCTTCTCGGTGATCCAGGCGGCGATGCCCACCGGGCTGTCCATCATGCCGTAGGAGAGGGACTGGGGCTTGGTGGACTGCAGCACCATGTAGCCGAACCGGCCCTCGCCGCGGCGGGCGGCCTCGCGGGCCCAGTCCTTCTCTTCCTGCGTGTCCAGCCGGGCGACGCCGACGCCGAAGATGTTGCGGAAGTCGCCGCCGGGGCGCAGGCCGAACATGTTCATGTGGATGGCCACGCAGGCGCCGCCCTTGTCGGTGCCATGGTCGAAACCCATCCAGGCGGCGATGGAACTGCCCCAGTCGCCGCCCTGCGCCACGTAGGATGTGTAGCCGAGGACATCGGTCATCAGCCCGTTCATGAAGCGGGCCTGCTCGCGGGGATCGACCGGCGAGGGCGGCTTGCCGGAATAGCCGTAGCCGATCAGAGACGGGACGATCACGTCACGGCCGTCCTCCGCATGGCCGCCGAACCGCTCCGGATGGGCGAGGCGTTCGACGCACTCCAGGAATTCGAAATAGGAGCCCGGCCAGCCATGAAGCAGGATCAATGGGATAGAGTTGGATCCTGATCTTTTTTCGCGAATGAAATGGATCGGGATGCCGTCCACGTCCGCCTTGAACTGGGGAAACCGGTTCAGGCCGGCTTCGGCGCCGCGCCAGTCGAACCGGTTCAGCCAGTGCTCGCACAGCGCCCGCATGTAGGTGCCATTGGCGCCGTATTGCCAGCGGGCGTCGACCGGCTCCTCGAACCATTCATAGTCGCGCACCCGCGCCATGATCCGGTCGATGTCGTGCTGCGGGATGCCGACGGTGAAGGGCTGCACACCAAAACCTCGTCATCCCCGCGCACGCGGGGACCCAGATGGGGAAGGGCATCACCTTCTCAAAGGCTCCAGCCCTACGAAGAACTGGGTTCCCGCGTGCGCGGGAATGACGTTCCAGTTTAAAGTCTTAGCCCCAGTTCCTCAGAAACTCCCGCAGGTCCGCCAGGAAGATCTCCGGCTGCTCGAAGGCGGCGAAGTGACCCCCTCTGGGCTGCTCCTTCCAGTGGACCACGTTGTACGCCTTCTCGGCGTAGGAGCGCGGCGGCACGGGCGCGATCTCGCGCGGGTATGAGGCGATGCCGGTCGGAGTCTCGCAGCGCTGACCGGGCGGGAAGGCGAAGCCGCCTTCCGTGCCGACGCCGTAATACTGCCAGGCCGCGGTGTTGAACCGCCGAGTCACCACATAGAGCATGATGTTCGTCAGCAGCTTGTCCTTGCTGTACACGTTCTCGATGTGGCCGCCTTCCTCGCCTTCGTTGGACAGGTCGGACCAGGTGTAGAACTTCTCGGTCAGCCATGCGGCCACGCCGACCGGGCTGTCCATCATGGCGTAGGACAGCGACTGTGGCTTGGTGCCCTGGACCATGAAGTAGCCGCGTTCGACCGCCATCCGCTGCTCGGCATAGACGGCCCAGGCCTTTTCCTCGGGCGTCTCGGGAGGCGCCGCGACCCCGGCGATGCCGGCCGGGGCGTTGCCGCCGGGCCGCACCCCGACCAGGTTCATGTGGATCGATTTCACCGCGCCGCCCTTGTCGGCGCCGTGGTCGAAGCCCAGCCAGCCGGCGATCAGCGCGCCCCAGTCGCCGCCCTGGACCACATAGCTCCCGTAGCCCAGCACCTTGGTCATCAGGCCGTCCATGAAGACGGCCTGGGCGCGCGGTCCGATCGGCTTGGGCGGCGGGCCGGAGAAGCCATAGCCCACCAGCGACGGAATGATCACGTCGCGGCCGTCCTCGGCCTTGCCGCCATATCGTTCCGGATGGGCGAGGGGGCCGGTGAGGTGCAGCAGCTCGAAATACGAACCCGGCCAGCCATGCAGCAGGATGAGCGGCAGATTGTCCGGATTGGAGCCGCGCTCGTGGACGAAATGGATATCGATGCCGTTTACATTGGCCTTGAACTGCGGCCACTCGTTCAGCCTGGCCTCGGCCTTGCGCCAGTCGTAGGCGTTCTGCCAGTAGTCGGTCAGCTCGCGCAGATAGGCCTGGTTGCACCCATAGTTCCAGCCGGCGTCGACCGGCTCCTCGAACCACTCATATTCGCGGATCCGTCGCTTGATGCGGTCCAGTTCATAGTCCGGGATGTCGACCCGGAACGGTGTCACGGCAGTCACCAGTTTTCCTCCCCAGGAGAGTCTCGTCAGGCAGCGATCATGCCGCCATCGACGTGCAGCGCGCCACCCGTCATGTAGGACGACTTGCCGGAAAGCAGGAACACGACGCCGTCGGCGATCTCTTCGGGCGAGGCGAGGCGCTTCATCGGCACCACCTGGGCGAACACCTCGTCATTGCCGCCGGTCGCCGCGTCCATGGGCGGCGTCTTGGTGTTGCCGGGGCAGATCACGTTCACGCGGATGTTCTTCTCGGCATATTCCAGGCCGGCGCACTTGGTCAGGCCCATGATCCCGTGCTTGGCGGCGGTGTACCAGTTCAGGCCCGCCATGGCCTTGACGCCGTAGATCGACGCGTTGTTGACGATGGCGCCGCCGCCCGCGCGCATCATGGCGGCCAGCTCGTACTTCATGCAGTAGAACGTGCCCTTGAAGTTCAGGTCGATGCCGCGGTTGAATTCGTCCAGGCTCATCTCGTGGATCGGCAGCAGCGTCTCGTGGAACATGCCCGAATTGTTGAAGGCCAGGTCCAGCCGGCCGAATTCCTTTTCGGCGCGCGCCACCAGCGCCTCGCACTGTTCGGCGACCGAACAGTCGGTGCGGTGGAACAGCGCCTTGCCGCCGGCGTTCTCGATCTCGTGGCAGACCGCTTCGCCCTTGTCGGCCGAGCGGTTGCCGATGACCACGGTCGCGCCTTCGCGGCCCATGGCGATGGCCGCGGCGCGGCCGATGCCGCTGCCGCCGCCGGTGACGATGGAAATCTTGTTCTCGAGCAGCATGACAGTCTCCCGTTTGGTCGGTCTGGTCAGGATTTCGCCGACCTTAGCAGAATTTCCCGGAACGCCGGAAAATTCGCGGCGGCAAATAATCAGGCCTGCAGTTTTTGATTCTGGTGACGCCGGGCTCGCCGTGCTAAGGCACGCTCCGCTCAAGAGCCCTCTCCAGACATTCGGGGCGTCCCAATCATTACCGGCCGGTAACGGACCGGCGGCAGCAGGCAGCGCGTGATCAAGGCAGGCGGTTTGACGGGAAGGTGGTTGACGGTGCAGCTGGTCGCCGTTTCGGCGCTCGGTCCGTTCGGCATGCACCTGATCATTCCGGCCATCGCGACGATCAAGGTATATTTCGGCATCTCCGCCGCCACCGCCGCGCTGCTGGTCAGCGCGACGCTCGGTGGCATCGCCATCTCCACCCTGTTCTTCGGCCTGCTGGCCGACCGCTTCGGCCGCCGGCCCATGCTGATGGCCGGTGTGGCCTGCTTTGTCGTGGGCAGCCTGATGGGCACGTTCGGCGAAAGCGCCGGATTGGTGATCGCGGGACGGGTGGTGCAGGGGATCGGGGGCTCGGCGGGTATCGTCATTTCCCGCGCGGTGATCCGCGACCTGCACAGCCACGAGAAGGCGACCAGCATCCTCGCCTACCTGACCATGATCGTCATGGTGGCGCCGATCATGGCGCCGGCGTTTTCGGGGTTCCTCGTGCACAGCTTCGGCTGGCGCATGGTGTTCGAGGTGTCGGGTGCCCTGGGCTTCGGCGTGTTGCTGTGGCTGGTGGCGCGGTTTCCGGAAACCCTCAAGGATCCGATCCCGCTGCCCGATTTCGGCTCGCTGGTGCGGGCCTATCTCAGCGTGCTGCGCTCGCCGGTGTTCGTGCTCTACACCATGGTCGGCTCGTTCATCATGGTGTCGTTCTTCGGCATGATGAGCGGCGTCCCCTATGTGGCGCAGGAAGCCTGGAACATCGCGCCGGACCAGCTCGGATTCTATCTGGGCGCGGGCGGGCTGGGCATGATGATGAGCGCATTCATCACCGCCCGGGTTGCCGAGACCTTCGACCACGACAGCCTGCTGATCATCGGCTTCGCCGTGATCGGCGTGGGCGTCACCACCTCTGTCGTGCTGTTCGCGTCGGGCATCAACCATCCGCTGTGCCTGTTCGGGCCGGCGGTGATCAACGGCTTCGGCGCCGGCTTCGTGTTGCCCACATCGACGGCGCGCGCCCTGTCGGCGACGCCGCGGATGACCGGCACCGCCGCCGGCATGATGACTTTCCTGCAATTCGCCTTCGGCACCGTCGCGGCGCAGGCCCAGGGATCGTTCAACCATTCCACGGTCTGGCCGGTGCTCGGCTTCATCATCGCCGGCAACGGCATATCGGCGCTTTTCGCCTTCAAGGCCATTGCGAGCCGCAAGCGACTGAGCGCATCCTGACAACAGCGTCAAGGCTGGCTTGCCTTGCTTCGCATCAGCGGTTATGTCATCGGCAAGATCGCTACCGGAGAAACATGATGTCCGAAGGGACCTACCATTCCGTCGCCAGGACGGCCGATATCGAGCAGGGCAAGTGCAAGTCCTTCCTGGTCGAAGGCCATGACGTCCTGATCGCGCGCACCAAGACCGATGAGTTCTATGCCGTCGAGAACTTGTGCTCGCACGCCGATGCCACGCTGGAAGGCGGCCGCATCCGGGGCAACCACATCATGTGCCCGCTGCACGGCGCCCGCTTCAGCCTGATCGACGGCAGCTTCGGCCCGCCCGCCTGGGCGCCGATCAAGACCTACCAGATGAGGGTCGAAGGCGACGAGATCCAGGTGCTGATCACCGGCCCGCTGGAGAAGAAGGCCCGCGGCGCCATGGGGATGTTCTGAGCGTACGGGTCGCCTACCAGGGAACCCGTTTCCCGTCCCATCCGATGAATTGACCGGTCGTCGCCAGCGATGCGTTGGCGATCACCTTCCTGAGCCCGGCGATGCTCTGCGCGGGTTTCAGCGGCGCCGTGCTGCCGCCCATGTCGGTTTCGACCCAGCCGGGATGCAGCGACATGACCGTGATCCCCCGGTCGCGCAGCTCCATGGCCAGCGTGCTCATGACGAAGTTCACCGCCGCCTTGGTCGAGCCATAGGCTAGGTGGCCGCCCGGCGGCTCGGCGATCGAGCCCATGGAACTGGACACGGTGAAGATCTTCTTTTGGTCCGACCGTGCGACGTTGCCGATCAGCGCCTCGATCACCCGGAGCGGCGCCATGGTGTTGATGGCGAAGGCGTGCTCCCAGCCGTCATATTCCATGCTGCCGAACGCCTGTGCCTGCATGCCGCCGTCGGCGAAGCCCTTGAGCCCGTAGGTACCGGCGTTGTTGACCAGAACGTCGATGGGCTGGCCGTCCAGGCCCTGCGCCAGCGCGCGGATCGACGCCGGATCGACGAGGGACAGGGTGTGGATGCTTACCCGGCCGCCGGACTTGCCGGCGATGTCGCACAGCCCGGCGGCGGCGCCCGGATCCCGGCAGCAGGCGTAGACCCGCCAGCCGTCGGCGGCATATTGCCTGACGAATTCCAGACCAAGGCCGCGATTCGCACCCGTCACCAGAATACTGGGCATGCTTGGCTCTCCCCGATTTTGCCGCGCGCATGATAGCCGATGCATCCCCGGCAGTCGCGCGCGGCGTCTTGCTGGAAAGACCCGAAGGCTCCTATATTGTCGGCAACGCCTGGCTGACGCACGGGCAGGGAAGCGTCTGCATAGCTGACGAGAAGTGGACCGACGATGACGATCATGGATACGGGCAGCACGCTGACCGTCGACACCCGCGTCGAGGAGCTTTACAGCCCGGCGTTCTGGCAGGCGCATTTTCCCAAGCTGACGATCAACAGCCAGCTTCAGTCATGGGACAAGGACACCGGCGTTCTGCCGTCCGACACCCGCCGACTGCACACCGAGCGGATGCTGGAAGAGGGCTATTTCCAGGACCGCAACGAAACCTTCGGCAAATATGCCCCGATGCTCGCCGAGGCTGTCTTCACCTGCAAAAAGCTCGATATCCCGCCGACATTCATCTTCCTGTTCGACGAGACCTGGAAGTGCTTTTACTCGCTCCACCCCATGCTCACTCACTTCCTGGGCAAGGACTACAAGGTGCTCCCGGATTTCTGGACCTGGCATGTCGATCCCGCCCAGGCGGAATCAGGCTGGCGGCCGCACCGCGACAAGGGGCGCTATTCCCTTGGAACCAATAACGTCCCGCTGTCTCTGACGGTCTGGGCGCCGTTGACCGAGGCGCATCCGCAGAATGGCTGCATGTATATCCTGCCGGCCAACCTTGACCCGGTCTACGGCACGGAACGCGAGAAGGACTGGAAGGTCGAGCTGCCCTACGTCCGCGCGCTGCCGGGCATGCCGGGCGACTATTTCTGCTGGAACCAGGCGGTGCTGCACTGGGGGAGCAGGACGACGCGCTTCGCCAAGCATCCGCGCCTCAGCATGGCGCTCGAGTTCCAGCGCGGCGACATGCAGCCGTACAACAATCCTCAGATCCAGCCGTTCTCGAACCTGACCTTCGAGGCGCGGCTCCAGCTCGTCGGCAAGCAGATCCTGCAGTACAAGCACATGTACCCGCTGGCCGCGCGTTTCGAACAGCTCGCCAAGCGCCTCGTCGGCTAGCAGTTTCCCGCAAGAATATTTGCATCTGTCCGGCGCGTGCCTATAGTGCGCGCCAAATCCGACGATTGCAGAAGAGCCAGCCAACATGGATCTGACCTACACGGGCGAGGACCTAGCGTTCCAGAACGAAGTCCGCGCGTTCCTGAAGGAAAACCTCACCGCCGAGATCAAGCGCGCCACCGAGAAGACGACCACGGTCTTCGTCGAGAAGGATGTCGCCGAGAAGTGGCAGAAGAAGCTCTACGAAAAGGGCTGGCTCGCCTATTTCTGGCCGAAGGAATATGGCGGCACCGGCTGGACCGCCACCCAGCGCTACATCTTCCAGCAGGAATGCGCCGCGGCCGGCGCGCCGGGCATCATCCCCATGGGCATCCGCTATGTCGGCCCGGTGATCTTCACTTTCGGCAGCCAGGCGCAAAAGGACTTCTTCCTGCCGAAGATCCTCAATGGCGAGCACTATTGGTGCCAGGGCTACTCCGAGCCCGGCGCCGGTTCCGACCTGGCCGGTCTCAAGACCCGCGCGGTGCGCGACGGCGACCATTACGTGGTCAACGGCTCGAAGATCTGGACCACCCACGCCCACCACGCCGACTGGATCTTCTGCCTGGTGCGGACCGACAATACCGGCCGGAAGCAGGAGGGCATCTCCTTCCTGCTGATCGACCTGAAGACGCCGGGCATCAAGATCGACCCGATCATCACCATGGGCCTCGACCACGAGGTCAACCAGGTGTTCTTCGACGACGTGCGCGTGCCGGTCGAGAACCGGGTTGGCGAGGAGAACCAGGGCTGGGAATACGCCAAGTTCCTGCTCGAGTTCGAGCGTGGCGGCGGATCGTCCGGCTACCTGAAGGCCGGGATGGAAAAGCTGAAGGCCGTGGTGTCCGCGCAGGTGAACGGCACGCAGCCGCTGATCCGCGACCCGCGCTTCGCCGCCGAGCTGGCGTCGATCGAGGTCGGCGTGATGGCGCAGGAGATCACCGAGCTGCGCATGATGTCGAAGCTGGCCGCCGGCCAGCCGCCGGGCGCCGAATCCTCGATCATGAAGTCCACCTCGGTCGACCTGGGCCAGCGCATGAGCGAGCTGATGGTCGAGGCGCTCGACTACTACGCCACGCCCATGCCGGCGGGCGGCCGTCCGCTCTACGAGATCAACGACTGGCTGCCGGGCCCCGAATACGCGCCGCCGGCCATCGGCACCTATCTCAACAAGCGGGCCTCGTCGATCTTCGGCGGATCGAACGAAGTGCAGCGCGACATCATCGCCAAGCTCGTCCTGCGGTTGTAGACTACCCGCCATATCGAGGGGGTCGATACCGGAGGGACGGTGATGAGCGCCGCGCGCAATCATGTGGACTTGCTGACATTCCTCTATGGCAGGCGTGCCGCGGGCGATGTCGCGCCGCTGGTTGATGCTGTCTCCGACGACGTCGAATGGTGCTCCGTGGGCCAGCCGGGCACGTTGCCATGGTCAGGCACCTGGAAGGGCAAGGCCGGCGTCGCCGCCTTCTTCGAGGCGGTTGCCGGGGCGGTGGACGTGGTGGCGTTCGACCTGCTCGATCACATGGGCGACGACGATCAGATCGCCTTCCTGTGCAAGGTCAGCTTCCGCTCGAAAGGGTCGGCCCGCATCCACGAGGTGCAGAAGGTGGACATCTTCACCTTCCGCGATGGCAAGATCGTCAAATTCTGGGAAATCTTCCAGCTCCAGCCGGTGCTCGCCAGTCTTCAGCCGGGCGCTTGACGTGCCGACAAACGACTACTCGGATACGGCGGACGACTACGGGCGCGCCGAATTCACCGGCACCATGTACCTGGCGTTCCGCGACGTCCCGTGGCTGATCTCGCAGCATGCCGCGGGCGGCAGGGCGCTGGACTATGGCTGCGGCGCGGGCCGCTCCAGCCGTCTGCTGAAGCGGCTGGGCTTCGAGGTGACCGGTGTAGATATCTCCGATGCGATGCTGGACACCGCCCGCGAACTCGACCCCGCGGGCGAGTACCTGAAGATCGAACCCGCCCACCTGCCGTTCCCCGATGGCAGCTTCGACCTGGCATTCTCGTCGCTGGTGTTCTTCGAGATCCCGACCGTCGCGGGCATGACCGAGGCCGCCGCCGAGATCCGCCGCGTGCTCAAGCCAGGCGGCGTCTTCATCCTGCTGATCGGCGCCGAGGAACTGTACGCCCGTGAATGGCTGACGGTGAAGGTCGACTACCCCGAGAACCGCGACTGCAAGTCGGGCGACGCCGTCCGCGTGTTCCTGACGGAAGTGGGGCTGGAACTGGTCGACTACTACTGGAGCGACGCCGACTACCGCAAGGCGTTCGCGGGTGCCGGCCTGACGGTCGTGCGCCTGCACCAGCCGATGGGTTCGCCCGAAGACGGCTATCCGTGGATCAACGAGCACAAGGTACCGCCGTTCTCCATCTACGTTGCGCGGAAGTAAGAGCTAAGTCTTTAATATAGCTCGTCATCCCCGCGCACGCGGGGACCCAGCTCTTCATAGCGCACGAACACTTCAGGCATGGCGGAAATCAGAAAGCAATATGGTGACAGTGCAGTTAATTCGGCATCGACTTCGGCCCACACTTGCCGGGTGTGAGCGCGCTCTGGACTATTAATTTAATGCACTGTCACCGTAATCCCAGGAGGATGCTCACGATCACGACGAGAACCAGTCCTGGAGTGATAATGCGGATCAGGCGACGCCGCCAGATCAATCGGTCAAGCAGGCGGCTGTTTTCCTCGCGCATCGCAGCCTATTTCTCCCCGGCGATATACCGGTCCAGCTCCGCGTGGAAATGCCGCAGGCGCTGCTCCTGCTCGCTGAAGCGCGCGCCCTTGAACGCACGCGAGCGCAGGCCCTGCTGCACCACCGGCACCAGCACCGAGTCCTGCTGCAGCACGAAGCCCAGGCCCGGTTCGCCGTGCCTGATGTGCTGTCGCTCCGGGCGGGTGTTGCCAGAACAGTCGGTACCGTCCTCGACGCCCATGTAGACCGGCGGCTTGGCGTTCTCGACCGGCTGCAGGATCACCTGGACGTCGTAGACGAAGCTTTCGGGATCGCGCGGGTCGGGGCGGAAGCGCTGGAACAGGAAGCCTTCCGGATGGATGTTCAGGGTGACGTTGGGGAAGATGAAATAGGCCCAGTCGTCGGTCGCCTGGTTCTCGACCAGCCCGTCGAACCACTTTCCGGCCTTGGCGTAAGCCGGAATCTTGTGCCGCTGGATCGCCTTGCGGACGTCGCCGGCGGTGCCTTTGAATGTCTCCGGGTCCATGCCCGCATCCTGCAGCATCATGATCAGGCCGTCGTTGACGGTTTGCTGGTCCTCGACGCGCGGGCTGACGGTGGCGAACTCCATCAGCATGCGGCTCATGCCGTTCTCCAGCAGGTCCCATTGCTGGTAGTAGTCGTCGTAGAAGCCGAGGATCTCCGAATGGACGGCGTGGACGTGGTAGCTCTCGAGGAACGCATCGAGCGCCGTCTTCCAGTTGGCGGGCCAGCGCGTCTGCACGTCCTTCACCACCACCATGTCCTCGAAGTGGAACGGCGCCAGCTGGGCGGGGACGGCGCCGAGGAACTCCTGCAGGCTGCGTGACGGATTGGCGTCCAGGTTGACGAAGACGAAGCCGCCCCACTGGTCCAGCGCGACGGGCGTCAGTCCCGGTTCGTCGCAGATGACCGGGTCGCGGAACGTGTCGCGGTCGGTGATCCGGTTGAGGCTGCCGTCGATGTTCCACTGCCAGGAATGGAACGCGCAGGTGAAGTGCTCGGCATGGCCGAAATCGGCCATCACCAGCCGGTTGCCGCGGTGGTGGCAGACATTGTGGAACGCGCGGATTCCCTCGGCCGAGCGGACGACGATCAGGCTCTGGTTCCCGATATCGAATTTGAACCAGTCGCCGACATTGGGGATGTCCGAGGCGCGTCCGGCGATCAGCCAGACCCGCGTCCACAGCCGCTCCCATTCCGCCTGGGCGAAACCGGGGTCGTAGTAACGGTTGGCCTCGACGAATCCGGTGCCGTTGTCGATATACGGGAACTTGCGCTCAGGTGCGCTTTCGCCGGCGTCCGGGTTGATCCGCCATCCGGTCTTGTGGTCGTAGGCCCGTTCGGAAAATTTGCTGAACTTCATGATACTCCGCGTCCTCCCCAGGCCCGCTTACCGGGCGGTATCCTAGCGCGGCGGGGACCTGCCTGCTAGGCTCCCGGCAATCAAGGGGAGGGACCATGAGTTTCGATGAAAAGCGCGCCGAACTGCGCCGCCGACAGAAAAAGGCGAAGGCGATGGGCTCGCCGCGCATTCTCGCGAGCATGGCCGAAAACGGCCTGCTCAATGCCCGGCAGCGAGTCTACGCGCTGCTCGACACGGGCAGCTTCCACGAGATCGGCCAGCTCGCCGTCGCCGACCGGCCCGAAATCCGCGAGAAGACCCCGGCCGACGGCGTCGTCAGCGGGTTCGGCGAGATCGACGGGCGTCGCGTGGGGGTCTGCGCCTCGGACTTTTCCGTGCTCGGCGCGTCGTCGGCGGCCATCGCCGGCAAGAAACACGGCTACGTCAAGAAAGCGGCCCAGCGCTCGGGCTTTCCGCTGATCGAGCTGGGCGAATGCTCGGGCTCGCGCATCCCGGACGCCATGGGCGCGCGCGGCATGGCCGACACCATCATCGGCTTCGCCGGCGGCTCCTACCAGAAGGGCAGGGTCGTGCCCTGGGTCTCGGCGATCCTGGGCCAGAGCTTCGGCGGCTCGACTTGGCAGGCCATGGTCTCGGACTTCGTGGTGATGCGCAAGGGCGCGATCATGGGCGTCGCTTCGCCGCGGGTGACCGAGCTGGCGATCAGCGAGCCGGTCGATCCGGAAGAGCTGGGCGGCTGGCGCGTCCATGCGCAGCAGACCGGCATGATCGACGCCGTCGCTGATACCGACGAGGATGCGCTGCGCATCATCCGCCGGTTCCTGAGCTATCTGCCGTCCAACAATGGCGAGTCGCCGCCCGACGCGCCGATTCCGGAGGGATCGGGCGAGGACCAGGAAAGGCTGCTGAAGGTGGTCCCGGAACAGCGCACCAAGGTCTACGACATGCGCAAGGCGATCGAGATCATCGCCGACAAGGGTTCGTGGTTTCCGCTGAAGGACAGCTTCGCCAAGGTGGCGGTGACCGGCTTCGCGCGCCTCGGTGGCAGGAGCATCGGCATCGTCGCGTCCAATCCCCTGTTCAAGGGCGGCGCGTTCGACGCCGAGGCCTGCGACAAGGTGCTGGCGTTCATCGTGCTGTGCGACAGCTTCAACGTGCCCTTGGTGTTCCTCGCCGACACGCCGGGCTTCTTCATCGGCCGCACCGGCGAGAAGGAGAAGCTGGGCGCCAAGATCATGAACTGGATCCTGGCGCTCGACCAGGTGACCGTGCCGACGGTCACGGTGATCCTGCGCAAGGCGTTCGGCATGGCGTTGCACAACATGTTCGTCGGCCGTGCCAGCGAAACCGCCTGCTGGCCCGGCGCCGAGATCAGCTTCATGGACCCGGCGACGGCGGTGAACGTGGTCTATGGCGTGAAACACGAGGACGACCCGGAGAAGTTCGGCGCCATGCTGGACGCGGTCTCCGGCGAAACCTCCGCCTTCGACTTCGCCGAGGCGTTCGCCACGCAGGCGGTGATCGACCCGCTGGAGACGCGGGATTTCATCATCCGCGCGCTGGCGGCGCATGCGAGGCCCGGCGGCGTGGGAGAACACAGGCTGTCGAACTGGCCGGTGAAGTTTTAGGGGTGCGCTTCATTTCCTTGTCATCCCGGCGGAAGCCGGGACCCAGAACGGGGAATGGGTTGTACTCTACGATCCCCTGGGTCCCGGCTTCCGCCGGGATGACAATAAAGGGTATATAGTGC
This sequence comes from Candidatus Kuenenia stuttgartensis, assembly GCA_943329845.2. GTDB lineage: Bacteria > Pseudomonadota > Alphaproteobacteria > SMXS01 > SMXS01 > RI-34. The sequence goes on along the minus strand of CALQFM020000021.1, from coordinate 21,402 downwards.
CCATCATGAACGTCATCGCCCCCGAACCCATCACCGCCGACCTCTCGGCGCTTGCCGCGCGCTTCCGCCAGGTGCTGCCGCCGGAGTGCGTCGTCACCGACACCATCGCCCGCAAGCCGTTCGAGACCGATGCGCAGACCATGCACCGGCAGATGCCCGGCATCGTCGTGCTGCCGGAGACCGTGGCGCAGGTTTCCGAGGTGCTGAGGCTGTGCCGGGAGTTCGGCGTGCCTGTCGTGCCGCGCGGCGCGGGCACCGGGCTCTCAGGCGGCGCGACGCCGGTGCCGGGCGGCGTGCTGCTGGCCATGACCAAGTTCAACCGCATCCTCGACGTCGACTACGCCAACCGGGTCGTGGTCGCGCAGCCGGGCGTGACCAATCTCGGGATCACCAGGGCGGTCGAGGACGACGGCTTCTATTACGCGCCCGATCCCTCGAGCCAGATCGCCTGCACCATCGGCGGCAACGTCGCGCAGAACTCTGGCGGCGTGCACTGCCTGAAATACGGCCTGACGGTGAACAACATCCTGGGCGTCGAACTGGTGACCATGGACGGCGAGGTACTGCGCGTCGGCGGCAAGCACCTCGACCCGGAAGGCTACGACCTGCTGAGCATCATCACCGGCTCGGAAGGCCTGCTGGGCGTGATCACCGAGGTCACCGTGCGCATCCTGCCCAAGCCCGAGACCGTGCGCGCCCTGCTGGTGTCGTTCGACAGCATCGAGGCGGGCGGCGCCTGCGTCGCCGACGTCATCGCTTCGGGCATCATCCCGGCCGGGATGGAGATGATGGACCGCATCACCATCGACGCGGTCGAGGAATATTGCGCGCCGGGATATCCGGCGGACGCCGCAGCCATCCTGATCTGCGAGTTGGATGGTCCGGCCGCCGAGGTCGACTACCTGATCGAGCGGGTGACCGCCATTGCGACCCGGAACGGCGCCATCGGCGTGCGCGCGTCGCAGTCCGAGGAGGAGCGGCTGCTGTTCTGGCTGGGACGCAAGTCGGCGTTCCCGGCGGCTGCCAAGATGAAGCCCGACTATTACGTGCTCGACGGCACCATCCCGCGCAACAAGCTGGCGCCGGTGCTGGCGCGCATCGGCGAGTTGTCGCGTGCCTCGGGGCTGACCATCGCCAACGTGTTTCATGTCGGCGACGGCAACCTGCACCCGCTGATCCTCTACGATGCCAATGTGCCGGGCGAAATGGAGGCGGCCGAGCATCTGGGGCACGACATCCTGCGGCTGTGCGTTTCGGTGGGCGGCGTGCTGACCGGCGAGCACGGCGTCGGCACCGAAAAGCGCGACCTGATGCCGGAAATGTTCACCGACCTGGACATGCAGCAGCAGCAGCGGCTGAAGTGCGCATTCGACCCGGGCCAGCACCTCAATCCCGGCAAGGTCTTCCCCACGCTGCACCGCTGCGCGGAATTGGGTGCAATGCACGTTCACAAGGGGAAAACGGCATTTCCGGAGTTGCCGAGATTCTGATACATACAATTACAAATATCCTATAACTGTCTGACATATATAGTCTAATACCATACATTCCTGTCGAACTATAAAGTTCATGCACGCTGTTTTTGGGCATTGAATGACTTGTGCAGTGCGGCAAAACACGTTCTTATCGTGCCATGACGAGTGCATACAAACCCACCGACGAGAAGGAACTGGCCGAGCTCATCTCCTGGGCGTCGGCCGAGGCGCGGCCGCTCGAACTGGTCGGCAGCGGCACCAAACGTGGCCTCGGATGCCCGGTAAAGATCAACGGCCGCGGAATCCCGGCGAAGGTCGACCTTTCCGGTATTGCCGGCGTGGTTTTCTACGAGCCGGAGGAACTGGTGATCTCCGTCCGGCCCGGCACGCCGCTGGAGCAGGTCAACCAGATGCTGGCCGAGCGCAACCAGATGCTGGCCTTCGAGCCGCTCGACTGGGGTTGGCTGCTGTGCGGCGAAAGCAAATACGGCACCATCGGTGGCGCCATCTCGGTGGGCAGCTCGGGCCCGCGCCGGGTGAAGGCAGGCGCGGCGCGGGATTTCGTGCTGGGCGCCCATGCGGTCAACGGCCGCGGCGAATGCTTCAAGTCTGGCGGCCGGGTGGTTAAGAACGTCACCGGCTATGACCTGCACAAGCTGATGACCGGCGCCTACGGCACGCTGGGCGCGTTCACCGAAATCACCCTGAAGGTGCTGCCGGCGCCGGAAAAGACCTACACCCTGCTGATCCACGGCCTCAAGCCGGAGCGCGCCGTCGAGGCGCTGACCGCTGCCGCCAACAGCCCGTTCGAGGTATCGGGCCTTGCCCATATTCCCGCCCCGGAAGCGGCGCGCTCGCAAGTGCCCTATGTGGGCCGGGCCGACCGGGCGATCACCGCCATCCGGGTCGAAGGGCATGGGGTCTCGGTCACGCACCGCATGGAGGAGCTGAAGAAGCTGGTGGCGCCGTTCGGGCCGCTTGAAGAACTGCACAGCATGAATTCCCGCCGATTCTGGTCCGAAGTGCGCGATGCCTGGCTGCTGCCACCCGACCATCAGGTGGTCTGGCGCGTTTCGGTGCCGCCGACCAATGGCGCCGCGATCATCGCCGCGTCGGGCGCCGATTCCTGGCTGATGGACTGGGCGGGCGGCCTGATCTGGCTGGGCTACGAATCGGCCGCAGCGGGTCAGGGTGCCCGCATCCGCGCTGCCATGACCGAGGGCGGCCACGCGCTGCTGGTCCGCGCGCCGGACGCCGTGCGCCGCGAGGAAGCCGTGTTTCAGCCGCAGGCGGAAGGGCTTGCCAAACTGTCGGCGCGTGTTAAGGCTGGGTTCGATCCCAGCGGCATCTTCAACCCCGGCCGGATGGGAGCTGTTTCACTGCCCGGCGCGGCCTGAATGCGGACACTCTTTTCCGACGAGCAAATGGCGGACCCGCATCTGCGGGAGGCCGAGAAGGCGTTGCGCACCTGCGTCCATTGCGGCTTCTGCCTGCCGCAATGCCCGACCTACACTCTGCTGGGCGACGAACTCGACAGCCCGCGCGGCCGCATCTACCTGATCAAGGAGATGCTGGAAGGCGGCAAGCCGGCCGACGACAACACGGTCCTGCATGTGGACCGCTGCCTGTCCTGCCTGTCGTGCCAGGCTGGCTGCCCGTCGGGCGTCAACTACATGCACCTGATCGACTCCGCCCGGGCGCATATCGAGAACACCTATACCAGGCCGCTGCCCGACCGGCTGACCCGGCGGATGCTGGGCTGGCTGCTGCCGCGCCCCGGACCGTTCGGCTGGGCGCTACGGCTGGCGAAGCTGGCGCTTCCCGTGGCCGATCTGCTGCCGAAGCGGCTGCGCGCCATGGCGCTGACCGCGCCCCTAGGCCTCATCGGCGAGCCGCTCGATCGCGACCGGCGCGTCGCGGCGCAGGGCGAGCGGCGCGCCCGCGTCGGCCTGCTGATCGGCTGCGTCCAGCAGGCCATCGGTCCCGAGATCAACGAAGCGACCATCCGCGTGCTGAGCCGCCATGGCTGCGAGGTGGTGATCCTGCACGAGGCCTATTGCTGCGGCGCCATCACCCATCATCTCGGTCAGGAAACGCCGACCGTTGAGCGGGCGAGGGCGAACGTCGCCGCCTGGGAAAAGGAACTGGACGGCGAGGGGCTCAAGGCCATCATCGCCAACGCCTCGGGTTGCGGCACCATGCTGAAAGACTACGGTTTCGTGCTGGCGGGGGATCCCGAATGGGGTGTTCGAGGCGCGCGGATCGCCTCATTGACCCGCGACGTGTCGGAATTCCTCTTTGAGCTGGGCGTAACGCCCGTCAATGCGCCGCCGGGCCTTCGCGTGGCCTACCAGTCGGCCTGCTCGCTGCAGCACGGCCAGAAGGTGACGCGCCAGCCGGTCAACCTGCTGCGCCAGGCGGGCTTCACGGTGGTGGAGCCGAAGGAAGCCAATTTGTGCTGCGGCTCGGCCGGTACCTACAGCCTGCTGCAGGACGAGATCGCCGGGCAGCTGCGCGATCGCAAGCTCGACCGCCTCGCGGCGACCGCGCCGCAGGTCATCGCCAGCGGCAATATCGGCTGCATCACCCAGCTTCGCGGCGGCGCGTCGGTGCCCGTCGTGCATACGGTCGAGCTGCTGGACTGGGCCACGGGAGGCCCGAAACCGAGGGGACTGTAACCATGCGCGCTGCTGTCGCCGCCCTGTTCCTCGTCGTCTTCACCACCGCGGCGTCCGCCGCCGACCGTTGGATGACGGTGCCGGAGCCGCCGCCCATGCCGAAGCCGGCGGAGAGCGGCTACGCGCCGGTCAACGGCATCCAGATGTACTACGCCACGTTCGGCGAAGGGCCGCCGGTGCTGCTGATCCATGGCGGCCTGTCGCACGCCGACGTCTGGGCGAACCAGGTGCCCAAGCTGGTGGCCGCCGGCCACCAGGTGATCGTCGCCGACAGCCGCGGTCATGGCCGCTCGACCCGCACGGCCGAGCCGTTCGGCTATGACCTGATGGCGTCGGACTACGTGAAACTGCTGGACCACCTGAAAATCGACAGCGTGGCGAGCCGCCGGGGCCGTCCGACTATGACGCCTTCGTCGAGCAGATCGGCCATATGTGGGCCAGCCAGCCGAACTGGACGGCGGCGCAGCTCGCCGCCATCAAGGTGCCGACTGCCATCGTCCTCGGCGACCACGACGAGGCCATCAGCCGGGCGCACACCGACACCATGGCGCAGGCGATCCCCGGCGCCACGTTGGTGATCCTGCCGCAGGTCAGCCACTTCGCCATGCTGCAGGACCCGGAAGGTTATACGAAAACCGTGCTGGACTTCATCGACGGCAAGTGAGGCTGGCGCGGCCCGGGCCGCCATGCATACTGTCTCTCCGCAACACTCTGGGGAGGAAGAATGACCGGCCGCTATCAGGTCATCGGCTCGCTGTCGTCGCCGTTTTCGGTGAAGATGCGCGCGATCATGCGCTACCGGCGCCTGCCGCACGACTGGATACTCAACACGAAAGAGGTCCAGGAACGCACGAAGCACATCAAGCCGCCGATCATTCCCAAGGTGCATTTCCCCGAGGAGCCGGACGACGTCTGGCATGTTGATTCGAGTCCGATGGCGTACCTGTTGGAAGGACGGCACGGCGAGCGCTCAATCCTGCCGGACGATCCGGCTCACGCCTTCCTCGCCCATCTGCTGGAGGATTTCGGCGACGAGTGGGGCACCAAGATGATGTTCCACTATCGCTGGGTCGGCGAGGACAAGGGCGGCGATACCGACTATGTCTCCCACCTGATGCTTTATCCCGGGACCGGCCCGTCGAGCGACGAAGCCCTGCGCGAGGCCGCCCACAAGTTCCGCGACTGGCAGGTGCCGCTATGGCCGGTGGCCGGCATCGAGCCGCAGAACGTGCCGTTGATCGAGGCCATGTTCGGGCGCATCGTCAGCGCCTGGGACCTGGTGCTGCGCGACCAGAACTTCCTGTTCGGCTCGCGCCCGTCACTGGGCGATTTCGGCTTTTACGGCCAGCTCTACCAGTGTTTCTGGAATCCGGCCTCCTTCAAGGTGATGATCCAGCAGTCCAGGCGCATGGTGCCGTGGCTGACCATCATCGACGACGCCTCCGGCGTCGAGGGCCAATGGATCGCCCACGACGCGCCGTTGTGCGACGGGGTCAAGGAGTTGCTCTGGCTGGCCGGAGAGGTCTATCTGCCCTACCTGGCCGCGACCCTGAAGGCCATCGAGTCCGGCGAGGAACGGCTGCATATACAAGTACTTGACGGGATGAGCCACGCCCAGAAGCCGATGAAGTACCACGCGCGCTGCCTGCAGGTGATGCGTGAAAAGCTGGCGGCCCTTTCCGAGGCCGACCGCCGCAAGGTGCAGCGTCTGCTCGAGGGCACCGACGCCTGGCGGTATCTGGTTGAATGAGGCCATGAAGCCGACGCTCGAAACGGAACGGCTGATCCTGCGCCCGCAGGCGGAAAGCGATACTGTCGAGCTGATCGCCATGAGCATGGACCCGCAGGTCATGAAGTTCATTGGCGAGGGCGCCATGACCTTGCAGGACTCCGAGGAGCTGACCCTGGAGACCCTGGAGATGGAAGGCCCGCTTGGCCGCTGGATCGTAACCGAGCGGGACACCGGACAGTTCCTCGGCTGGGTCGTGCTCACCCATCTCGACGGCAGCGACGACATCGAGGTCGGGTACGGCTTCAAGGTGCTTGCCTGGGGCAGGGGCTTCGCGACCGAAGCGACGAAGCGCCTGCTGCGCCACGGCTTCGAGGATCTGGGCCTGCAGGAGATCGTCGCCGTCAGCCGGCCGGAGAACGCCGCCTCGCACAAGGTGCTCGAAAAGGCCGGCCTGCGGCGGCGCGGCCTGCGCGACGCGTTCGGCCTGCGCGACCTGTATTACTTCGTCGCGACAGCCGACGCTTTGATGGCGCGTTAACCCCTGAATCTCATCCACAGCCCATAGGCCAGGCTTCCCGCCACCATGGCGGCGACGAAGATGTAGACCTTGGTTATTCCGAAGGCGAGGCCAGTCAGGGCCGGGCCGGGGCAGAGGCCCGCGAGACCCCAGCCGATGCCGAACAGCACCGCGCCGGCAACCAGCCTTGGATCGATGTCGCGGCGGGTCGGAATCTCGAATTTGGCTGCCAGCAGCGGCTTGGCTGAACGCTTCACCAGCAGGAAGCCGAGGGCGAACACAGCGACGCCTCCCGCCATCACCAGCACAAGGCTCGGGTCCCATTGCCCGGTGACGTCGAGGAAGCCGAGTACCTTGGCCGGGTTGACCATGCCGGATACGGCAAGACCGGCGCCGAAGATGAGACCGCACAGCAGCGGCACGAGAGGGCGGCCCATGATCAGCTCCCGATGATGTGGCGGGTGACGAACACGGTCACCATGCCGATGCCAACGAATATGCAGGTCGCGACGAGTCCGCGCGGCGACGTGCGCCCGATGCCGCAGATGCCATGGCCGCTGGTGCAACCCGATCCGAGCCGCGTGCCGAAGCCGACCAGCAGCCCGGCGGCGACCAGCAACGGTGTGTCCGCCTCGATGCTGATGGCGGAGGGATCGCCCAGGTAAACGAAACCCAGTCCGCCGAGCATCAGCCCGGCAATGAACGCGAGCCGCCAGGTGGTGTCGCCCCGCGTGGGCGGCAGCAGGCCTCCCAGGATGCCGCTGATGCCGGCGATGCGGCCGGTCAGCAACAGCAGCAGGATCGATGCCAGGCCGATCAGCGCGCCGCCGATCAGCGCCGGAACCGGCGTGAAGTTGACGATGTCCATGTTTGCCTCCTCAGATCGCCGATCCGTATGGATCGGCATAGAGCCGTTCCCTCAAATATTCGACTGCATCGTGGGTCGACAGGAAAACCTGCCCTGGAGCCAGGTTCTCGATGAACGATGTGCGCTGCAGCCGGTCCATGACGGGACCCTTCACCTCGGCGAGGTGGAGCGTGATCCCGGCGTCATGCAGGGTCTCGCGCAGTTCATCGAGCGTCTCGAGCGCGCTTGCGTCGACGAGGCTGACGGAGCTGAGAATCAGCACCACGTCGGTGATCTCCGGGTTCGCGGCCACTTCCGCCCGCAGGCTTTCCTCGAGATAGCCGGCGTTCGGGAAGTACAGGTTCTCGTCGATCCGGAACAGCAGCACCGCCGCGTCAGTCCGCACCTTGTGTCGCCTGACGTTGCGATAGTGCTCGCTGTCGCCAACCTGACCGACGATCGCGAAGTGGGGACGGCTGCTTCGCCAAAGATACAACAGCAGCGACAGGACCAAGCCGCTGATGATGCCGGTCTCTACCCCGACGATCAGTACGACCAGAAACGTCACGGCCTGCGCTGCGAAATCCGCCTTGTTGTACTGCCAGGTCCGGCGGAAGCTTCGATGGTCGATGAGTTGGACGACCGCCACCACGATGGTCGCGGCCAGCACCGCCTGAGGGAGATAATGCAGCAACGGCGTCAGGAATACGACGGACACCGCCAGCAACAGCGCGGTCAGGATGGAGGCAAGCGGGGTGTTGGCGCCGGCGGCGAAATTCACCATGGACCGGGCGAATCCGCCGGCGACCGGACTTGCGCCGGTGAATGCGGCGGCGATGTTGGCGGCGCCCAGGCCGATGAGTTCCTGGTCCGCGTCCACCTTTTGCCGCCGTTTCGCGGCGAGTGCCTTGGCAACCGACACGCTTTCCAGGTAGCTCACGAACGCGATCAGCGCCGCCGATGGCAACAGGGTCCGCCAGATCGTCATATCCGCGCTTGGCACGGTCAGAGATGGAAGGCCGCTTGGAATCGCGCCGACAATGGCGACGGAGGATGTCTCGGCGAGGTGCCAGCCGGCAGTGACGGCGATGCCGAGCACGACCGCCAGCAGTGGGCTTGACCGGGTAATGAACTGGGCCGTGACAGGAGGCACCTCGAGCCGTTGGAGCAACGCGGCGAGCGGCCCTCGCATCATCAGCAGGATCGCCATGGCGCCGGCGCCGATCGCCAGCGTGACCGGATTGGTCCCGCCGGCATGGCGGGCCACGTTGACGATGGTCGCGATGGCTTCCCCACGGGGAATGTCGATGCCCATCAGGAGCTTGAGCTGGCTGATGACGATCAGGATGGCGGCGGCGCTGGTGAAGCCGGAGATCACCGGGTGGCTCAGGAAATTCACCAGGAATCCGGCGCGCACCATGCCCAGCACCAGCAGTATCAGACCGATCAGCAGCGACAGGACGAGAGCGTTGGCGATATAGGACGCGCTGCCGGGAGCCGACAGGGCGGAAAGCGCCGTCGCCGTCATCAGCGACGCGATGGCCACCGGGCCGACGGCGAGCGCCCGGCTCGATCCGAAGATGCCGTAGAGGATCGGCGGGGCGATGCTGGCATACAGTCCGATCTGCGGCGGCAGGCCGGCCAGCATCGCGTAGGCCATGGCCTGGGGAACCAGCATGATCGCGGTGATCAGCCCGGCAGTCAGGTCGCCCGGCAGATCGCGCGCGGAATAGGCGCGTCCCCAGGAGAGGATCGGGACATAGCGCGCCAGCCGATCCATCATTTGCCTTCTGCCCTGCAGAATACGCCGTAAAGGACTTCGATCACGGGGAGAATCTCGGTCCGTGCCAGGGAGTATCGGATCGAGGTGCCGTCGCGCCGTGCGGCCACGAGGCCTTCAGCCTTCAGCCGCGCCAGGTGCTGCGACAGGGTCGACTGGCGCATGCCCAGCAGCCCGGCCAGTTCGCCGACCGGCCTTTCGGCCTGGGACAGCTGGCACAGGACGAGCAGCCGCTGCGGGTGCGCGATCGAGCGAAGGAAATCACAGGCGCGGCCCGCGTTTTCCTTCATGTCATCGAGGCTGATATCCGGATTTATATTCATAGATACGAATATACGAATATATGAAGATGCAAGGCAAGGGGATTGATTGCTCCTTCGAGATAACCTGGGGGTGCCTGGACCTGTGCGCTTGCGGCGGGGCGGGCGCATGATTATGTTCGCGGCCACAGCGGCATCACGACCCGGTAGCGTACAGAATGTTCAGAGGTTCGATCACGGCGCTGATCACCCCGTTCAAGGACGGTCAGGTCGATCAGGCGGCGTTCCAGTCTTTCGTCGAATGGCAGATCGGCGAGGGCACGCACGGACTTGTGCCGGTGGGCACGACGGGCGAGTCGCCGACCCTGAGCCATGACGAGCACAAGCGGGTGGTGGAGTTGTGCATCGAGGCCGCGGGCGGCCGCGTCCCGGTGATGGCGGGATCGGGTTCCAACAGCACCGAGGAAGCCATCGCGCTGACGCGCCACGCCAAGCAGGCCGGCGCCGACGCCGCGCTGGTGGTGACGCCCTACTACAACAAGCCGACGCAGGAAGGGCTCTACGCCCATTTCAAGGCCATCGCCGAGGCCGTCGACATCCCGATCTTCATCTACAACATTCCGGGCCGGTCGGTGGTCAACATGACCGTCGAGGTTATGGCCCGGCTCGCCGAACTGCCCAACATCATCGGGGTGAAGGACGCCACCGGCGACCTGACCCGGCCCAGCCTGCAGCGGCTGAAGTGCGGCGCCGACTTCATTCAGTTGTCCGGCGAGGATGGCACCGCGCTGGGCTTCAACGCCCATGGCGGCGTTGGTTGCATCTCGGTGGCCGCCAACGTGGCGCCACGCCTGTTGTCGCAGTTCCAGAACGCCACGCTGCAGGGGAACTACGCCGAGGCGCTCGAGCTGCAGGACCGGCTGATGCCGCTGCACAGCGCGCTGTTCGTCGAGACCAGCCCGTCGCCGGTGAAGTACGCCGCCAGCCTGCTCGGCAAGTGCCGCGAGGACGTCCGCCTGCCGCTGGTGCAGATTTCCGAACCCACCCGTCAGATCGTGCGCGCGGCGATGGAACATGCCAGGCTGCTCTGATGGCCAAGAAGAAGGAAGAACCGGTTCGCAAGCTCGTCGCCGAGAACCGTAAGGCGCGCTACAACTACTTCATCGAGGAAACGCTCGAGGCCGGCATCATGCTGCAGGGCTCCGAGGTGAAGTCGCTGCGGCTGGGTCAGTCGAATATCGCCGAGTCCTATGCCGAGGCGAAGGACGGCGAGATGTTCCTGGTGAACGCCTATATCCCCGAATACAACCAGGCCAGCTACCTGAACCACGAGACGCGGCGGCCCAGAAAGCTGCTGCTGCGCAGCCGCGAGATCGAGAAGCTGTCCCAGGCGATCCGCCGCAACGGCATGACCGTGGTGCCGCTCAAGCTCTATTTCAACGACCGCGGCATGGCCAAGCTGGAGCTGGGCCTCGCCAAGGGCAAGAACGTGGTCGACAAGCGCGAGACCGAAAAGGCCCGCGACTGGCAGAAGCAGAAGGCTCGGCTGATGCGGGCGCGGGGATAGGGCCAACCCGTTCGCGATCTTCAGGCCCGCTCGACCAACCGCACCATCATGCGCGCCTCGGCACCGTATCCGGCCAGCTTCTTCGCCAGCGCCGGATCGTCGACATCGTCGAATCCATGCCGCTGCCAGAACGTGGCGGCGTCATACACGGCGATCAGCGACACGTTGGGCAGGCCGACTTCCTCGGCATGGGCAACCAGCCGACGGGCGATGGCCGAGCCGGCGCCTGTCCGGCGCGATGACGGCAGCAGCGCCAGGTCGTGGATGTAGTAGGTCGATGCGTCGCCGGGAATCCTCCCCAGCAGCGTGTTCAGTGGCGGCGGCCGCAGATAATGCCACGGGTGGCTGATGACGTAGCCGGCCGGCTCACCGTCGACCTCGAGCATGAAGCAGCCCTTCGGATACAGGCGCTGGCGCTCGGCGAAGACGAAGGCGTGCTCGGGCAACGCGACGTGGATCGCCGCCGCGATGGTATCGACGGCGGCAATGTCGGCTGGTGTCATCGGCCGCCACTCGGCGTTGGTCATGTCTCGTTCCTGTCGTGCATTCCTCACATACCTTAATTCGGCGTGTAACGGTCAGCGGGGAAATGGCGATATAACAGGATGACAAGACGGAGGCAGGGCATGGCGGACGACGACGGCATCGAGATGTATGGCGAGATCAAGCAGAAGCTGATCCGCCGCAAGCAGGAATGGGCGCGGGACGGCCGCCTGCTCACCGGAAACCAGTCGATGGAGGACCGTACCCAGCGCCTGCCGCCGGGACAGCGGCTGACGAAGGACTGGCCGGTGTTGGACCTGGGCGTCCAGCCGGATGTGCCGCTCGACAAATGGAAGCTGGTGGTCGACGGCCTGGTCGAGAAGCCGCTGGAATGGAAGTGGCAGGACTTCATAAGCCAGCCGGTGTTCGAGGACGTCTCCGACATCCACTGCGTCACCACCTGGTCGCGCTACGACAACCACTGGGAAGGCGTCAGCACCGCGCACATTCTGGAACTTGTGCGGCCCAAGGCCGACGCGAAGCATGTGATCATGCACTCCTATGACGGCTACACCACCAACGTGACGCTGGAAGCCTTCGCCGCGCCCGACGCGCTGCTCGCCCACCGCTGGGAAGGCAAGCCGATCCCGCGCCAGCATGGCGGCCCGGTGCGGCTGGTGATCCCGCAATACTATCTCTGGAAGTCGCCCAAGTGGATCAAGCGCATCGAGATCTCGGCACGGGACAAGCCGGGCTTCTGGGAAGTGCGCGGCTACAACAACGAGGGCGACCCCTGGAAGGAAGAACGGTACTCGTGACCGGTCAGGCCAGCGCGAAGTCCCGCGCGGCCGTCATCACCTCGACGAACATCTTTTCCGTCAGCCGGCCCGTATTGGTGTTGTAGCGGCTGCAGTGATAGCTGTCGAACAGTCGCAGGCCGCCGGGCAGGCCGTGCGGCGCCCCGTGACCGAATGGGTAATCCTTCAGCTTGCCGGCCCGGGAGCGCACGACGCTTTCATGGGCGATGCGGCCCAGCGCGACTATGGCGCGTGCCGAGGGAACCGCGTCGAGCTGTCCCGTAAGGAACGGCCGGCAGGCGGTGATCTCTTCGGGCAGCGGTTTGTTGGCCGGCGGCAGGCAGCGGACGGAATTGGTGATCAGGCAATCCTTCAGCGTCAGGCCGTCCCGCGGGTCGGCACGGTATTCGCCAACCGCCAGCCCCAGCTTCAGCAGAGTCTGGTAGAGCAGGTCGCCCGCATAGTCGCCGGTGAACGGCCGGCCGGTGCGGTTGGCGCCGTTGAGGCCGGGCGCCAGGCCGACGATGACCAGCCGCGCGCCTGGATCGCCGAACGACGGGACCGGCGCGTTGAACCAGTCGGGATGCTGTTCACGAAGCGACAGGCGCAGGCCCGCGAGCCTGGGGCAGATTGGGCAGTCCCTGGACGGACCGGAGGCTGCGCCTGTCGGCATGCGTGAAAGTCCGGGCGAACCCTCAGGCCCGCACGTCCTCGGCCTCGGCCGGTGCCGCGGCATGCTCACGGGCGGCCCGGTTGGCCTGCGACTGGGCGCGGGCGGCCGGATCGCGTGCGATCATCGGCGCCAGATCGGCCAGCTCGATGAAGCTGTCGGCCTGACGGCGAAGCTCGTCCGCCACCATCGCCGGCTGCGTCTGCAGCGTGCTGACCACCGAGACGCGCTTGCCGCGCCGCTGCACCGCCTCGATCAGGCGGCGGAAGTCGCCGTCACCGGAGAACAGGACGATGTGGTCGAGATGGTCGGACAGGCTCATGATGTCCACCGCGATCTCGATGTCCATGTTGCCCTTGATCTTACGGCGGCCGGTGGAATCGATGTATTCCTTCGCCGGCTTGGTGACGACGGTGAAGCCGTTGTAGTCGAGCCAGTCGACCAGCGGCCGTAACGGCGAGAAGTCCTGGTCTTCCAGAATCGCCGTGTAGTAGAGCGCCCGGACAAGGTGGCCCTTGCTGGAGAACTCGTTGAGCAACGCCCGGTAGTCGATGTCGAAGCCCAGGGTTCGCGCCGCGGCGAACAGGTTCGAGCCATCAATGAACAGGGCAATACGCTCACTCGGATAGAAGATCATGATAAATGCCACTCCTGGAAAAAAAGCGTCTTTTTGGCTGATGCGTGATACGCGTCGAAAAGTCTGACGTGACTTTCCACGCAAAAAGTATGCGCGCCCGTCAGGCAATGGAAGTGTAATTTTGACAGTCAGGCTGGAGCCTCGCGCGATCGTGACACGGAAGCCGCCCCCCATATTCGTTGCCCTCGGGGCCAATCTGCCATCGGATCACGGCGGTCCGGAGGCGACGCTGGAGGCCGCTTTGGCGGCTTTCCGGGCCGCCGGCGTCACTGTCGAGGCGCGGTCCGCCTGGTACGCCACCGCCCCGGTGCCGCGCTCGGACCAGCCGGACTACGTCAATGGTGTCGCCCGCGTAGGTACCCAACTCGGGCCGGCCGACCTGCTGGCGCTGCTTCACCGGATCGAGGACGCGTTCGGCCGGGTGCGCGCGAGGCGCAACGAGGCCCGGGTCATCGACCTCGATCTTATCGACTATGGCGGGGTGGTGACCGGCGCGGATGGCGGCGGCCTGGTGCTGCCCCATCCGCGTGCCCATCTGCGTGGCTTCGTGCTGCTGCCACTGCGCGACGTGGCGCCCGACTGGCGTCATCCGGTCACCGGTGCTGGCATCGATGCGCTCATAGGTGAGTTGTCCGATCTGAATGACGTCAGGAGGCTGTAAATGTTGCTTTTGGTACATTATGTCCCTATGTAACGGTCCTTCGTCCCGGCATGTGTTACTAGGAGTGGCTTTATGGCCCGCGTTACCGTTGAAGATTGCGTCCAGAAGGTTCCCAGCCGCTTCGAGCTCGTGCTGCTCGCGGCCCAGCGCGCCCGGGAGATTTCCTCCGGCGCGCCGCTGACCATCGACCGCGACAACGACAAGGATCCGGTCGTCGCCCTGCGCGAGATCGCCGACGGCACCATCACCCCGGAAGAGCTGCGCGAGGCCCGCATCCGCAGCATGCAGCGCTATGTCGAGCGCGACGAGCCCGAGGAAGACGAACTGAGCCTGGAATTCGCCGGCCGCCAGCTTTCGGCCGTGCATGAGGAACTGACGGCCGACAGCCTCCACAAGGTGTTCTCCGACATTGTCGGCGACGAGGTCGAGCAGGAGATGAACATCGACGGCGCTGACGACCTGGATGCTGACGGAGACGAAGACCTCTAACATCCGGCATATCACTGACCGGACATTGCTGAAAGCAACGGCATGATCCGGCAGTACGAGCTTGTCGAGCGCGTTCGCGCCTACGACCCCAATGTGGACGAGAAGCTGCTCGACCGCGCCTACGTGTTCTCGATGAGGGCGCACGGCGCGCAGAAGCGCGCATCCGGCGATCCCTATTTCCTCCATCCCCTCGAAGTTGCCGGCATCCTGACCGACATGCGGCTCGACGACGCGACCATCGTCACCGGGCTGCTGCACGACACGCTGGAGGACACGGTCGCCACCTACGAAGAGGTGGAATCCCTGTTCGGCCTGGAAGTGGCGCAGCTCGTCGACGGCGTCACCAAGCTGTCGAAGCTTGAACTGTCCTCCGAGGACGCCAAGCAGGCCGAGAACTTCCGCAAGTTCGTGCTGGCGATGTCGAAGGACATCAGGGTACTGCTGGTCAAGCTGGCGGACCGGCTGCACAACATGCGCACGCTCCATTTCATCAAGAACCCGGACAAGCGCCGCCGCATCGCGCTGGAGACGGTCGAGATCTACGCGCCGCTTGCCGAGCGCATCGGCATGCAGGCCATGAAGACGGAGCTGGAGGATCTGGCGTTCCTCTACCTCAACCCGGACGCGCGCGAATCCATCGTGGCGCGGCTGAACTTCCTCACCGAAAAGGCCGGTAACATCCAGGGCCGCATCACCTACGAGCTGGAGGCGCGGCTGAAGCGCGCGGGCCTGAAGGCGGAGGTGTTCGGCCGCCAAAAGCAGCCCTATTCGATCTGGCGCAAGATGCAGCGCGACAACGTCAGCTTCGAGCAGCTCTCCGATGTCATGGCGTTCCGCGTCATCGTCGAGGACGACGACGCGTGCTACCGGGCGCTCGGCGTGGCGCACAGCGAATGGCGCGCGGTGCCGGGCCGGTTCAAGGACTTCATCTCGAACCCCAAGCCCAACAACTACAGCTCGCTGCATACCACCGTGCTGGGACCCGAGCGGCAGCGGATCGAGATCCAGATCCGCACCCGTGACATGCATGCCATCGCCACCTACGGCGTGGCGGCGCACTGGCGCTACAAGCAGCAGACGCCCCAGAAGCTGGACGGCAGCCAGTTCGGCTGGCTGCGGCACATGATCGAGATGCTGGAGAACGCGGAAAGCCCCGAGGAATTCCTCGAGCACACCAAGATCGACCTCTACAGCGACCAGGTCTTCTGTTTCACGCCCAAGGGCGACCTGATCACCCTGCCGCGCGGCGCCACGCCCATCGACTTCGCCTATATGGTGCATACCGACGTCGGCCACACGACGGTCGGCGCCAAGGTCAACGGAACCATGGTGCCGCTGTCGACCGAGCTCAACAACGGCGACCAGGTGGAAATCGTGCGCTCCCGGGCTCAGACACCATCACCGGCCTGGGAAGGCATGGTCGCGTCCGGTCGTGCCCGCGCCGCCATCCGCCGGTTCCTGCGGTCCCAGGGCAGGGGCGAGTACCGCGAACTGGGCCAGAAGCTGGTCGAGCGCGCTTTCATCCGCGCCGGCTACAATCTCAACGACCAGAACCTCGAGCCTGCCTGCAAGGTGCTGGGCGAGAAGACCGTCGACGATCTGCTGATCGAAGTGGGCCGGGGCAACATCACCGTGCGCCAGGTGCTCGAGGCCGAGTTCCCGGGCGAGAAGAACCGCCGCGACCGCCGCCGCAAGGGCGACGATCCGCTGCCTGGCGACGGCCCGTACGCGATCCCGGTCAGCGGCGCCAATCCGGGCGTGGCCATGACCTTGGGCACCTGCTGCCATCCGGTGCCTGGCGACCGGATCGTCGGCGTGGTGACGCCGGGCAAGGGCGTGGTCATCCACACCATCGACTGCGAGGCGCTGGGCGCCGCCACCGAGGATCCCGACGCCTGGCTCAACTTGTCGTGGGAGCCCGACGCGGCGCGCCACGGCTATCATCTGGCGTCGATCGAGGTGCGGTCGCAGAACGAACCCGGCGCGCTGGGCAAGATCTCGACCCTGATCGGCAAGAACCACGGCAACATCACCAATCTGAAGCTGACCGAGCGCGGTATGAAAGTGTTCACCATGCTGATCGATCTGGAGGTGCAGGACGTCAAGCACCTGACCGAGATCATCGCGGCGCTGCGCACGCTGACCGTCGTCGAGACCGTCGAACGGGTGCGGAGCTAGGCGTGGTCGAGCACATCCGCCTTGGAGTGAACGTGGATCACGTGGCGACGCTGCGCAACGCGCGCGGCGGCATCCATCCCGATCCGGTCGAGGCGGCCCGTCTGGCCGCGAAAGCAGGCGCCGACGGCATCACCGCCCATCTGCGCGAGGATCGCCGGCATATTCGCGACGCCGACATGCGGGCGCTGAAGGATGTGGGCCTGCCGCTCAATTTCGAGATGGCCGCGACCGACGAGATGCTGGCCATCGCCTCCGGCATCCTGCCGCACGCCTGTTGCCTCGTGCCCGAGAAGCGCCAGGAACTGACGACCGAGGGCGGCCTCGCGGTTCACGCCGGCATGAACCATCTCAGACCCTATGTGTCCAGGCTGCAGGACCAGGGCATCCGCGTGTCGCTGTTCGTCGATCCCGACGTAAAAGAGGTGGAGGCGGCCCGCATGGTCGGCGCCGACATCGTCGAGCTGCACGCCGGCCCCTACACCAAGGCGACAGGCGCGGACCGGCAGCATGAACTGGAACGCATCCGGAAGGCCGCCGCGGCGGCGCTGCGCCTCGGCCTCGAATGCCACGCGGGCCACGGCCTCAACTTCGAGACGGTCGAGGCGGTGGCGGCGATCCCGAACGTGGTTGAACTCAACATCGGCCACTTCATTATCGGCGAGGCCATCTTCCAGGGGCTGGACCCCGTGATCCGGCAGATGCGCGCCCTGATGGACGCCGGACGGCGGAGTGCTCGATGATCGAGCTGGGCCAATGATAGTTCTAGGATTGGGTAATGATCTCATCGACATCCGGCGGGTGGAGAAATCGCTGCACCGCTTCGGCCAGCGCTTTGTCGACCGGGTGTTCACCGAAATCGAACAGAAGAAGTCCGACGGCCGGATGAATCGCGCCGCCAGCTACGCCAAGCGCTTCGCGGCCAAGGAGGCCTGCTCGAAGGCGCTGGGCACCGGCATCAGGCGCGGCGTTCACTGGCGCACCATGGGTGTGGTAAACCTGCCGTCCGGCCGCCCGACCATGGAACTGACGGGCGGCGCCAAGATTCGACTGGAGCAGATGACGCCACCGGGCATGGTGGCACAGCTGCACCTGACCATCACCGACGATTTTCCGCTGGCCCAGGCCATCGTGCTGATCACCGCCGTCCCGGCCGAATACGCCAGCCTGTTGAAATAGCATCCGCGAGAAAGCCAGCATGTCAGAGTCCGCGAGCGACACGAAGACCGGCGACGTCGAAAAGCCGGCCGAGAAAGGCAAGAAGGAGAAGGGCGCTTTCTCCGAGTTCGTCTCGACCATCGTGGTGGCGGTGCTGATCGCGCTGGCGTTCCGCACGGTGGCCTACGAACCGTTCAACATTCCGTCGGGCTCCATGTACCCGACCCTGTGGATTGGCGACTACCTGCTGGTGTCGAAATTCTCCTATGGTTACAGCCAGCATTCGCTGCCCATGAGCATCATTCCGTTCAAGGGGCGCATCCTGGAACGCCAGGTCACGCGCGGCGACGTGGCCGTGTTCAAGCGGCCGGCCGACAACAAGACCGACTTCATCAAGCGCATCGTCGGCCTGCCCGGCGACAAGATCGAGATGATCGACGGCGTCCTCTACATCAACGACCAGCCGGTGAAGCGCCAGCAGGTCCAGGACTTCAACATGGGCGAGAGCGGCATCGAGGGCAGCAACTTCACCTACAGGCAGGTGCGCGAGACACTCCCTAACGGCGTCAGCTTCAACACCCTGGACTGCGCCTATTTCCCCGGCACCCAGGACTGCATGGAATCGGCGGCCGACAATGCGGGGCCGTTCCTGGTGCCGGAAGGCCATTACTTCGCCATGGGCGACAACCGCGACAATTCGGCCGACAGCCGCTTCCCGACGCAGACCGGCGTCGGCTTCCTGCCGGCCGAGAACCTGGTCGGCCGGGCCGACATACTGTTCTTCTCCACCTGCGGCCAGTATTGCGATGCGCCGCTGTGGAAGCCCTGGAACTGGTTTGGCGCCATCCGCTACGGCCGCTTCTTCAACCTGATCGGGTGATGGCGGTTGACCTCGGCCGCTGCCCGTAAAATATCCGCATCCGGACGCTTTGCTGGTAGCATCGGCAACGGCTTGGTTGCGTGGAACGGGTAATGTCGAAGAGCCTGGAGGATATCTACGCGCTGCTCGGCTATCGCTTCGCCGATCCATCCCTGCTGGAGCAGGCGCTGACCCATCCGTCCTGCACCGGCGTGCCCAACTACCAGCGGCTGGAGTTCATCGGCGACCGGGTGCTTGGCGCCATCATCGCCCAGCGGCTGTACCGCGAATACCCGACTTTCAAGGAAGGCGAGCTGGCGATCCGCTTCAACGAGCTGGTCCGCAAGGAGACGCTGGCGCAGATCCTGCTGCGGCTCGGCCTCGACCAACATGTGCGGCTATCGATGGGCGAGGAAGACAATGGCGGGCGGCAGAAGCCGGCGATCCTTGCCGACTGCTGCGAGGCGGTGATTGGCGCCATGTTCATGGACTCCGGCTTCGCGGCGGCGCATGCCTTCGTCGAGAAGCACTGGCAGGACCTCGTCGCCGGTGTGGCGCTGAAGGACAAGGATCCCAAGACGCTGCTGCAGGAGTGGGCGCAGGGGCGCGGCATGGCGGCGCCGTCCTATCGCGAGATTTCCCGCGACGGGCCGCCGCACGAACCCGAATTCACCGTCGGCGTCACCGTCGGCAGGAAACATGAGGCCACGGGCAAGGGCGCATCCAAGCGCGTGGCGGAACAATCGGCGGCGCGAAGCCTGCTGGACAGACTGAACGGAACGGAATGACCGAACGACAGACACGATGCGGCTTCGTCGCGCTGCTGGGAGCGCCGAATGCCGGCAAGTCGACGCTGCTCAACGCGCTGGTGGGCCAGAAGATTTCCATCGTCACCCAGAAGGTGCAGACCACCCGCACCCGTATCCGCGGCATCGCCATCGAGGGCGACGCGCAGCTGGTCTACGTGGACACGCCCGGCATCTTCGCGCCGAAGCGGCGGCTCGACCGGGCCATGGTCGCGGCGGCCTGGGGCGCGGCCGACGCCGACGTGGTTTGCCTGCTGGTGGACGCCAAGAAGCGGATCGACCCGGAAGTGCGGCTGGTTCTCGACGGCCTGAAGGATACCGGCCGCAAGGCGGTGCTGCTGCTGACCAAGATTGATCTGGTGCCGCGGGATTCGCTGCTGTCACTGGCCGACGAGCTGAACCGCACCGAGCTGTTCAGCCGCATCTTCATGATCTCGGCCACGACCGGCGACGGCGTCGGCGACCTGAAGCGGTTCTTCGCCGAGAGCGCGCCCGTGGGTCCATGGCTCTATCCCGAGGACCAGCTTTCCGACATTCCCATGCGGCTGATGGGCGCCGAGGTGACCCGCGAGAAGCTGTTCCTGCGCGTGCACCAGGAACTGCCCTATGCGGCGACGGTCGAAACCGAAAGCTGGGAAGAGCGCAAGGACGGCTCCGTCACTGTCCATCAGGTGATCTTCGTCGAGCGCGACAGCCAGAAGCCCATCGTTATCGGCAAGGGCGGCCAGACCATCAAGGACATCGGCGAGGCGGCGCGCCGCGAGCTGGAGCAGATCATGGACCGCAAGGTGCACCTTTTCCTCAAGGTCAAGGTGCGCAAGGGCTGGGGCGACGAGCGCGAGCGCTACCGCGAGATGGGCCTCGACTACAGCGATTGAGGGCCGATGGAGTGGACGGATGAAGCCCTGGTCCTCGGCGCCGCCAAGCACGGCGAATCCTCCGTCATCGTCGAGCTGCTGACCCGCTCGCATGGCCGCCACAAGGGACTGGTGCGCGGCGGCTCGGGCGGCCGCATGCGCGGCGTGATGCAGGCGGGCAACCGGGTCGCTGTCACCTGGCGCGGACGCCTCGCCGAGCATCTCGGCACCGCCACGCTGGAGCTGATCGACGCCAACGCGGCTTCCGTCCTGTCCGATCCAACCCGATTGCTGGCGCTGGCCTCGCTGTGCGCCGTGGCGTCGACCGCGCTGCCCGAACGCGAGGCGCATCCGGAAGTGTTCCTCGGCGCACTGCCGGTGATCGCCTTGCTGCGCGACGACGCCACCGACATCACCCACATCGCCGCCGCGCTGGTCTATTGGGAGCTGGGCGTCCTCGGCGCGCTGGGCTACGGCCTCGACCTGACGTCCTGCGCCGTCACCGGCCAGACCGACGACCTGGCCTATGTCTCGCCGCGCACCGGCCGCGCGGTCAGCCGGGCCGGGGCGGGCGAGTATGCCGAGCGCCTGCTGAAGCTGCCGGTGCTGACCGATCCGACGCCCGACGGCATGCTGGCCGGCTTCGACCTGACGGGCTACTTCCTTGAGCGCAGCATCTACGTCCCCAACCGCATGCGCCTGCCGCCCGCGCGGGACAGGTTTTTGGCGTTGCTGCGGCGCTAAACTCATTGTCGTTTGGCAATGATTGGAATGGCGCGTCCGAAAGGTGCATGGTACTCATCTATTAGAGCATTTTCACTTTGAGCGTTGATAACCGGCTGCCTGGAAGAAGTTGGCGCACTCGGCCGGAAGGAAGCGGTCGAGCATGCTGCCGATGCGCTCGATCAGAGCATCGACGGTTCGTGCGGGCTCGTGCCTCAGCAAGGCCTTGAG
>CALQFM020000020.1 GCA_943329845.2 Candidatus Kuenenia stuttgartensis | reverse complement strand
CCAGCAACGCTATCGTCGACCATGGCGGGCGTGGCACTTTCTGTCCGGTGTTCGAGAGTGGTCTAAGCACCTATTCTCTACACCAAATCAGTAGGTTAAGCTACGTTCGCCAACCCGGAATAGCCCGGCTGATGAATAATTCGGGCTAGGGCATCACGTCCTGCGCGCTCTTGCCGACGGCGGCCATGTAGTCCGAGCACGGCCGGGCGCCGATGCCGCGGACGATGTAGTTACCCTTGGGATCGGAGGCCTGGGCCCCCTGCGTGGCCATGGCGGCGATCACCAGGGCGGCGGCAGCCGTCGTGCGGAGGAAGCTGTTCATGTCGACTCTACTCACAATTCGGTTGGCGTCGCGGGAATGCGGCGGCGGAGTGTAGCGGCAGGACCGCCGTGAGACAAGGTGACCGACCACCCCGACGATGCCGGAAAACAGCCATTTTTTACCCGCTGGAAAACCCCGGGCAACACCTTGGCGGGCCACGCGAAAATGCAAAAAAAAATTAGCTTGATTCCGGGGGTCGAAACTCATATTTCACTGTCTGCCCAATAGTCGCACGTGCCCATAGGCGCCGGCACAACGTCCCCAGGGATGAGGCGTCATATAGCAACGACGGTGAGGGCTTTTTTGGTCTCAGTCGGCTGTCCAAAAGCCGGCGACACTGAAGAGGCACACCATCTTTGCCCCATGTGCGGATCGGTCCTCCCGTTCCAACCTAAGGCACCCACCGGAGCTTCGCCGCGGTTGGCGTCTCTCCATTTCGGTCTGTAGGAATCTTCGCGGGTTCGGCGCCTCCATCGCGTCCCCTGTGCGGAAACCTGCCGGCAGCAATGAAGGTAGGGGATCAGTCTTATGGCGACCCAACGCGTCCTTGACTATCTTGCCAACACGCGGCCGGAAGGCCCGTGCCTCGTCGTCGACCTCGACGTCGTTCGTGAAAATTACATGGCGTTCGCCCGGGCGTTGCCCGAGACGCGCATCTTCTATGCCGTGAAGGCCAATCCGGAGCCGGCCGTGCTGAGCCTGCTGGCGGAGCTGGGCTCGAGCTTCGACACCGCTTCGGTGACGGAGATCGAGTTGGCGCTGGCCGCCGGCGCCACGCCGGACCGCATCTCGTTCGGCAACACCATCAAGAAGGAACGCGACATCGCGCGCGCCTTCCAGCTTGGCATCGACCTCTATGCGGTCGACTGCGTCGAGGAGGTGGAGAAGATCGCGCGTCAGGCGCCCGGCGCCCGCGTGTTCTGCCGCGTGCTTGCCGACGGCGCCGGCGCCGAATGGCCGCTGAGCCGCAAATTCGGCTGCGTCCCGGCCATGGCCGTGGGCGTACTGGAGAAGGCCAAGGAACTTGGCCTGTCGCCCTACGGCATCTCGTTCCACGTCGGCTCGCAGCAGGGCAACGTGGGTGCGTGGGACCGTGCGCTGGCCGATGCGTCGATGGTGTTCCGCGCCCTCGCCGAGCGCGGCATCCAGCTGTCCATGGTCAACATGGGCGGCGGTTTCCCGACCAAGTACCTCAAGGACGTGCCGAAAGTGGACGCCTATGCGCAGGCGATCTTCGGCGCGCTGCGACGACACTTCGGCAACCGTCTGCCCGA
Source organism: Candidatus Kuenenia stuttgartensis (assembly GCA_943329845.2). GTDB lineage: Bacteria > Pseudomonadota > Alphaproteobacteria > SMXS01 > SMXS01 > RI-34. The sequence goes on along the minus strand of CALQFM020000020.1, from coordinate 56,541 downwards.
GACCATCATCGAACCGGGCCGGGGCATGGTTGGCGATGCCGGCGTGATCAAGGCCGAGGTCGTGCTGATTTCCCGCAAGTCCGACGAGGACAATGTGCGGTGGGTCTATCTCGACATCGGAAAATTCGGCGGCCTGGCGGAAACCATGGACGAGTCCATCCGTTATCCCATCCGCACGCCGCGCGATGGTGATGCGGTCGCGCCTTGTGTCCTGGCCGGTCCGACATGCGATTCGGCAGACGTGCTCTATGAACGGACCCCCTACCCGCTCCCCATTTCCCTGGAGATCGGCGACGAGGTCCTGATCGAGGCGACGGGCGCGTACACCACCACCTATGCCTCGGTTGCCTTCAACGGATTTTCGCCCCTCCAGGCGATCGTCATCTAAGGCACGGACATGATCGTGATCCGCAACGAAACGGCGCTGGACATTCCGGCGCGGGAAATCCTGCTGGACCGGGCCCTGCCCGGCCGGCACCTGAAAACCTGCGAGAAGCTCCGGCGGGGCCAGCGCCCCGCCGACGGCCTCGCCTTCAGCGCCTGGCAGGGCGCCCGGCTTGCCGGCACGGTACGCCTGTGGCACGTGGAAGCCGGTTCGGCCGGCGACGCGCTGCTGCTCGGCCCCATCGGCGTGCTCCCCGAATGCCAGGGCCTCGGCATCGGCACCCTGCTGATGGACCACGCGCTGGCGGAAGCATCGGCCATGAACCACCGTGCGGTGATCCTGGTCGGCGACGCGCCCTACTACGGGCGTTTTGGCTTCTCGTCGGAACTGACCGCCGGCCTTACCCTGCCCGGCCCGGTCGAGCGCGACCGCTTCCAGGGCCTCGAGCTGGTGCCCGGGGCGCTCGCGGGCGCCACCGGCATGGTGAAAGTCGGCATGCGTGTCGGAGCGGAAGACGACCGACGCCGCACCGCGCTGATCGAACTCAGGCAGGCGGCCTAAGGCCGCACCGCATTCCGGCACTGCCGGCATGCGACACATCAATGAAACGGAACGGCTCTACTGTCCGCACGGATGGGGGAGCCGTTCCCATAAGAAACAGGAGTCACCCCTTGAGCGTATCGCCCATTCACGCCCGCTTCGACGGCCCCATCGTCATGATCGGCTTCGGCTCGATCGGCCGCGGAACCCTGCCGCTGATCCTGCGCCACATCGAATGCGACCGGGACAAGTTCACCGTGATCGATCCCGAGGACGAGCACAGCGACATGGTCTCCCACGCCGGGGTGAACTTCATCCATGACAGCATCCGCGTCGACAACTACCGCGAATTGCTGACGCCGCTGCTGACCGCCGGCCCGGGCCGCGGCTTCGTGGTCAACCTGTCGGTCGACGTCTCGTCGGTGGCGATCATGGAACTGTGCAAGGACCTGGACGCGCTCTACATCGACACGGTCGCCGAGCCTTGGCTGGGCTTCTACACCGACACCAGCCTGTCGGTGTCACAGCGCTCCAACTACGCCCTGCGCCAGGCCGTGCTCGACCTGCGCGCGCGCAGGCCCGGCGGCCCGACCGCGGTCAATTGCTGCGGCGCCAATCCCGGCATGGTGTCGTGGTTCGTCAAGCAGGCGCTGCTCAACCTGGCCGCCGACATGGGCCTCACGGTCGAGAAGCCGGCCAGCCGCGAGCAGTGGGGCCGGCTGATGCAGCGGGTCGGCGTCAAGGGTATCCACATCGCCGAGCGCGACACCCAGCGCGCCCGCAACCCCAAGCCCAAGGGCATCTTCGTCAACACCTGGTCGGTGGAAGGCTTCATCTCGGAAGGCCTGCAACCGGCCGAGCTCGGCTGGGGCACCCACGAAAAGGCGCTGCCGCCCGAAGGCCGCACCCATGAGGGCGGCTGCGGCGCGGCGATCTACCTGCTGCGCCCCGGCGCCGGCACCCGCGTCCGCTCCTGGACGCCGACCGCCCAGGCCCAGCACGGCTTCCTGGTGACCCACAACGAGTCGATCTCCATCGCCGACTATTTCACCGTCCGCGAGAACGGCGAGGCCGTGTACCGGCCCACCTGCCACTACGCCTACCACCCCTGCGACGACGCGGTGCTGTCGCTGCACGAGATGGCCGGTTCCGAATGGCAGCGCCAGGACGACTGGATCATCCTGGACGAGCACGACATCGTCGACGGCATCGACGAGCTGGGCGTGCTGCTCTACGGCCATGGCAAGAACGCCTACTGGTACGGCTCGCAGCTGTCGATCGAGGAAACCCGCGAGATCGCGCCCTATCAGAACGCGACGGGCCTGCAGGTTACGTCGGCCGTACTCGCCGGCATGATCTGGGCGCTGGAGAATCCGGACCGGGGCGTGGTCGAGGCCGACGAGACCGACTTCGAGCGGTGCCTGGAAGTGCAGCTTCCCTATCTGGGCCCAGTCGTCGGCGTCTATACGGACTGGACGCCGCTCGCCAACCGCGAAGGCGGCCTGTTCCCCGACGACTACGACGCCGAGGATCCCTGGCAGTTTTCGAACGTCATCGTCCGATAGGGTCGCTAGGCGCGGTCCAGGTCCCTGAAGGTGCGCGTGATCTGGGCGCGGACCTCGTCCGGCTGGCCTTCGACGGCGCGGCCCAGGTTGCGCAGGGCGCGGCGCAGGCCGTGGACCTGGTCGACCAGCGACAGGATCACCGGTACGTCCTCTTCCTGCACCTCGAGTTTCTCGGTGAGGTGATACACCAGTCGAACGCGCGCCACGTCGGCGTCGCTGAACTCGGTCGTCCCGGCCCGGCGCCGCGGCCGGACCCAGCCGCGGCGGACGATCATGCGCAGCCGGCGGGCGGAAATCTCGCCGACCGCCGCGACCACATCCTGTTCGGTCAGGGCCATGGCTATTCCTTCATCCCGGCGCGCGGGTTGTAGGCGTGGCTCTCGCGCCACGAATTCATGAACGTCTCCAGGTCGTCATCAACCGACGCGGGCATGACGATCTTCAGCTTCACCCGCTGGTCGCCGGCGGCGCGGTTCTTGCCGGCGGGCACGCCCTTGCCGCGCAGCCGCAGGGTCTGGCCCGAACTGGCGCCCTTCGGGATGGTCAGGTTGACCTTGCCGGTAATGGTGGGCACGGCGACCTTGCCGCCCAGCACCGCCTCGTCGATGGAGATCGGCAACTCGACGACGATGTCGTCGCCGTCGCGCTCGAACAGCGGATGGATGCCGACCTGGATCTCGACCAGTGCGTCGCCGTCCGGGCCGCCGTTCACGCCCGGCACGCCCTTGCCCTTCAACCGCAGGGTCTGTCCCGACCGCGTGCCCGGCGGGACGGCGATATCCAGCGTCCTGCCGTCGGGCATGGTGACCCGACGCTTGGCGCCGTTCACCGCGTCGAGGAAGTCAACGGGAAGCTGGTAACGCAGGTCCTGGCCGCGCATCTGACGCGGGGCACGGCCGGCGCCGCCACCGCGACCGTTGCGCTGGAACATGTCGGAGAACAGGTCCGACAGGTCGGCGAAATCGTCGAAGCCGGCCGACGACTGATAGCGGCCACCGCCGTCCGCGTCGGCATATTGCCGGTAGAAGTCCTGCTGCCGCGGCCGCTCGGTGCCCGAGGCGTCGATCTCGCCCTTGTCGAAGCGGGCACGCTTTTCGGCATCGCCGACGATATCGTAGGCGCCGGAGATGGCCTTGAACCGGTCCTCGGCCTTCTTGTCTCCCGGGTTGAGATCGGGATGCGCCTCCTTCGCAAGCTTCCGGTAAGCCTTGCGAATGGCGTCCTGGCTGGCGTCCCGGGCGACGCCGAGGACCTTGTAGGGGTCTTCACTCAAGGGGCGATCCTCTCGGGGATGGACTGTTTGCCCCTCAATATGGTGCCTGTTTCCCGGTTCCCAAGGGGTGCGGAGGCGAAATGAACGGCAGCGCCGAGCAACGACCTGTCGGGCCGCGCGCGATCCGGATATTCTCCAGCGCATGACGCTCCGCTCCTCCTGGCGCCGCCGGTCGCGCGCCTTCCGCATCACCACCGGAACGCTCGCCGTGCTTGCCGCGGCGCTACTGCTGCTGTGGATGTCGCGGGCGGCGCTGACCGAGAGGGCGATCGAGAACAGTATCGACGATTTTGGCCTGGGTCCGTCGGACGTGCGTGTCACCGACCTGGGATTCGCGCGGGCGGAAATGCGCCTGGTGTCGTCGGCCGCCGGCACCATAGACCGCATCCATGTGGATTACCGGATCGGCGACCTGCTGAGCGGCGAAGTGCGGCGCATGAGCGTCGACGGCGCCCGCCTCCGTTTTGCCTGGAAGGACGGCAAGCTGTTCCCCGCCATCACGCCCAGCGACGGCCCGATCAGCCTGCCGCTCGATCGGCTCGACATCCGGAACTCCCGCCTGACGCTCGACATGGAAGGCACGCAGATCATCGCGGATGTCTCCGGCGCGGTGACGGGCAAGGACAATATGGGCGCCAACCTGGCGATGACCGTGCGCGCGCCGCAGGGGCATATGACGGGCCGGATCACCGGCACCATGATGCCGGACGGCGCGCGCGCCGGCATGTTCACCGTCAGCGACGGCGACCTGGCCGTCGGCACGGTGAAGGCGGAGACGCTGACCGGTACCTTGCGGCTGGTGACCAGCGCGCAGGGCATCGACCTGGTCGACGGCGCCTTCGGCTTCGCGCAGATTTCCGGCGGCACAGGTCCACTGGGTCCGGGCCGGCTCTCGACCTCGCTGCGCCAACCGCAGAACGTGCTGAACGTGGCCCTGCAGTCGAAACCGGTCTCGTTCTCGCTGCAGGCGGATGGCGCCAAGCCCCAGGCCGGCGTGCCGTTCACCATGGAAGGCACCGCCGACGCCGCTTTTGTCAGCGGGCTGGCCGGCGCCGACAGGCCGGCGACCGGCGGCGTGCATCTCAGGGCGTCGGGCATGACGCCACCCGGGCCGACGATGCAGGCGGCATTCGCCTCGGGGCTGGGCGACTGGTTGCGCGTGGGCAAGGCGCAGGCCTCGCTCGACGGCACGGCAAGCGGCCTGCGCATTCCGGGAACCGTGACGGTGGATGACGCGGTCGTGTCGCTCGATGTCAAGCTGGCCGACGGCGCGCTGTCGGTCACCACGCCCAAGGGCATCACCGCAAGCGGCATGACGCTGGACCCATCCATCGCCGCGAAAGGCAGCCTGTTCGCCGGAAATTCGAACCTGTCGGTCGCGCCCGCGCCGGACGCGCCGTTCCTTGCCATCACGCCGCAAGACGGCTCCGACAAGCTTACGGTAAGCGGCGGCATCAGCTACGAGACGCCCGCCCTGTTCGTCCGAGGCGACATCGCGGGCGACGCCTCGCTCGATCCGTCGCAATGGCTGGCGTCGGCGCACGACATTGCCGCGAAGGGCGACCTCAACCTGAAAGCCGAACTGTCGCTCAAGTTGCCGGAAGGCCGGAGCCTGCCGTCTACGGAACTGGCGCTGGCGGGCAAGTACGACGTAGGCCCTCAAACCATCAGGCTGACCGCCGACAGCGGCGCGCTGACCGTGCGCAACGCCCATTGGGGCGAGACTGTCTCGCTCCCCGGCACGTCGAGCCTGCTACTGCAACCGGCTGCGACCTATGCCAGGGACCGAGCAACCGGCGCGGTCGCGGCATCCGCCGTGCTGCAACCTTTCGCCTGGACCGCCACTGTCAGACGCGAGGGCGCCGAACCGGGCAAGGCAATGCTCGGCGCCGTGCGGATGGCGCTGACCGTGGACAAGGACGGGCTGAAGGCCGTGCTGGACAAAGGCCGCCTGGAGCTGCCTGACAGCGGCGTGGCGGCACGTGGGATTTCCGCGACGATCACCCAGGCGGGCGACACAACCGGCATCAAGGCATCCATCGCCGAACTGCGCGGCACCGGCGAGCCAGCGCTTTTCTCGACCATGAGGGCCACCGTCGACGCCCGCGTCTCGGGATCGACGGCGACGTTCGCCGCCGGCCTGACCGGCGCGGGCAAGGTTCTCAGCCTGACGGCCAAGGGAAGCCATAACCTGGACAGCGGCAAGGGCAGTACCAGCGTCGCGCTGAAGCCCATCGACCTGTCGGGCGACGGCACGCTGAAAGCCCTCTCGCCGAAGCTGGCGGCGGGCGTGACCAAGACAGGCGGCACCGTCAGCGGCGACGGCGCGATCCATTGGGGCGAAGGCGCGCCGCCGGGCACGCTGACGCTGGCGCTCAAGGACGTATCGGTGACCGGCGAGAGCCTCAACGTCTCCGCGATCAATGGCGGTCTGCGGCTCGACAGCCTGTCGCCTATTCGTTCGGCCGGCGGCCAGCGCCTTACCGGTACCCTGCAGCTGCCGACGGAGAACGCGGTGCCGTTCGACGTCACGTTCCGGCTGGACCCGGGCAAGCTGGTGCTGGAGCGGGCCACAGCCAAGGTGTTCGACGGCCAGTTCGAGACCGAGAATGCCGAGATCGATGCCGCGACCGGCGACGGCCGGGTCGACTTGAAAGTCAGCGACATCAACATCGAGACGGCCTTCGCCGTGCTGGACCTGGAGCAACTGAAGGGCACCGGCCGGATCGGCGGGCTGCTGCCACTGCGGCTCGCGGGCGGCAGGGTATCGGTGGAGAAGGGCCATCTCGAATCCTCGGTCCCCGGCACGCTGCAGGTTGGCGTGACGGCATTGGCGGACAAGCTCCAGACCTATGGCGAGAACGTCGACATGGCGTTCCGCGCCCTCACCGACTTCCACTACGACCGCATGGTGATCGACGCCGACAAGCCGTTCTCCGGCGCCGGCAAGGCCATGTTCCGGCTGGAAGGCAACAACCCGAAGGTGATGGACGGCCAGCCCTTCGTGTTCAACATCAGCCTGGAAACCGACTTCGACTATCTGACCAGGCTGGTGCTCGAACTTTCCGGCGCGGCGAACACCGCGTTGGGCTGGGGTGCCCGGGAGCTCGGCAAGAAATGACCCGCGAGTGATGGCGAAGCGTACCGAATTACCCTATGTTCTTGTGACGGCTCCAGCGGGATGAGAACAAGCTTCATGGATCAATCGTTTAAGCGGAGTGGCGGGTTGCCGGCGGTAATCGCGGCGGCTCTGTCGCTCGCCGCGTGCTCGCCGACGGTGAAGGTGCAGGCCCCGAAGGAGCCGATCACCATCAACCTCAACATCAAGCTGGACGCCGATGTGCGCGTCAAGCTGGAGCAGCAGGCGAAGGAAGACGTCGCCAGCAAGCCGATTTTCTAGGATGAACCCGATGAAAAAGACCCTGTCCTCCATTCTGACGGCCGCGGCGCTATGCTTGACCGGGGCCGGCGGCATCGTCGCCCTGAATGCGGCCAGCGCCTATGCCCAGTCCAAGCCGCTCGATGCGCCGCGATCGAGCGGTGTCGTGGGTGAACGCTATGACGGCTACGCCGTAGTGCGCGATGCCAAGGCGCCGGCCGACGTGCGCAAGCTGGTCGAGGACACCAACGCCGAGCGCCGCAAGGTCTACACCGAGCAGGCGACCGCCAAGGGCGCGCCCGCCGAAGAGGTCGGCAAGGTCTATGCCGGCCAGATCATGAGCGCCGCGCCGGCCGGCTGGTGGTTCCAGGGCGCCGACGGCGCCTGGGTGCAGAAGAAGTAGCGCATACGTCAAATGACGTAGGCGAGGGCGCCGTCCTTTCGCTTATGCACAATAAACTGTACTGGCCTGCCAAGATTCCCGTTCCTGCCTGCGGGTTTCGGTCACTACACTCGCCGTAACGGGAAATACGGCAGACCGGAGCGTTCCAGCCCATGGGCATCAAGGCAGCGATTCACCACCTGACGCGGTATCGCTACGAGCGTCCCGTTTCCCTGGGGCCGCAGATCATCCGGCTGCGCCCGGCGCCGCATTCGCGCACGCCGATCCTGAGCTATTCGCTCAAGGTCACGCCGGAGAAGCATTTCATCAACTGGCAGCAGGACGCCCATTCCAACTGGCTGGCGCGTTACGTGTTCCCCGAGAAGGTCACCGAGTTCGCCATCGAGGTGGATCTGCTGGCCGACCTGTCGGTGGTCAACCCGTTCGATTTCTTCGTCGAGGAATACGCCGACCATTTGCCGTTCACCCTGCCCGACGACCTGAAGGTCGATCTCGCCGCCTATCTGGAACCCGAACCGGCCGGGCCGGCGCTGAAAGCTTTCCTCAAGACGCTGCCGACGCACAAGGTCAAGACCGTCGACTTCCTGGTCGACCTGAACGCCCGGCTGCAGCGCGAGACCCGTTACCTGATCCGCCTGGAGCCCGGGGTGCAGACGCCCGAAGAGACGCTGTCGCTCCAGTCGGGCTCGTGCCGCGACACCAGCTGGCTGCTGGTGCAGATCCTGCGCCACCTGGGTCTGGCGGCGCGCTTCGTCTCCGGCTACCTGATCCAGCTCAAGCATGACCTGAAGGCGCTCGACGGCCCGTCCGGCACCGAGGTGGACTTCACCGACCTGCACGCCTGGGCCGAGGTCTACCTGCCCGGCGCGGGCTGGATCGGCTTCGATCCGACATCGGGCCTGTTGACCGGCGAAGGCCACATCCCGCTCGCCGCCACGCCACACTACCGGTCGGCGGCGCCCATCGTCGGCGGCGTCGAGCCGGCCGAGGTCCAGTTCGACTTCGAGATGACGGTCACCCGCATCGACGAGCGTCCGCGCATCACCCTGCCGTTCTCGGACGAGGCCTGGGAGCGGCTGAACGAGGTCGGCGAGATGGTCGACCGCGATCTGGAGGCCCAGGACGTCCGCCTGACCATGGGCGGCGAGCCGACCTTCGTGTCGATCGACGACTACCAGTCGGAGGAATGGAACACCGCCGCCGTCGGCCCCACCAAGCGCGACCGGGCCGACGTGCTGATCCGCCGGCTGCGGGAGAAATTCGCGCCCGGCGGCATGCTGCATTACGGCCAGGGCAAGTGGTATCCGGGCGAGTCCCTGCCGCGCTGGACGTTCTCGCTGTTCTGGCGCCGCGACGGCAAGCCGGTCTGGCGCAACCCGGACCTGATCGCCCGCGAGACCCGCCGCACCCATACCACGACGGAGGACGCCCGGCGCCTCATCGAGGACTTCGCCGACCGGCTCGGCCTCTCGTCCGACTACGTCACGACCGCATATGAGGATCCGGCCCACTGGCTGATGAAGGAGGCCGAGCTGCCGGAAAACGTGGATCCCTCCAACTCCAGGCTGGAAAACGCCGAAGACCGGGCGCGCATCGCCCGCGTGTTCGAGCGCGGCCTGACCAAGCCCACCGGCTACGTGCTGCCGGTGCAGCGGTGGAACGCCCGGGCCGGCGGCGGCTGGATCAGCGAGCGCTGGGGTTTCCGCCGCGGCAAGCTGTTCCTGGCGCCGGGCGACAGCCCGATGGGCTACCGGCTGCCGCTGGGCTCGCTGCCCTACGTGTCCGCCGGCTCCTACCCGTACATCTACCCGGCCGACCCGTAGATCGAGCGGCCGCCGCTGCCCGATCCGGAGGTCATGCTGCAGTCCTACCAGCGCGCCGGCGTGCGTGAACGCGAGCGCGAGCAACAGACCGAGCAGCATGCCGGCGGCCCGTCCGTGCGCACCGCCATGACCATGGAGGTGCGCGACGGCGTGCTGTGCGTGTTCATGCCGCCCGTCGAGCAGCTCGAGGATTATCTGGAGCTGCTCACGGCAGTCGAGGCATCGGCCGAGGAGCAGCAGATCGCCGTCCATATCGAGGGTTACCTGCCGCCCAACGATCCCCGCCTCAACGTCATCAAGGTGGCGCCCGACCCCGGCGTGATCGAGGTCAACATCCATCCGGGCGCGTCGTGGCAGGACTGCGTCGACACCACCAACATCGTCTACGAGGAAGCCCGCCAGAGCCGCCTGGGCACCGACAAGTTCATGATCGATGGCCGGCATACCGGCACGGGCGGCGGCAACCATGTGGTGATCGGCGGTGCGACCCCCAACGACAGCCCGTTCCTGCGCCGTCCGGACCTGCTGAAGAGCCTGATCCTGTACTGGCAGCGCCACCCGGCCATGTCCTACCTGTTCTCGGGCCTGTTCATCGGTCCGACCAGCCAGGCGCCCCGCATCGACGAAGCGCGCCACGACAGCCTCTACGAGATGGAGATCGCCCTGGCGATGACGCCGGGTCCCAATGACGCCGACAGCATTCCGCCGTGGCTGGTGGACCGGCTGTACCGCAACCTGCTGATCGACGTGTCGGGCAACACCCACCGGTCGGAGATCTGCATCGACAAATTATATTCTCCGGATTCATCGACTGGCAGGCTGGGGCTGATCGAGTTCCGCTCGTTCGAGATGCCGCCCGACGCGCGCATGAGCCTGGCGCAGCAACTACTGCTGCGGGCGCTGGTGTCGTGGTTCTGGCACCAGCCGCAGACCGGCAACCTGGTGCGCTGGGGTACCCAGCTGCACGACAAGTACCTGCTGCCCCACTTCCTGTGGACCGACTTCCTCGACGTGCTCGACGACCTGAACCAGGCCGGCTACCCGATGGACAGCAGCTGGTACGAGGCACAGCGCGAGTTCCGCTTCCCGTATTTCGGCGCGGTCGACTATGGCGGGGTCCACATGGAGCTGCGCCAGGCGCTGGAGCCATGGCACGTGATGGGCGAGGAAGGCGCGATCGGCGGCACCGTCCGCTATGTGGACGCGTCGGTGGAGCGGCTGGAGATGCGCGCCGAGGGCTTCAATCCCAAGCGCCACGTCCTCGCCTGCAACGGCCGCCGCATGCCGATGACCTCGACCGGCAGGCACGGCGAGTATGTGGCCGGCGTGCGCTTCAAGGCCTGGCAGCCGGCGTCGGGCCTGCAGCCGACCATTCCGGTGCACGTGCCGTTGACCTTCGACCTCTACGATCTGTGGAACGGACGGTCGCTGGGAGGCTGCCTCTACCACGCCGCGCATCCGGCCGGCCGCAACTACGAGACCTTCCCGGTCAACGCCTATGAGGCCGAGGCGCGGCGCCTAGCCCGCTTCCAGCCGCATGGCCACACGCCGGGCTGGTTCTTCCCGGCGGCGGAGAACCGCACCGAAGAATTTCCGATGACGCTGGACCTGCGCCGCCCGCCGGAATAGTGAAGAGGGGATGAGCGCCTTAGAACAGACCCTTACCGGAGAAGCCCGCAAGCGGGCCAAGCTGCTGGACGGCTACGTCCCGCTGGCCGACGCCTATGACGAGCTGATGGATTCGGACGGCAAGATCCGGCCGCACTGGCGCGAGCTGGTGGATTCCTTCGCCTCCCTGGGCACCGCCGAGCTGGAGCGCCGCTTTTCCACCGCGGACCGGCACCTGCGCGACGCGGGCGTGTTCCACCGGGTCTACGGATCGGGCGAGGGCGAGCGCATCTGGCCGCTCAACCACGTGCCGCTGGTCATCGACCCGGTCGAATGGAAGGCGCTGGAGGCCGGCATCGCCCAGCGTGCCGAGCTGATGGAGGCGCTGGTCGCCGACGTCTACGGCCCGGCGAACCTGGTGCGCGACGGTCACCTGCCCGCCGCCGTGGTCGCGGGCAGCGAGGATTTCCTGCGGCCCATGGTCGGCATCGACCCCAAGGGCGGCTACCATCTGCGGGTCTACGCCGTCGACCTGGGCCGCGGCCCCGACGGCAACTGGTGGGTGCTGTCCGACCGCACCCAAGCGCCATCGGGCATGGGCTATGCGCTGGAGAACCGCATCGCCCTGTCGCGCTCGCTGCCCGACATCTACCGCGCCATGAACGTGCGCCGCGTCGCGGGTTTCTTCCAGACCCTGCGCGACACCCTCAACGAGCTGCACGAGCGCGAGAACGCCCGGGTCTGCCTGCTGACGCCAGGCCCGCTGAACGAAACCTATTTCGAGCACGCCTACCTGTCGCGCTACCTAGGCTTCCTGCTGGTCGAGGGCGCCGACCTGGTGGTGCGCGACAGCCGGCTCGCCGTGCGCACGGTCGAGGGCGCCCAGCCCGCCGACGTGATCTGGCGCCGCGTCGACAGCGACTTCATCGACCCGCTGGAGCTGAACCCGGGCTCCCAGCTCGGCGTGCCCGGGCTGGTCGAGGCGGTACGCGAGGGCTATGCGACGGTGGTCAACTCGATCGGCGCCGGCATGCTGGAATCCCGCGCGCTGATGGGCTTCCTCCCGGCGCTGTGCCAGCACGTGCTGGGCGAGGAACTGATGCTGCCGAACATCGCCACCTGGTGGTGCGGCCAGGAGCGCGAGCGCGCCCATGTGCTGGAGAATTTCCAGGACCTGGCCATCGCGCCGGCGTTCAACCGCTCCAGCCTGGACATCCTCAACAGCGGCCCGGTGATCGCCGGCGAGCTGGCGCGCGGCGACCGCAAGGCGGTGCTCGACGCGCTCAAGCGCCGCAGCGTCGACTTCGTCGGCCAGGAAGTGGTGCGGCTGTCGACCACGCCGGTATGGACCGGCAAGGCGCTGGAGCCGCGACCCTGCGTGGTCCGCGCCTATGCGGTGCGCACGCCCAGCGGCTGGTCGGTGATGCCGGGCGCGTTCTCGCGCGTCTCCGAGCGACTCGACGCCCGCGCCGTCACCATGCAGCAGGGCGGCCGCGCCGTCGACGTGTGGATCCCGGCCGAGGACGACACGCCGCAGACCACGCTGCTGACCGAGCCGGACGAGGTGCAGATCACCCGCCGCACCGGCACCCTGCCGAGCCGAGCCGCCGATAATCTGTTCTGGCTGGGCCGCTACATGGAGCGGGCCGAGGCCTGCCTGCGGCTGATCCGCGCCGTCGCCCAGCGCCTGCTGGACCGGGACGACCTGGACAACCGGCTGATCGCGCGGCTGCGCGGCGCCCTCGTCGGCCTCGGCGCGCTCAAGCTGGAGGAACGCCAGAGCCTGACCAGCGCCGACCTTGTCGCGGCGCTCTACGAGGCCAGGCAGTTCGGCACCGCCGCCTCGCTGGTGCGCTCGGCGCGCAACGCCGCCTCGGGCATTCGCGAGCGCCTGTCGCCGCAGGCCTGGCGCGAGCTGACCAAGCTGAGCGCCCACCTGGAGCGCCGCCTGCCGCCGACCGCCACAGACGGCGACGTGATCGACGCCGCCGACGAGGCGCTCGACCTGGTCGCCGGCTTCTCCGGCCTCAGCCAGGAGAACATGAACCGGCTGCTGGGCTGGCGCTTCCTCGAGATGGGCCGCCGCATGGAACGCGCGGCCGCCACCTGCTCGGTCGTCGAGCGCTTCATCCGCGGCGAGATCGTCCGCGGCGGCCTCGACGTGCTGCTGGAGTTCGCCGACAGCCAGATTTCCTACCGGGTGCGCTACGCCACCTCGGCGGGGCGCCCCGCCGTGCTCGACATGGTCGTGCTCGACGCCAATAACCCGCGCTCGGTCGCCTTCCAGATCGGCGTCATCGCCCGGACCTTGGCGGCCATGCCGATCCAGCAGTCGGACGGCCTGCCGACCCAGGAGGAGAAGATCGCGGCGCTGCTGGTCGCCGAGCTGGCAACGACCGCCGCCGCCGACGTGGACGCGGCCACCGTGGGCTGGGTGCGCATGCAGGTACTGAAGCTGTCCGACCTGCTGACCGCCCGGTTCTTCGTGCAGGGCAACGTGTCGGTACGGGGCTGAATCATGGTCGCCATGCGCTACGACATCAGCCAGAAGACACACTACGAGTATGCCAACAACGTGGCGCTGTCGTCGCAGCTCGTGCGGCTGTCGCTGGTCGACCGGCCCGGCCTCAGCGTGATCAGCCAGAGCATCGACGTGGACCCGACGCCGACGACGCAGCGGGCGTTCCTCGATTTCTTCGGCAACGAGAACCTGTGGCTGTCGTTCCTCGAGCCGCACGGCGCGCTGATCATCGACACCCACGCCGTCGTCGAGCGCGATGCGCCGCCGCCGCCAGATCCCAAGGACACGCCGGCCTGGGAAGAGGTCCGCGCCGCCTGCGCCGAGAACCTGGATCCGGGTCCGGACTCGCCCGCCCATTTCCTGTTCCCCAGCCGCCGCGTGTCGCTGGATCCGCAGATCACCGCCTATGCCGCGCGCAGCTTCAAGGCCGACCGGCCGATCCTCGAGGCGCTGACCGAGCTGTCCAACCGCATCTATACCGGCTTCGACTACGCGCCCGGCGTGACCGACGTGGCGTCGGACCCGCGCGAGGCGTTCGACCTGCGCAAGGGCGTCTGCCAGGACTTCGCCCATGTGATGATCGCCGGCCTGCGGGGGCTGGGCCTCGCCGCCGCCTATATCAGCGGCTATCTGCGCACCCGCCCGCCGCCCGGCAAGAAGCGGCTGCAGGGCGCCGACGCCATGCATGCCTGGGTCGCCGTCTGGTGCGGCGATGAGCACGGCTGGATCGAGATCGATCCGACCAACGCCCGCTATGCCGGCAACGACCACATCCCGCTGGCCTGGGGCCGCGACTATGTCGACGTGGCGCCGGTGAAGGGTGTCATCCGCGTCTCCGGCGCGCACACGCTGAAGGCCACCGTCGACGTGGTCGAACTGGAGCCCAAGCAACCGCTCGTGATGCCGGCCTAGGCCGCAGCCGCTCGGAACTTCCGACGCCGCGATTCAGTTCACCTGACGACGGAGCGCTCCCGACGCCGCGATACCCTTGCGCTCCGGTCACCGGGACCAACCCCATCGCCGGAGCTGAGAATGACCGCCAGAACCGCAGCGAAACCGGGCACGCCGCCCAATGAAGCCCGCGCCAAGCAAACGGCGATCGCCAAGGCCAAGGCCGTGGCGCCGAACCGGTCGACGCGGATCGGCAGTACGCCCGCGACGACGTTCAGGGGCAACCCGGACATCTTCGGCCGGCTGGTCGAGGACCACGACCGCCACCGCGCCCTGTTCGCCATGGTGCAGGACACCGATCCGCAGTCGCCCGAGCGCGACAGGCTGTTCCGCGAGCTGGTCAGGGAGGTGAAGAGCCACGCGGCCGCCGAGGAACAGGCGCTGTGGTCCACGGTGCTGCGCAATCCGGAGACGACCGAGGACGCGCGCCATGCGGTGCACGAGCACAAGCAGATCGACGAGATGGTCGCCGACCTTGCCGCCCGCGACCTGGCGTCGCGCGAATGGATGAAGCGTTTCGGCGCGTTCAAGGAGAAATACCTGCACCATATCCGCGAGGAGGAGCAGGAACAGTTCGTCGCCGCCGAGAACCACCTTTCCGCCAGCGACGTGCGCTACATGAGGGGCGTGTTCAACCGTCGGAAAAAGGAAGAGAAGGCGGCCGTGAAGATCGAGGAAAAGATCAGGCTGAAGGACTGACCTTCGGGATCGACTTTTCGCGGCCAGCGTCCCAATCTGACGGTCCACCTTCCGCTATTTTCTGGTGGATCGCCCCAGCAATCACCATCTCGGCCCTATGCGACAGCTGGTAAAGGGTATCGTCATCGACCGGGTCCGCGCCGTCTTCAACGACCGGTCGCGGGGCGAAAAGCCGGTCCAGCGCCGTGATGACGGGCTGTTCGGGCCGCGCGCCGTCGCCTGGCGGGTGCATGGCGACGTCACCTCGATGATGGTCGGCGGCGTCGCCGCGCTGCTGCTGCAGATGCTGCATCCCGCCGTGCTCGCGGGCGTCTGGGACCACTCCAACTTCCGCCACGACATGCTGGGACGGCTGCGCCGCACCGCCCGGTTGATCGCCCTGACCACCTATGGCGGTCCCGAGGACGCCGAAGCCGCCATCGCCCGGGTGCGCGCGGTGCATGGCCACGTCCACGGGACGCTGCCGGACGGCACGCCCTACTCCGCCGGCGATCCCGATCTGCTGGCGTGGGTCCACGTCACCGAGTCGGTCTGCTTCCTCGACGCCTGGTGCCGCTATGCCGAGCCGGACATGACGCGCGCCGACCAGGACCGCTACTTCGCCGAGGTCGCGGTGGTGGCGCACGGGCTGGGCGCGGCCGAGGTGCCGACGAGCCGGGCGGCGGCCCTTGACTACATGGAAGGCCTGCGGCCCCGGCTGCGGGTCGACCGCCGGACGAAGGAAGTGGCGCGCATCCTGCTCGATCATTCCCCGCAACACTGGGCGGCGCTGCCGATCCAGCAGCTGACCTTCCAGGCGTCCATCGACCTGCTGCCGGAATGGGCGCGGCGCATGCACGGCCTGCGGCCGTCGACGCTGACGCGCCCCATCGTCCATGGCGGCACCCGGGGCATCGCCGAAGTGCTGAGGTGGGCGTTCCGGTAGCCGGCTGCTAAGCTGTCGCCTTGATCTCGAATTGGAGGAAACGACCCATGCCTCACGTCATCGTCAAATTGTGGCCCGGCAAGACCCCGGAGCAGAAGGCCGAGCTGGCGCAGGCGATTGCCGACGACTTCGTCCGCATCCTGGGATCGAAGGACACATCGGTGTCGGTCGGCTTCGAGGAGGTGCCGTCGGACGACTGGATGGCCAAGGTGTTCGAGCCCGACATCCTCGGCAAATGGGACAGCCTCGCCAAGCAGCCCGGCTATGGCCCGCGCCCAGAATGAGGGTTGGCAGGCGCTGATCGCCGTCCTATAGGATCGCCAGCCTTCAGATCAGGGGAATGACCATGCGCGACGTTGTGATTTGCGAACCTAGGCGTACCGCCGTCGGCGGCTTCGGCGGCGCGTTCAAGGCCACGCCGGTCCATGAGCTGGGTACCGCCGTCGTCCGCGACATCCTGGCGCGCACGAAGCTCAACCCCGAACTGGTCGAGGACGTGCTGTTCGCCAACTGCTATCCGACCATGGACGCGCCGGCGCTGGGCCGCGTCGTCGCCCTCGACGCCGGGCTGCCGATCACGGCGGGCGGCCTGCAGATCGACCGCCGCTGCGGCTCGGGCCTGCAGGCGGTGATCTACGGCATGATGCAGGTTGGCAGCGGCGGCAGCGACCTCGTGATCGCGGGCGGCGCCGAGTCCATGAGCCGGGCGCCGTTCTACACCACCGAGACGCGCTGGGGCGTTCAGGGCACGGGCATCGTGCTCGAGGACGCGCTGGCGCGCGGCCGGGTGACCGCCGGCGGCAGGAACCATCCGGTGGCCGGCGGCATGATCGAGACCGCCGAAAATCTGCGCCGCGAGTACCAGATCACCCGCGACGAACAGGACACGCTGGCCGCCCGCTCGCACGCGCGCGCCGCGGCGGCGATGGAGGATGGCCGGTTCGCCCAGGAGATCGCGCCGGTCACGCTGAAGACCCGCAAGGGCGACGTCGTCGTCGACAAGGACGAGCACGTTCGCCCCGGCACCACCGTGGAAAAGCTGGCGACCCTCAACCCCATCCGCATCAAGCAGGATCCGGCATCGACCGTGACCGCCGGCAATGCGTCCGGCCAGAATGACGGCGCCTCGGCCTGTATCATCACCACAAGCGAGATCGCCGAGCGCGAAGGCCTGAAGCCCATGGCGCGGCTGAAGTCGTGGTCGCTGGCCGGCGTCGGCCCCGAGGTGATGGGCATCGGCCCGGTCCCCGCGACCCGGAAGGCGCTGGAGCGCGCCGGCCTGGCGCTGAAGGACCTGGACCTGATCGAGCTCAACGAAGCCTTCGCCGCCCAGGTGCTCGCCTGCACCAAGGCGCTGGGCTTGACCGACACCGACCACGAGCAGCGCATCAACGTCAACGGCTCGGGCATCTCCATGGGTCACCCGGTCGGCGCGACCGGCGGCCGCATCCTGACCACCATGCTGATGGAAATGGAACGCCGCGGCGCCCGCTACGGCCTCGAAACCATGTGCATCGGCGGCGGCCAAGGGTTGGCGGCGATTTTTGAGCGGGTTTGACGCGGAGCGGCGGTGGCGGACCCCACGCGAGCATCGGAAGCCGGGATCGCGCCGCCGGGCGCGCGTACGCTGGAATTCAGTCTCATCAACAAGTTCGTACTGGCGCTGCGAGTGTTTATCACCGGATTCGTCGGCCTCTTCTGCATGCTTTCGGTGCCGGCCTTCTATTTTGATTGGGAGTTCGTGGAGCAATATGGCCCGGGGACGGAGTTCTTACTCGGCAGCTTCTTCGTGCTGTTCGGACTTGTTCTCCTGCGGTTTTCCGTTCTCTGCCTGTGGCGCTTGCTAGGTCCTGATTTCGACGTGCGCATTCTTGACAATGGCCTGCAACTGCACCCGTCCCAGTGCCGGAGCATCATTCCCTGGAAAAACATCCAACGATCACGCGTGCGCAAGCGGGGCAGCTTGCGTTACGGCTATTACGACGTACTCGAACTCGAACTGACCAATCCGATTTTGCCGCCGACCTGGCCGCTTCCTACACGTAAGGTAGCCGTCACGCCGTTATCGGGACGCACCGCAGAGATGGGCGAGATCGGCCGCGAGGTGAAGGCGCGTAGGCTGGCGGCCGGCTCGAAACGGTAGCATGGGGACCAGAAAGGACCCGGACATCCTACAATCGCGTAGGGGTTTGATGCCGGCTACTGATTAAGCAGGGTCAAAGGAAAGATGCAGTTCCTTCAACCCCCGCAGGACGAACCCCGGATAGTGCGTAAAATCGTTCTTCCCCGGCGTCAGCCTTAAATTCGGCAGCCGCGCCACCATCTTCTCGAAGGCGATCACCAGTTCCATGCGGGCGAGCGGGCCGCCGGGGCAGTGGTGCTCGCCCTGGCTGAAGGCCAGGTGCTTGCCGGCGTTCTCGCGGTCGATGTCCAGCCTGTCGGGGCATTGGAACACGTCGCCGTCGCGGTTGGCGGCGCCGAAGCGGATATGCACCGTCGACCCCTTCGGGATCGGCACGCCGCGGATTTCGGTGTCTCGGGTGGCGATGCGGTACAGGCCCTGCGTCGGTGATTCGAAGCGCAGCACCTCCTCGGCGAAGTTCGGGATCTTCGACGGGTCCGCCCGCAGCGCGTCGTACACCGCCGGGTCGCGCAGCATCAGCCACAGGCCCGACGCCAGGGTGAAGGTGGTGGTTTCGTTGCCGCCCACATACATGTTGTCGACGATCGACGCGATCTCATGGTCGGTCAGCGGGCGCTCGCCCTCGTAGCGCGCCTGCACCAGATGGGTGATGACGTCGTCCCTCGGCTCCCTTCGGCGCGCGTCGGCGGTGCGCCTGATGTAGTCCTGGAACGCGACGCCCTGGCGGGCGACCTCCAGCTCCTGCTCCAGGGTGAGGCCGCGCATGAAGGGCAAGGTCCAGGCGGTGGACCATTCCTTCAGCTGCGGAATGTCCTCCAGCGGGAAGCCGATCATCAGGGTGATGATCCGCACCGGCAGCGGCACGGCGAAGTCCCGGATGAACTCGATCTCGCCGGACGCGGCAAAGCCGTCGATCAGCTCGTCGACCGTGCGCTCGATCATCGGCTGGGCGCGGCGCAGCGTGGTCTTGCTCAGAAGGTCCTTGTCGATCAGCACGCGGTATTTCTTGTGATCGGGCGGGTCCATGCCCAGCAGCGGCCAGCGGGCGCGGCCGGTGTCCTTGCCCAGGCCGTGATCGATGTAGTACTGGCGCGCCTCGGGGTGCTCGATGAGCTGTTCGCCGCCATGGATTTCCGGCTGGTTGGAGAAGGTCTCGGGATCGCGGATGACGCCAAGCACATCCTCGTACTTGCAGATCACATAGGTGTCGCTGCCGGGGATCCGGTAGACCGGCGCGTGCTCGTGCAACGCCCGGTAGGCGGGAAACCAGTTCTCCTGGGTTTTCGGATCGTAGAGATCGATCGACTCGAGGTTCACCTGATCCTCCTCAGCGGCGCGCCGGATACTTCCGCCCCAGCCACTCCAGCATCACCCGCGTCACTTCCTCCGGATGTTCCTGCTGGATGCAGTGGCCGCAGTCCTCGACCTTGTAGCGTTCCACGTTGTCGATGTACTCCGCCATGTCGTCGCCGAATCCCGGCGGGACGGCCGGGTCGTCGGCGGCCTGGATGTAGAGGCAGGGAACGTGGATCTCCTGCTTCACGTCGGCGGTGCTCTCCCAGTTCCACGACCAGTTGCGGTACCAGTCGATGGTCGAGGTGAAGCCGGTCTTGCGGTAGGTGTCGATATAGACCTGCCGCTCGGCGTCGCTGAGGAAGACGCGGCCGGGGCGCGGATCGATGCGCTTCTGGATGGTCCGGTTGCGGTCTTCCTTGGGCAGCGCCTGGTATTCCGCGTAGGTCCGCGTCAGCTTGCGGAACTGGTTGGTGAAAATGGCTTCCACATTGGTCAGCATGGCCTCGTCGGCGCGGCGGGAGTCCTGGAAGTCGCAGATGTACCAGTCCGGTCCCCACGCCTCGCGCATCACCAGCTCGGGATCGCGGCGGCTGCGCGGGAAGAACGGCGCGCCCGCGCCGATCACGCCGGCAACCCGGTCCGGGTGCAGCAGCGCCATCTGCCACACCATGATCCCGCCCCAGTCGTGGCCGGCAAACACCGCCCGATCGTGGCCGAAGGCGTCGAGCAGGCCGGCCATGTCGGCGGTCAGATGGTGGATGTCGTACTCGCGCACCACGCACGGCTTCTGGGTGAGGCCGTAGCCGCGCTGGTCGGGCGCCATGACGTGATAGCCCGCCTCGCCCAGCGCCTTCAGCTGGTGCCGCCAGGCATAGGCCAGCTCGGGCCAGCCATGGGCCAGCACCACGGGCGGGCCGTCCTTGGGCCCGGCCTCGTAGACCGCCATGCGGATGCCGTTGGTGGTGATGAATGTCGGTTCCGGAAAATCTGCCGGCATGGTGCTCTCCTCTCCCCAGAGGCCGGTATCCTAAAGGGCGCGAAGCCTGACAGTCACGCGTGCATTTGCTCCACGGCCTGCGTTACTCTGCGCTCACATCGAACAGGGGAGGATGCAATGAAGGCGCTGGCGGCAGTTGTTCGTGAATCGAAGGGCGACTTCATCATCGAGGAAGTGGACGTGGACGATCCACGTCCCGATGAGGTGCTGGTGCGCATCGTCGCCAGCGGCATCTGCCATACCGACATCGCGGTGAAGAACCAGGACATCAACATCCCGCTGCCCATGGTGCTGGGCCACGAAGGCTCGGGCGTGATCGAGAAGGTGGGCAGCGCGGTGACGCACCTGAAGGTGGGTGACCACGTGGTGCTGAGCGGAGACAGCTGCGGCCATTGCCACAGCTGCCTAGAAGCCAAGACCGCCTATTGCGACGAGTTCATCGGCCGCAACCTGATGGGCCTGCGCGGCGATGGCACCTCGCCGCTGAACCAGCACGGCAAGCCGCTACGCGGCCGTTTCGTGGGCCAGTCGTCGTTCGCGACGTACTCGCTGACACCGGCGCGCAGCGTCAACAAGATCGACAGCGACCTGCCGCTGGAACTGATGGGGCCGCTGGGCTGCGGCCTGACCACGGGCGCGGGCACGGTGCTGAATGCGCTGAAGCCGCCCTCCGGATCGTCGGTCGCGGTGTTCGGCTGCGGCACCGTGGGCCTGTCGGCGATCATGGGCGCGCGGCTCGCGGGTTGTGCGAAGATCATCGCCGTCGACGTGCGCAAATCCCGCCTCGACATGGCGGCGGAACTGGGCGCGACCCACTGCATCGACGCGAGTTCGCAGAATCCGGTGTCGGAAATCCGCAAGATCACCGGGCGCGGCGCTGATTTCTCGGCCGAATGTTCCGGCGTGCCCGTCGCCGTGCGCCAGGCCGTCGACTGCCTCGCCCGTCCCGGCTGGTGCGCCCAGGTCGGCGCGACACCAGGCGGCATCGAGATCCCGTTCAGCATGGACAATATCGGCCTTGGGCGCGGCATCAAGGGCGTGGTGATGGGCGATTCTGTCACCCAAACCTTCGTGCCCTATCTGGCCGACCTGTGGCGCAACGGCCAGCTGCCGTATGAGAAATTCGTGAAGTACTACGAGTTCGCCGACATCAACCAGGCGGTCCATGACAGCGCGGTGACGGGTGAGGTGATCAAGCCGATCCTGCGGATGTAACTGTTAAACATAAATAATTCCGTCATCCCCGCGCACGCGGGGACCCAGTCGGGGCCGTCACGGAAAGGCCGTGCGCATCGACAACGAACAAACTCTTTTTCGTGGACCGAGCGGGTGGAAGCGCCCGCGCCCTTGCCCCATCTGGGTTCCCGCGTGCGCGGGAATGACGATAGTATTTGGGGTTAGGCGAGAGCCCTGATCTTGAACCGCCGTGAAGCGACGCCCGCAACCGCCGCGATGGCCAGCGTCGCCACGGTCAGCCCCGTGATGAACAGTACGCCGTAGCCCACTTCCGAAGCGGCCATGCCGTGGATGATGCCCTGCAGGGCGGCGGCGGTCAGCACCAGCGACGCCACCAGCCAGTCCCTGCCCTTCATGATGCCGGCGACGACCGCCGCGAAGCCCGAGCCGACCAGCGCGATGTCCAGCAGAGCGCTCTCGCCGCCCAGGCCGATCAACCCCGCCACCGCCATGCCGGCGCCGTAGATGCCGAGCGCGACCGCCGTCGACTTCAGCGGCCGCCACGCGGCCCACAGCCCGACGACGACGGCGACGAACACATGGTCGAGCCCGGTCGCGGCATGGACGAAACCATCGGCGACGCTGTGATAGTGGGTGTCGCCCGGCACCACATGGGCGAAGGCCGTGCTGGGCACCACGAACATGGCGAACAGGAAGGCGGCGAAAAGGGCTTGGCAGGTTCGGGACATGGCTCTTCCTCAGATGACGGCGACGGGCGCGGGCGTCAGCCCGCCCATCCGGACGATAAAGTCGATGACGGTCTGCACGCCTTGGCCGGTGCGCAGGTTGGTGAACACGTAGGGCCGCTCGCCGCGCATGCGCCGCGTGTCGGCCTCCATGACCTCGAGGCTCGCGCCCACATGGGGCGCCAGGTCGGTCTTGTTGACGATCAGCAGGTCGGAACGGGTGATGCCGGGGCCGCCCTTGCGCGGCACCTTCTCGCCGCCGGCCACGTCGATGACGTAGAGCGTCAGGTCGGCCAGTTCCGGGCTGAAGGTGGCGGCCAGATTGTCGCCGCCGGATTCGATGAAGCACAGCTCGGCCTTGGGGAAGCGCGCCGACATCTGGTCGATGGCGACCAGATTGATCGACGCGTCCTCGCGGATCGCCGTGTGCGGGCAGCCGCCGGTCTCCACGCCCATGATGCGGTCCTCGGACAGCGCCTGGGCGCGGTTGAGGATGAGCTGGTCTTCCTTGGTGTAGATGTCGTTGGTGATGACGAACAGGTCCCAGTGCGCGCGCATGCGCTTGCACAAATTCTCGACCAGCGTGGTCTTGCCGGCGCCGACCGGGCCGCCGATGCCGACGCGCAGGGGACCTCGATATGGTGACATGGCGTGCCTCCTAGGACCTGAAGATGCGGCTGTACTGGGTTTCGTGGCGCATGGACGCGACGTCGACCGACAGGCTGGCCGAGCCGATGTCGTCGAGCGTGGCGGCGAGCGCCTCGTCGGCGGTTTCCATCACCGCGTCCTCCAGCGCCGCGATGGCGTGCTGACCGTCGGTCTGGCCCATTTTCATGAGGCGCAGCGCGGCGCCGATATAGTTGGCGATGACCGCTTGCAGGGTGAACTGCAGCGCCAAAGCCAGCGGGATGCCGTACGCGGCGCAGGCCACGCCGACGACGACGGGAAAGGTCGGTGTGGTGTGGTTTTCGGCGAGCAGACGGTGCAGGTCTTCGAGCTTCCGGTTCGGCCAGGCCTTGCGGATGGTGGTCAGGAACGAGATGCCCTGGGTGGTTGATTCGAGCGCCAGTTCCGCAGTGCCGCGCAGCGCCGCGGCGAGCTCCGCGACTTCCAAAATACTCGCGTCATCCCCGCGCACGCGGGGACCCAGCTCTTCGTAGGGCTCGGTCGGCGCGGGTTGCTCACCAAAGAAGTTTGTTCGTAACGGAGCGGTTGAGGGAACGAGCCCCTTCCCCGTCTGGGTCCCCGCGTGCGCGGGGATGACGGCTGAATAAGAGGCGGTGCTTGCCCTATACGCCGCCGCCAGCAGGATCGCGTCGGACCGTCCCGCGCCGTGGCGCAGATCCGCGTCGAGCCAGTCGACCAGCGTTTCCCGGTCATGCACCCAGCCGCGCTGCACCGCCTGTTCCAGCGCGTGCGAGTAGGAAAACCCGCCGATCGGGAAGGACGGCGACAGCCAGGCCTGCAGGCGCAGCAGATGCAGCCCGTCACTGGTCATGGTGCGCGTGATCGTGATGGTGGTGATCATGGTCGTGGTCATGCCCATGAGAATGCGCGTGGCTGCGCTGGCCGGCATAGGCGCCGCTTTCCGGCTGGAACGGCCGGTCGGCGAAGCGGGTCTGGGCGCCCAGGTCGCGGACCATGCGCTCCAGCACCGCGTCCGGGCGGATGCGCAGCGCGCCCTCGCAGAGCTGGGTCGGGATGTGCCGGTTGCCCAGGTGCCAGGCGACGCGGACCAGTTCGGCCGGCGAGACGCAGGCAATCTCGACGACCCGTTCCAGCGCGGCGACCACCTTGATCCAGCGGCCATCGTCGAGCTCGAGTCCGTCGCCGTCGCCCATGGCGACCGCCCGCTCCAGGTCGAGCAGCAGGTCTTCGCCCGCATCGGTGCGCAGCAGGGTGCGGCGGCGGTGCCGCGCGTCGAAGTCGAGGGTCACGGTGCCGGCGGCGGGCGCTGTCCAGTGGCCGGCGGGATAATGGGAAACGGCGCGGCGCATGGCGGGCCTCAATACATGAAATAGCGCTGGGCCATGGCGAGCACCTTGGCCGGTTCGCAGGTAAGCAGCTTGCCGTCGGCGCGCACCTCGTAGGTTTCCGGATTCACCTCGACCCTGGGCGTCAGCGAATTCAGCTTCATGGAATGCTTGCCGATGCCGCCGCGGGTGTTGGAAACCGGCAGCAGCAGGCGCGACAGGCCCAGGTCGGCGGCCAGGCTGCTCTGCGCCGCCGCGCCGCTGACGAAGGTGACCGAACTGGCCTGCAACGCCTTGCCGAAGGCGCCGTACATGGGGCGGAAATATTGCGGCTGGGGCGTCGGGATCGAGGCGTTCGGATCGCCCATCACCGCGGCGGCGATGGTCCCGCATTTCAGGATCATGTCGGGCTTCACGCCGAAGAACGCCGGGGTCCACACCACCAGGTCCGCCAGCTTGCCGACCTCGACCGAGCCCACGTAATTGGAGATGCCCTGGGCGATGGCCGGGTTGATCGTG
The DNA here is from genome assembly GCA_943329845.2 of Candidatus Kuenenia stuttgartensis. GTDB lineage: Bacteria > Pseudomonadota > Alphaproteobacteria > SMXS01 > SMXS01 > RI-34. The sequence goes on along the minus strand of CALQFM020000020.1, from coordinate 31,619 downwards.
TACTTGGCGACGTAGCGCTTGGCGCGCAGATTGTCGTTGTCGCCGGTTTCCTCGGGCAGCGCGCCGAACTGCTTCTTCATCTTGTCGGCGGTCTGCCACGTCCGGATGATCACCTCGCCGACCCGGCCCATGGCCTGGCTGTCCGACGAGATGATCGAGAACGCGCCCAGGTCGTGCAGCAGATCCTCGGCGGCGATGGTCTCCTTGCGGATGCGGCTTTCGGCGAACGCCACGTCCTCGGGGATTTTCTGGTCCAGGTGATGGCAGACCATCAGCATGTCCAGATGCTCGTCGAGGGTGTTGACCGTGTAGGGCCGCGTCGGGTTGGTGGACGACGGGATCACGTTCGCCTCGCCGCACACCTTGATGATGTCGGGCGCGTGGCCGCCGCCCGCGCCTTCGGTGTGGAAGGCGTGGATGGTCCGGCCCTTGAAGGCATTGATGGTGGTCTCGACGAAGCCGGACTCGTTCAGCGTATCGGTGTGGATCAGCACCTGAACGTCCATCTCGTCGGCCACCGACAGGCAGCAGTCGATGGCGGCGGCGGTGGTGCCCCAGTCCTCGTGCAGCTTGAGGCCGCAGGCGCCGGCCTTGACCTGCTCGATAAGGCCGGCCGGCAGGCTGGCGTTGCCCTTGCCGAAGAAACCCAGGTTAATCGGCAACCCTTCCGCCGCCTGCAGCATGCGGTGCAGGTGCCATGGACCCGGCGTGCAGGTGGTGGCGTTGGTGCCGGTCGCCGGACCGGTGCCGCCGCCCATATGGGTGGTGATACCCGAGTACAGCGCCTCCTCGACCTGCTGGGGGCAGATGAAGTGGATGTGCACGTCGATGCCGCCTGCGGTGACGATCTTGCCCTCGCCGGCGATCACCTCGGTGCCCGGACCGACGACGATGTCCACGCCGGGCTGGACGTCCGGATTGCCGGCCTTGCCGATGGCATGGATGCGGCCATCCTTCAAGCCGATGTCGGCCTTGACGATGCCCCACCAGTCGAGAATCAGCGCGTTGGTGATGACGGTGTCGACGGCGCCGCCCGCGCGCGACACCTGCGACTGGCCCATGCCGTCGCGGATCACCTTGCCGCCGCCGAATTTCACCTCGTCGCCATAGGTGGTGAAATCCTTCTCGACTTCGACAAACAGGTCTGTATCCGCCAGCCGCACCCTGTCGCCAGTGGTTGGCCCGTACATGTCCGCATAGGCGGCGCGGCTGATCCTCATCGGCATTCGTCAGCCCTCCAGCTTGCCCATGACGGCCTGGTTGAAACCATAGACAGCCCTGTATCCCTGAAAGGGAACCAGCGTGACCGAACGGCTCTGGCCCGGCTCGAATCGCAGCGCGGTTCCGGCGGCGATGTCGAGTCGCATGCCGCGGGCTGCCTCGCGGTCGAACTGCAGCTGCTCGTTGGTCTCGTAGAAATGATAATGGCTGCCGACCTGGACAGGCCTGTCTCCGCCATTGGCGACGACGAGGCTGACCGACGTCAGGCCGGCGTTCAACTCGATCTCGCCCGGAGCAGTAATGACTTCACCTGGGATCATGGCGCGGCCCTCAGCGGATCGGATGGTGGACGGTCACCAGCTTGGTGCCGTCCGGGAAGGTGGCTTCCACCTGCACGTCATGGATCATCTCGGGGATGCCTTCCATGACCTGGTCGCGGGTGAGGATGTGGGCGCCGCTCGCCATCAGGTCGGCGACGCTGCGGCCGTCACGGGCGCCTTCCATCACCGCGTTGGTGATGATGGCGATGCTTTCCGGATAGTTCAGCTTCACGCCGCGGGCCAGCCGGTCCCGGGCGACCATGGCGGCGAGCGCGATCATCAGCTTGTCCTTCTCGCGGGGCGTCAGGTTCACGGCGTCGTCCCTCTCAGCATGTCCACAGTCTGGGCGGCCAGGGCGCGAAGCCGCCAAGGCCCGCCCGGAACCCTTCCAGGAAAAATCCCACATGGGCGGCGAGCGCCATGCCGTCGAACGCCAGGAAGCGCCCGACCAGCACGCCGTTCACCAGCGTGACGCCCGCCTCGCCGCAGTCCTCGACCAGCTCGCGCGCCAGATCGAGCCGGTCGGCGGCGTCGGGCGCGGCGTAGACCATGGTGGCGAAGGCCCGGTTGCCGCCCAGCGAGGCGCGCCGTCCGGCCAGCGCGCCGAGGTCTCCGGTCAGCCGCAGCGCATCGGCCCAGACGAGCCGTCCGTCGCGGCGCACCCGCCAGTCGTCGCGCAGCGCGCCGCGCGTCATCGTCTCGCCGCGCGCCTGCCTTCCCATCACCAGCCAGTCGAGCGCGAGCACCCGGCCCGAGCCTTCGACGTCGATGTCGGTCCGGCGGCGCAGCCGGGCGCCGTCGAAGGCGATGGTCTGCTGCGGCAGCCATTCCAGGGTCGCGCCGTCGTCCACAGCGATCGACATGCGCAGCCGCGCATCCCGGTCGATGGCGCCGTAGACCTTTTCCGATGCCTGGGTGGTGACCGTCGTCACCGCCGGGCCGGCGACACGCACGGCGTAGTCCAACTCGTCGCCGCCGGCGATGCCGCCGGAACTGTTGATGAACACGATCTCGGCCCGGTCGCGGCCGTCGACCCGCGGCATCAGCACCTTGCACGGACTTTTTTGGTAGAGGTCGGCGATGCGCGCGCCCGACAGCGCCACGCGCGCGGCGCCGCGCGCCCGCTGCATGCCGGCATCGCTGGAGACGGCAACTTCAGACGGTGAGGTGTCGACGAACATCTGCTTCCGCGAAATTGGACGGTGGCCCGGCGAGAACGACCTCGCCCCGGTCCATCACCACGAAGTGGTCGGCAAGGTCGCGGGCAAAGTCGAAATACTGCTCGACCAGCACGATCGCCATGGTGCGGGCGTTGCGCAGCATGCCGATCACGTTGCCGATATCCTTGATGATCGATGGCTGGATTCCCTCGGTCGGCTCGTCGAGCACCAGCAGCCTGGGCCGCATCACGAGTGCACGGGCGATCGCAAGCTGCTGCTGGCCGCCCGACAGGTCGCCGCCGCGCCGGCCGAGCATGGATTTCAGCACCGGGAACAGGTCGTAGATTTCCGGCGGGATCATGCGCTCCTTCTTCGGCAGCGCGGCGAAGCCCGACTTCAGGTTCTCCTCGACGGTCAGCAGCGGGAAAATCTCGCGGCCCTGCGGCACCAGCGCGATGCCGGATGCAGCCCGCGCATAGGCCGGCATGCCGGTGATCTCCTTGTCGCCCCAGACGATGGAGCCGCTGCGCGGGCTGACCTGGCCGGCGATGGCGCGCATCAGGCTGGTCTTGCCGACGCCGTTGCGGCCCAGCACGCAGGTGACCTTGCCGATCTCAGCCGCCATGGACACGCCGCGCAGCGCCTGGCTGGAGCCGTAATACAGGTTGATGTCCTTGCAGGTGAGCATGGTCTAGCGCCCCAGATACACGTCGATGACCTGCTGGTCGTTGCGGACGAAATCGAGCGGCCCTTCGGCCAGCACCGAGCCTTCGTGCAGCACGGTGACCTTCACGCCCAGCGCCTCGACGAAGGTCATGTCGTGCTCGACCACCATCAGCGACTTGGTCTTGTTGATCTCGCGCAGCAGGTGCGCCGTCTGCTCGGTCTCGGCGTCGGTCATGCCGGCGACCGGCTCGTCGACCAGCAGCAGGCTCGGCTCCTGCATCAGCAGCATGCCGATCTCCAGCCATTGCTTCTGGCCGTGGCTGAGCGCGCCCGCCAGCTCGGCGCGCCGGTCGGAAACGCCGACCAGCTTCAGCATGGCGTCGATCCTGTCCTCCTCCTCCGAAGAAGTGCGGGCGAACAGGGTGGCGAACGGCCCACGCTTGGCCTTCATCGCCAGTTCCAGGTTGTTCCAGACCGTGTGGCTTTCGAATACCGACGGCTTCTGGAACTTGCGGCCGATCCCCAGGTTCGCGATCTGCGCCTCGTCGAGCTTCGTCAGGTCGGTGTCGCCGTGGAACGCGACCTGGCCGGTGTCCGGCCGGGTCTTGCCGGTGATCACGTCCATCATGGTGGTCTTGCCGGCACCATTGGGGCCGATGACCGCGCGCATCTCGCCCACGTCGATGACCAGCGATAAATTGTTGAGCGCCTTGAAGCCGTCGAAGCTGACCGAGACGGCGTCCAGGTAGAGCGCCGGCTTGCTGGCCTCGATGACGTCGATGATATCGGGCGCGGTCTCGTTCATGGCTGCGCCTCCACTTTCGGTTCGGCCAGCGGCGGTGGTTCCAATGACTTTTCAGGTGGCTTCGACCGCTTCAGCAGTCCCAGCTTGGAAAGGCCGCCAACCACGCCCTTGGGCAGGAACAGGGTGGTCAGCACGAACAGGGCGCCCAAGGCAAACAGCCAGACGTCGGGGATCGCGCCGGTGAAGAAGGTCTTGGCGAAGTTCACCAGCACCGCGCCCAGCGCCGCGCCGTACAGCGTGCCGCGGCCTCCGAGCGCCACCCAGATGACGATCTCGATGGAGTTGGCAGGCGAGAATTCGCTGGGATTGATGATGCCGACCTGCGGCACGTAGAGCGCGCCGGCGATGCCGGCCATCACCGCCGAGATGGTGAACACGAACAGCTTGTAGTGCTCGACCCGGTAGCCGAGGAACCGCACCCGGCTTTCGGCGTCGCGCACGCCCACCAGCACACGGCCGAGCTTGGACGTGACGATGAAGCGGCAGGCCACGAAGGCCAGCATCAGCGCGATACCCGTTGCGACGAACAGCGCCGCGCGGGTGCCGTCGGCCTGCAGGTTGAAGCCGAGGATGTCCTTGAAGTCGGTCAGGCCGTTGTTGCCGCCAAATCCCATGTCGTTGCGGAAGAAGGCGAGCAGCAGGGCAAAGGTCATGGCCTGGCTGATGATCGACAGGTAGACGCCGGTGACGCGCGAGCGGAAGGCGAACCAGCCGAACACGAAGCCCAGGATTCCGGGTGCCAGGATCACCATCAGCATGGCGAACGGGAAGCTGTCGAAGCCGTGCCAGTACCAGGGCAGCTCCTTCCAGTTCAGGAACACCATGAAGTCCGGCAGCAGCGGGTTGGCATAGACGCCCCGGTCGCCGATCTGGCGCATCAGGTACATGCCCATGGCGTAACCACCCAGCGCGAAGAACGCGCCGTGGCCCAGGCTGAGGATGCCGCAGAAGCCCCAGATCAGGTCGACCGACAGCGCCAGGATGGCGAAGGACAGGTACTTGCCCAGCAGGCTGACCACATAGGTCGGCACATGGATGAACGAATCCGCCGGCGTCAGCAGGTTGAGCAGCGGCACGGCGACGGTCGCCGCGAGCACGACCATGAGGAAGATGCGGCTGGGCTTGTCGAGCAGCAGCAGGCGGGAGGTGATCGGTCCGGTCATGATCGGCTCCCTACTCGACCGCTCGGCCGCGCTGGGCGAACAGCCCGCGCGGCTTGCGCTGGATGAACAGGATCACCGCGATCAGGATGAAGATCTTGGCGAGAACGGCGCCGGCCATGGGCTCGAGGAACTTGTTGGCGACGCCCAGGGTCAGCGCGCCGACCAGCGTGCCCCAGAGATTGCCCACGCCGCCGAACACCACCACCAGGAACGAGTCGATGATGAAGGACTGACCCAGGTTCGGGCTGACATTGCTGATCTGGCTAAGCGCCACGCCCGCGATGCCGGCCACGCCCGAGCCCAGGCCGAAGGTCATGGCGTCGACCCAGTTGGAGCGGATGCCGACCGAGTTGGCCATGCGCCGGTTCTGGGTCACCGCGCGCATCTGCAGGCCAAAGCTGGTCTTCTTGATGACCACGGTCAGGACCGCGAACACCGCCATGGCGAACACCACGATCCAGATGCGGCCCAGCGTGAACGGCAGGCCGGCGGTGATCTCCACCGTGCCGCTCATCCACGACGGCGCGCCCACTTCCACGTTGGAGGGGCCGAAGATGGTGCGGATCGCCTGCTGCAGGATCAGGCTGATGCCCCAGGTCGCGAGCAGGGTCTCGAGCGGCCGGCCATAGAGGAAGCGGATGACGCCGCGTTCGATGGCGATGCCGACGGCCGCAGCCACCAGGAAGGCGGCCGGCAAGGCCACGAACAAGGAATAGTCGAAGGCCTCCGGAAAGCTGGCGCGGAACACCTGCTGGACCATGAAGGTGGTGTAGGCGCCCAGCATCACCAGCTCGCCATGGGCCATGTTGATGACGCCCATGACGCCGAAGGTGATGGCCAGACCGATGGCGGCGAGGAGCAGCACCGATCCGAGCGAGACGCCGTACCAGACGTTCTGCACCCAGCCGAGCATGTCCAGCCGGGCCTGCAGCGAAGCAACGCCCTTGGCGGCGGCGGCCTTCAGCTCGCCCTCGGATGTGCCGGCCACGGTGGTGAGCAGGGTCAGCGCGTCCTGGTTGCCCCGCTCCGTCACCAGCTCGATGGCCTTGATCTTGTCCTCGTCGCTGGCGTCGCCGGCCAGGGTGATGGCGGCCTGCGCCTGCAGCATGGCCCGCTTGACGTCCGCATCCTTCTCCCCGGCGATGGCCTCGCCGAGAAGCTCGGCCATTTCCGGGTCGCGGCTGGTGAACACGCTGTCGGCGGCCTGCATACGCAGCGAGTCGCTCTTGCTGAACAGGGTCAACGTTCCAATCGCCGAGGCCAACTCGCGCCGCACGCGGTTGTTGATGCGCACTTCTTCGATCGCGTCGGTCGCCACCGTGCCGGCATCGGCGCCGGTGGCGGCGTCGGTCGCCTTGAAGCCCTCGTCGCCTGCCGGCGTGGTGATGACCACGGCGCTCGAATCGGTGACGATCTGGAGGTTGCCGGTCTGCAGCGCCTGGAGGATCACGAGCGCGCGCTCGCTCTTGGTGGCGGAGACTGCCTTGATGGCTTCGACGGTGGCGTCATAGTCGCCGGCGGCAAAGCCGCTCACGGCACTTTGGAGATCGCCTTCCTGGGCGCTCGCGGGCCGGACGGGTCCGGCGGCGGTCGTCAGAAAGACTGCGGCGATCAGGCAGATCAGAAATCGCATGGCGACGACTCCCCCTCTTGTCTTCCGAGTGTAACGCTGTTTGTTTGCATTGCAGCAATTTTTATTGCGTTGCACAAAATTGCTCGGGAGGGGAAGGCGACGGTTCTCGCGAACACGCCGCCCGCCCACTCCCTGGCAAAGGACTTATGGATTGGAGAGCACGGCTACTTGGACTTGCCGCCGCACTTGCCGGTCTTGACGTTGTAGTTGCCGCACGACAGCGGCGCGCGCCAATCGGAGATCAGGTCCTTGGAGTCGGGCAGATAGTCGGACCACTCGTCGCCCACGATCAGGCCGGGCGTCTTCTGCACGGTCTGGATCTGGCCGTTGGCCTGGATTTCGCCGATCAGCACCGGCTTGGTGATGTGGTGGTTCGGCAGCATGGCCGAATAGCCGCCGGTCAGGTTGGGGACCGAGATGCCGACCATGGCGTCGATCACCTTGTCCGGATCGGTGGTGCCTGCCTTCTTCACGGCCTGGATCCACATGTTGAAGCCGATGTAGTGCGCTTCCATCGGGTCGTTGGTCACGCGCTTCGGATTCTTGATGAAGGTCTGCCACTTCTTGATGAAGTCGGCATTGACCGCACCCTTTTCCGACATGAAGTAGTTCCAGGCAGCCAGGTGGCCGACCAGAGGCTTGGTGTCGAGGCCTGCCAGTTCTTCCTCGCCGACCGAGAACGCGACCACCGGGATGTCCTGGGCCTTGATGCCCTGGTTGCCGAGTTCCTTGTAGAACGGCACGTTGGCGTCGCCGTTGATGGTCGACACCACGGCGGTCTTCTTGCCCGCCGAGCCAAACTTCTTGATATCGGCGACGATGTTCTGCCAGTCGGCATGACCGAACGGCGTGTAGTTGATCATGATGTCGGCAGCCGCAACGCCCTTCGACTTCAGGTAGGCCTCGAGGATCTTGTTGGTGGTGCGCGGGTAGACGTAGTCGGTGCCCGCCAGCACCCAGCGCTTAACGCCCTCTTCCTTCATCAGGTAGTCGACGGCCGGGATCGCCTGCTGGTTCGGCGCGGCGCCGGTGTAGAACACGTTGCGCGAGGATTCCTCGCCTTCGTACTGCACCGGATAGAACAGGATGCCGTTCAGCTCCTCGAACACCGGCAGCACCGACTTGCGCGAGACCGAGGTCCAGCAGCCGAACACCGCCGCCACCTTCTGCTCGGCCAGCAGCTCGCGGGCCTTTTCCGCGAACAGCGGCCAGTCGGAGGCCGGATCGCCCGCAGCGGCGGCGCGGCGCTGTCGCTGATCGAGCGGGTGAAGCCCGACGTGATCCTGATGGACGCGGTGATGCCCGAGATGGACGGCTTCGAGACCTGCCGCCGGATCAAGCAGAACAAGGATACCGCCCATGTGCCGGTGATCTTCATGACCGGCCTGACCGACACCGAGCACGTGGTGATGGGCCTCGAAGCGGGCGGCGTCGACTACGTCACCAAACCGGTGGCGCCGTTCGAGATGCTGGCGCGCATCCGGGTGCACCTGGCGAATTCCCGCATGGCCCAGAGCGCACGCATCGCCCTCGACGTTGCCGGCCGCACCCTGCTGGCCGTGAACCGGCGCGGCGAGGTGCTGTGGAGCACGCCGCAGGCGGCCAATCTGCTGAAGCGGGTGCTGGGCGTGTTCAACACCGAGGCCGCGTCGTGGACCGGCACGGTGAAGCCGCGCCTTGCCGAGCTGGTCGCCCAGCGCGCCAGCGACCGGGTGATCGTGTCGGCGGGCGGCGCCAATGTGCTGGCCTCGTGGCTCGGCGAGGCCGGTCCTGGCGAGTTCCTGCTGCACCTGAGCGACGGCACCGCCGCCAACGACCATACGCTCCTCAAGCAGAAGCTGGAGCTGACCGCCCGCGAGGCCGAGGTGCTGCTGTGGACCGCGCAGGGCAAGTCGAACCGCGACATCGCCGAAATCCTGCAGTGCAGCCCGAGGACGGTGAACAAGCACCTGGAGCAGATCTACTCCAAGCTTGGCGTGGAAAACCGCACGGCAGCGGCCGCCATCGCGGTCAGGTTGCTGATCGACAAGTAAGTGCACCCGGTTACCGGTCCGGCGGAAGGTGACCATACGCGCCATCTAGGCCGCAAACGGCTCGCCGCCGCGACAACGCCTGCTTCGTCCCCTATATCATGCGGGGTCCGGTAACGACCGGGCACGCCGCGCGTCCCTTGTACTATACCCCCATGGGGTATAGATAAGCGGCAACAGGGCAGGAACGGGTTACCATGCTGAGCGAAGGTCATATCCACAACGACCACTGCAGCCACAGCGCGCATGATGCCGAGGCCATGGTTCATGCCGTAAGGGATCCGGTGTGCGGCATGACCGTCGATCCGGCGACCGCGAAGCATTCGGCCGTCCATGGCGGCGCGACGTTCCATTTCTGCTCGGCGGGCTGCAAGACCAGGTTCGAGGCTGATCCCGCGAAATTCCTGTCGCCCGCGCCGCCGCCCGAACCGGCGGACGAGCACGCGGTCTACACCTGCCCCATGCATCCCGAGATCCACCAGGACGGCCCTGGCGATTGCCCGATCTGCGGCATGGCGCTGGAGCCCATGGTGCCCACGGCGCACACGCCGCGCAGCAGGGAAATGTCCTACATGGCCCGCCGGTTCTGGCTGGGCGTGGTGCTGACCCTGCCGCTGTTCAGCATGGAGATGGGCGGGCACCTGCTCGGTTGGCACGGCCTCGTCGCCATGCCGACCTCGGGCTGGATCCAGTTCGCCCTGGCGACGCCGGTGGTGTTGTGGTCGGGCTGGCCGTTCATCGTGCGCGGCTGGCGCTCGGTCGTCGGCCGGCACCTCAACATGTTCACGCTGGTCGCGCTGGGCACGCTGGTGGCGTGGCTCTACAGCACCGTGGCGCTGGTCTTCCCCGATATCTTCCCGGCGACGTTCCGCGACCATGAAGGATCGGTATCGCTCTATTTCGAGGCCGCCGCCGTCATCACCGTGCTGGTGCTGATCGGCCAGGTGCTGGAGTTGCGCGCCCGCGAGCGCACCTCGGGCGCGATCCGCGCCCTGCTCGGCCTGTCGCCACGCACCGCACGGCGCCTGCTGCATGACGGCGCAGAGGAAGAGGTCGCAATCGCCGAGATCGCCAGGGGCGACAGCATCCGCGTGCGGCCCGGCGAAAAGGTGGCGGTCGACGGCGTCGTCACCGAGGGCCGCTCGGCGGTCGACGAATCCATGGTTACCGGCGAATCCCTGCCCGTCACCAAGGAAACGGGCGACAGGGTGATCGGCGGCACGGTCAACCAGAGCGGCGCGATCACCGTGACCGCCGAGGGCGTCGGCGAGGACACCGTGCTCGGGCGCATCGTCGACATGGTGGCGACCGCCCAGCGCAGCCGGGCGCCGGTGCAGCGGCTGGCCGATGCCGTCGCCGCTTGGTTCGTCCCGGCGGTGATCGGCGTGGCGCTCGCGGCCTTCGCCGCCTGGTCGGTCTGGGGGCCGGACCCGAGAGTCCCGCACGGCCTCGTCGCCGCCGTCACCGTGCTGATCATCGCCTGTCCCTGCGCGCTGGGGCTGGCCACACCGATGTCGATCATGGTCGGCATCGGCCGCGGCGCGCAGGCGAGCGTGCTGGTGCGCGACGCCGAGGCGCTGGAGCGCATGGGAAAGGTCGACACGGTCGTTGTCGACAAGACCGGCACCCTCACCGAAGGCCGCCCCGGCGTGACCGCCGTGGTTCCGGCGGGCGGTGTCGACGAGAATGAATTGCTGCGCCTGGCCGCCGGGCTGGAGCGCGCCAGCGAGCATCCGCTGGCCCGCGCCATCGTCCGCGCCGCCGAGGAACGCAAGCTGGCCATTCCGCCGGTCACCGGGTTCCACAGCCCGGCTGGCAAGGGCGCGCTGGGAACGGTCGAGGGCAAGACGCTTGCGATCGGCAACGCGGCGTTTCTGGAGGAACAGGGCGTGGTGACATCGGGCCTGGCCCACCAGGCCGACCGGCTGCGCGACCACGGCGCGACCGCCGTGTTCGTCGCCATCGACGGTCGCATCGGCGGCGTGATCGCCCTCGCCGACCGGGTCAAGCGCAACGCCAGGGCCGTGGTCGAGGAACTGCACCGGCAGAAGGTGCGCATCGTCATGCTGACCGGCGACAATCTGACCACCGCGCAGGCGGTGGCGGACGGCCTGGGCATCGACGAGGTACACGCCGAGGTGCTGCCGGCGGACAAGCAGGCGCTGGTCGAAAGGCTGAAGCGCGAAGGCCGCGTCGTCGCCATGGCCGGCGACGGCGTCAACGACGCCCCGGCGCTCGCCGCCGCCGACGTGGGCATCGCCATGGGATCGGGCACCGACGTGGCCATGGAAAGCGCCGGCATCACCCTGCTGCAGGGCGACCTGTCCGGCATCCTGCGCGCCCGCCGCCTGAGCCGGGCGACCATGCGCAACATCCGCCAGAACCTCTTCCTGGCCTTCGTCTACAACGCTGTCGGCGTACCGATCGCGGCAGGCGTGCTGTACCCGCATTTCGGCATCGTGCTGACGCCGATCTTCGCGGCCGCCGCCATGTCGCTGTCGTCGGTCAGCGTGATCGGCAACGCGTTGAGGTTGAGGCGGGTGAAGCTCTAAGCGTTCTTGCGCATCCCCGCGTCCATGCCCGCCAGCCAGCCGAACACCATGCCCGGGCCGAGCGTGCCGCCGCCGCCGCCGTAGGTCATGCCCATGGGCGACGCCATGACGTTGCCGGCCGCGTAGAGGCCGGGGATCGGCTTCTTGTCCAGGTCGAGCACGCGGGCGACCGTGTCGGTCTTGGGCCCGCCCTTGGTGCCGATGGCGCCGCTCTTGACCTCGACGGCGTAGTACGGGCCGCCCTCGATGGGGCCGAGCGTGGCTTCGGGCTTGCCCTTGTTCCAGGGATCGCCCCACCAGCGGTCGTACCAGCTTTCGCCGCGGCGGAAATCCGGATCGGAGCCCTTGGCCACGTTGGCGTTCCAGCGCTCGACCGTGGCGCCCAGCGCGCCTTCGGGAATCCCCAGCTTGGCCGCCAGCTCGTCCAGGGTCTCGCCCGAGGTGATCCAGTCGGGCGCGCGGCCGCCGGCCGGAATGGAGCCCCGGCCCTGCGCGAAGCCCCACTTGTCGTAGAAGTTCTGGTTGAACAGCACCCAGGCAGGCCGGTTGACGTAAGAGCAGCTTATCGGATCCTGCTCGTGGAACGCCGCGCCGAAAGCGTTGTAATTGGCGGCCTCGTTGGTGAAGCGCTTGCCCTGCCGGTTGACCATGATCGAGCCGGGGAAGGTGCGCTCGGAGGTGAACAGCACCTTGCCCGCCGAGTTGACCGGGCCTTCGACGATGGGCATCCACCACGCCTCGCGCATGTTGCCGAGCGACGCGCCGACCTTCATGGCCATCTTCAGGCCGTCGCCGGTATTGGTCGGCACCGCCACGCTGGTGTCCAGCGGCCCCCGCAGGAAGGCGGTCTTAAAGTCTTCGTTCCAGTCGAACCCGCCGGTCGCCAGCACCACGTTGCGGGTGGAGACCTCGAAGCGACCGTCAGGCCCTTCCAGGATCAGGCCGGCAACGCCGCCGTCCTTCATCACCAGCTCGACGGCGCGGCAGTTGACCTGCGGCTCGATGCCGCGGTCGAGGCAGCCGCGCAGCAGCCGCGCGATGAGCGCCTGGCCGAGGCCGCGCTCGTCGTTCTGCTTGCGCGACTTCTTGACTTCCTCAGGCAGGTCCTGAGGCACCGCCTGGCATAGCGTCGTCTCGCCCACGGTCACGTGCATGTTGGGCCAGTAGGGAGAAATGGTGACCTTGTCGCGCCAGTCGCCCAGCTCGTAGAACGAAAACGGCGGGCACTCCAGGGTGCGGCCGCCGCCCGGCTTGCCGCCTGGCTGTTCGGGGTGATAGTCGGGGAAATCGGGGACGCACTGGAACTTGACCGGCGACACCCCCTCGATGAACTCGACCATCTTCGGACCGGCCTCGACGAAGGCCTCGGCCAGGTCCTGGTCGATCAGACCGTTCGACATGGACATCAGATAGGTGACCGCCTGGTCGTAGCTGTCGTCCTTGCCCAGTTCGCGCATCTGCCGGTTGTTGGGGATCCAGACCTGGCCGCCCGACCACGCGGAGGTGCCGCCGACCTTGTCCCATTTCTCGAAGATCGCCACGCGCGCGCCCTGCTCGTGGGCGGCGATGGCCGCCGTGAAGCCGGCCGCGCCCGTGCCGAGCACGACAACATCATAGTCCTTCATCATCCATCCCCGTTCCGACTCATGGAGGACGCAGTCTGGACAGGTGAAATGGTTTCTACAAGACGCTTGTTATAAATCCCGGCCGCGCGGCTTGAAGCCAAAGCACATCAGGCCGGCGGCGACCGCCGCGCCAGCCAGGATCAGGTAGGACACCGCGTAGCCGCCGGTGCCCTCGCGCAGCCAGCCGAACAGCACCGGCCCGGCCGCCGCCAGCACGTAGCCGCCGGTCAGGCTCATGGCGGACAGCCGGCGCAGCGCGTCGGGCCAGTCCTCGTAGTCCACCGGCAGCATCAGCGACAGCGGGAACATGGCCCCGGTCGACAGCCCGACGCACACCATCCACGCCCATGGCGCGGCAAGCGGCGCGGCCGCCAGCCCGGCGCAGCCGACCGCGCCGAGCGCCACCGAACCGATCACCAGCCAGCGCCGGTCGCCGGCGTGGCGCGCGAACCATGTCACGCCCAGAGACGCCGCCATCTGGGCGACAGACAGCACCAGCAGCAGACCGCCGGTCTCGCCGCTCGACCAGCCGGCCTCGGCGTAGGTCGGCGGAATCCAGGTCAGCGTGGTGTAGAACATGGCCGACGACAGGGCGGAGAACAGGGTGATGCGCCAGGCCATCAGTCGGCGCAGGGGGAAGCCGAACCGTGGCCCCGTCGCGTCGCCCGGCTGCTTCCGCGCACCGACCACGGCAAGCCACAGCGCCCCGCCAATGAAGGCCGGCGCCGCCCACCAGGCGAGCGCCACGGACCACGACGCCGAAAGGCCCGGCGTCAGCACCGCCGCAAGGCCGGCGCCCGCCGTCATGGCGCAGGCCTGGATGGCCATCACCAGCGCCGCCTTGTCACCGAACCGCCGCTTGGCGATGTCGGGCATCAGGGTCTGCGCGGCGGCGATGCCGATGCCGCACAGGGCCGACGACAGGTAGATGAAGGCGGACATCTCCACCAGCCGCGCCAGCGTGCCCACGCCCACGAGCAGGATGGCCGCCAGCACCAGGCGCTCGCTGCCCTGGCGCGCGGCCAGCATGGCGGCGAACGCGGGAACGATGCCCATCAGCAGCACGGGAATGGTGGTGATCAGGCCGGCGGCGGCGTGGCTGAGGCCGAGGGCGGCGCGGATGGTATCGAGCAGCGGCGGCACGGAACTGATCGCCGGCCGGAGATTGGCCGACACCGTCACCATCGCGATCATCAGCAGCAGTGTTCCGCCGAACCGGCGCATGCCGTCACCCCATAGCTGGGGCGATAGCTAATCCATCCATCCGGACGCCGATACGGAAAAGTCGTCCTAGCCCCGAACGGGCGGGGCCCCGCTGCCGCCGACAAAGTAGATGATCAGCGCCAACGCCGTGACGAGCGCAAACAGGAAGAACAGCGCCATCCAGCGCCTGCCGCTGGTCCGCTCATAAAGCTTGCCGCCGCGCGCTTCCTGCCCGGTGAGAACGGGAGGGTGTTCTGGGTGCAGATTGAGGTTTATCGGTTCCTGGTTCATGGGTCGTAAACGCGAGGGCGCGCGGCATGGTTCCGGCGATCAGGAATTCAGCGACATCCATCCCTCGTCCGGTTCGAAGCGCGGACCGTGGCGGCGGACCAGTTCCATCAGCTTGCGGACGATGTCCTCGACGCCCTGGGTGCGCGCGTAATGCATGGGCCCGCCGGTGAAGGGGGCGAATCCTGCGCCGAAGATCATGGCGGCATCGACCGTGCTTTCCTCGGCCACCACGCCTTCGCGCAGGCACGCGACGCAGGCATTGAGCATCGGCAGGATCAGCCGATCGGCCGCATCGGCCGGCGGATCGCCGGCGCGGCCCTTGCGCGGCGTGTCGCCGTTCCAGCCGTAGAAGCCCTTTCCCGTCTTCATGCCGAGTTCGCCGCGCGCCACCTTTCCGCGCAGCTTTTCCAGGCCCGGTGTCGGCGGCGTGGCCTGCTTCCTGGCCAGCAGGTCGGCGACGGCGAGGCAGATGTCGAGGCCGACCCGGTCAGCCAGTTCCACCGGGCCCACCGGCATGCCGAAGGCTTCGGCCGCCGCGTCGATGGTCGGCGCGGCGATGCCTTCCGCCAGCATGGCGAGCGCCTCGGCCATGTAGGGCATGAGCGCCCGGTTCACCAGGAAGCCGGGCTCACTGGCAACCGGCGCGGGCAGCTTGTCGATCTGGCGCACGAAGGCGCGGGCGCGGCTGAAGGTGACGTCGAAGATGTCCTCGTGGGCGACCACTTCCACCAGCTCCATCCGCGGCACCGGGTTGAAGAAGTGCAGGCCCACCAGCCGGCCAGGATTGCGCAGATCCTCGCCCAGATCCCGCAGCGAGATGCTGGAGGTGTTGGTGGCCAGCAATGCCGACGGCTTCATGCGCGGCTCGATGGTCTCGTAGAGCGCCTTCTTCAGCGCGAGGTTCTCGGGCACCGCCTCGATCACCAGATCGGCCTGGGCGACGCCGTGACCACGCGGGTCGGCGACCAGCCGGTCGAGCGCGTCGCGGACTTCGACGTCCTTCATGTGGCGCTTGCGGTACAGCGCCTCGGCCCGCCGGATCGCGCCACCGATGGCCTCGGGCTTCTGGTCCGACAGGGTCACCCGCAGGCCCTTCAGGGCGCACCATGCGGCGATGTCGCCGCCCATGGCGCCCGCGCCGACCACGTGGACATGGGTCATCGGCTTGCCGGCCTCGCCCATCTTGCGAAGATTCTCGCGCAGGTAGAACACCCTGATCAGGTTCTGTGCCGTGCGGCTCGCGAGCAGCGCGGCGAAGCTCCGAAGCTCCTCGTTGCGCATGGCGCCCGGCCGGTCGGAGAACTTCTCCCACAGGTCGATCAGCGCGTAGGGCGCGGAATAGTGCGCCTCCGGCGCGCGCTTGCGCGCTTGTGCCCGCATCCGGTTGGCAAGCAGCCCGCGCAGCGCCGGCAGCCGCTCGATCCTGGCGCGCAAGGTGGCCGCCGGCGGCCTGATCCGGCCAGCAACGGCGTCGCGGATGGCCGCCGCCACGTGCCGCTCCTGTGTCACCACGTCGACCAGCCCGATGGCCCTGGCGCGAGTCGTGTCGACTGTCTTGCCGGTCAGCATCATGGTCATGGCTTCGACCGGGGAGATCAGGCCCACCGATCGCACCGTGCCGCCGAGACCGGGATGCAGGCCGAGCAGTACCTCGGGAAAGCCGAACTTGGATCCATCCACGGCGATGCGGGTTCGGCAGGCAAGCGCCAGCTCGAGCCCTCCACCAAGGCAGTGACCGTGGATGACGGCGACCGTCGGGATGGCCAGTTCGGAGATCGCGTCGAGCACCATATGGCCCTGAAGCAGCACCCGTTCGGCCTCGTTCGGGTCGATCTGGCCGGCGAACCGGCTGACATCGGCACCGGCGCAGAACCCGGCGCGCTTGGCCGAGCGGATGACGATTCCGGCAGGATTTTCGGGCAGCAGCAGCCGCAGCACGTCCGCCAGTTCGTTCAGCACCTCCTCGTCGATGGTGTTGACCGACGCACCCATCCTGTCGAACAGCAGCCAGGCGACGCCCTGCCCGTCGCGGCCGTAGCGCCAGTGGCGCAGCATGTGGCTGGAGCCCATGTCGAGCCCCAGCTCCAGTTCGCGGGGCTCGAGCGCCGCCAGAACGTTCCTCGATAGGGGGCGCATGGTCAGATCCTCTCGATCATCATGGCGCCGCCCTGGCCGCCGCCGATGCATTCGGTGGCGATGCCGCGGTGCAGGTCCATCCGGTGCAGCGCATTCACCAGATGCAGCACGATCCGGTTGCCGCTGGCGCCGACGGGATGGCCGAGGCTGATGGCGCCGCCGTCCGGATTGAGCCGGTCGCGCTCGATCCGGCCCAGCTTGCCGTCGAGGCCGAGCACGGTCTCGCAGTAGTCGGTGTCGTTCCACGCGGCGAGGCAGGACAGCACCTGGGCGGCGAACGCCTCGTTGAGCTCCCACAGGTCGATGTCGGCCATGCCCATGTCATGCCGCTTCAGGATTTTGGTCGCGCACAGGGTCGGCCCCAGGCCCATGATCGATGGATCGAGCGCAGACCACTCGCTGTCGAGGATCACGGCGCGGGGCTTCAAGCGATGCTTTTCCAGCGCCTCCTCGGACGCCAGTATCACCCAGGACGCACCGTCGGATATCTGCGATGCATTGGCCGCCGTCACCTTGCCCCAGGGCGACTCGAACACCGGCCTCAAGGCCGCGAGCTTTTCAAGGGTGCTGTCGGGCCGGACGCCGTCATCGGCCGCGAACACGGCGCCGTCTCGCGCCATGGCCGGCTCGATCTCATCTTCCAGCCAGCCGCTGTTCTGGGCGAGCGCCAGCCGGCGGTGGCTCTCGGCGGCATAGGCGTCGGAGGCATCGCGCGACACCTGGAACAGATGGGCGATGATTTCGGCGGTCTGGCCCATGTTGAGCGCGACCACCGGGTCGGTCAGGCCGCGCTCCAGCCCGATGACCGGCTTCAGGAACCGGGGCCGGAACCCGGCCACCGCCTTAACCTTGGCGCCCATTCCGCGCGCCGACATCAGGCCGCCGAACCAGGCGGCCGCGTCGCGCCGGAAGACCAGCGGCGCATGGCTGAGGGATTCGGCACCGCCCGCCAGGATCAGATCCGCCTGCCCGGCCTGGATGGTGCGAAACGCGGTATCGATCGATTGCATGCCGGAGCCGCAGTTGATCTGCATGGTGTAGGCGACCGTCGCCGCGCCCATGCCCAGCCGGAGCGCCGCGACCCGCGCCGGGTTCATCTCGTCGGCGATGACGTTGACGCAGCCCAGGATCACACGGTCGAAGGCGTCGCGCGGCATGTCCTGCCGGTAGAGCAGCGAGTGGCCGCACTGCACGGCAAGGTCGACGGGCGTGAACGGCCCGGGCCTGCCGCGCGCCTTCAGGAACGGCGTGCGGGCGCCATCGACGATGTAGACCGGCCGCCCTCGTACGCCGCCGTGCGTCGCCGGAATGTCCGCGGATTCCTCGATGATGCCCCTCCCTCGAACGGTACGCCGGCGGCTGCCAGCGAGAACGACGCCGCCCGGCCCTTGTTCCGGGGGCGGCGGCGTCCATATGAGGCAAGAAGTAGGGGCAAGTATGGCCGTTATCGGGGGGAACCTGTGGCGGCCTCAAGACGTTTCATCGATCTCGTACCGGAGCCCGCGCTGGTTTCGGACAGCAGGGGAACTGCCGTGACCGTCCAGTCGCCGACGGCGTCAGCAAACAAGCTGACCCTTCATCCAGTGCGTGAACCCCCGCGCGACGCCTACGCGCGCGTAAGGGGTATCACCATTGCGCTCGCTGCGCCGCTGGCGGCAGAGGATCAGGTGATCCAGAGCATGCCAGACACCAGCCCGACCAAATGGCACCTGGCGCACACCACCTGGTTTTTCGAGACCTTCCTGCTGAAGCCCTATCTGCCGGGCTACCGGCCGCTGAACGACGCCTACGATCGCCTGTTCAATTCCTATTACCAGCAGATCGGATCGCCGTTCCCCCGGCCGCAACGGGGGCTGCTGTCTCGCCCCACCGTCGACGAGGTCCTGGATTATCGGGCCCATGTGGACACCGCCATGGCGTCACTGCTCGAGCGGCTCGACCCGTCGCTCGCGCCTCTGGTCGCGTTAGGGCTGAACCACGAACAGCAGCACCAGGAGCTGCTGGTCACCGACATCAAGCACGCACTGTCGCTCAACCCATTGGACACGGCGCCCTATGGCGTGCGGCCGCGCGGGAGCGCCGACCTGCCTGCGCTGGCCTGGCAGCCCTTCGCGGGCGGCCTGCGCGAGATCGGCCATGACGGCAACGGCTTCTGCTTCGACAACGAGGGGCCGCGCCACCGCCATCATCTGGAGCCGTTCGCGCTGGCGTCGCGGCCGGTGACCAACGGCGAATACCTGGCGTTCATGGAGGCGGGCGGCTACCGCGATCCGGCGCTGTGGCTGGCGGAAGGCTGGACCATCGTCGGCGAACGCGGCTGGCACGCGCCGCTCTACTGGGAACAACGTGACGGCGCCTGGACGCGCTACACGCTGCATGGCCGGGAGACGGTCGATCCGGCCGAGCCCGTGTGCCACGTCAGCTACTACGAGGCCGCGGCCTACGCCACATGGGCCGGATACCGGCTACCGACCGAGGCGGAATGGGAAACGGCGGCGCGCGGCCTGGCCGTCGACGGCAACGGCCTGGACCCGTCCAACCTCGAACCCCGTGCCGCCGATGGCGGCGACGGCCTGCGCCAGATGTTCGGCGACGTGTGGGAATGGACCATGAGCGCCTACGCGCCCTATCCGCGCTACAAGGCGGCCGAAGGCGCCATCGGCGAATACAACGGCAAGTTCATGAGCAACCAGATGGTGCTGCGCGGCGGCAGTTGCGCGACACCGGCAGGCCATGTGCGCGCCACCTACCGCAATTTCTTCCCTCCCGACGCCCGCTGGCAGTTCTCGGGACTCCGGCTGGCAAAGGACGAATGATCATGGACAAGACCGCTTTCGACGTCGCCGCTCCCGACCAGGCGGCACATCCGTCGCCCGCCCCGGGCCCCGCCTTCCTGCTCGACCGTCATCCGCCGAAGGACGACTTCGCTGCCGACGTGCTGGAAGGTCTGTCGAAGCCACAGAAGCAGATCCCGCCGAAATATTTCTACGATGCGCGCGGCTCGGACCTGTTCGAGCGAATCTGCCGGACGCCGGAATATTACGTCACCCGCACCGAGCTGAAGCTGCTCTCGGACATCGGCCCGGACATCGCCGACATTGCCGGTAGCGATGTCACGGTAATCGAGTTCGGCAGCGGCTCGGACGCCAAGATCAGGCGGCTGCTCGACGCGCTGCCGAGCCCCTGCGCCTATGTGGCCATCGACATCAGCCGCGCCGCGCTGGAGCCCGCCATCGAAGACCTGTCCCGCGACTACACCGATCTCACGGTGGGCGGGATCGTCGCCGATTTCAGCGCCCCGGTGGAACTGCCTCCCGAAGCGTCGTGGGGCGGCAAGAAACTGGCCTTCTTCCCCGGTTCGACCATCGGCAACATGGAGCGCGGCCGCGCGCGCCAGTTCCTCGCCGACGTACATGCCATGCTGGCGCCGGGCGACGGCTTCCTGGTCGGCGTCGACCTGCGCAAGGGGCGCGAGATCCTGGATCCGGCCTACAATGACGACGAAGGCGTGACCGCTGCGTTCAATTTGAACGTGCTGCGGCGGATCAACCGCGAGCTGGACGGCACCATCGACCTGGAGAAATTCCGCCATCTGGCGTTCTACAACGAGACCGACGGCCGCATCGAGATGCACCTGCAATCCACCGCGGACCAGCGTTTCCAGGTGGCGGGCAAGCAGATCGCCATGGCCCGCGACGAAACCATCCACACCGAGAATTCCTACAAATATTCGGTGCCGGAATTCGTCCTCGCCGCCGAGAGCGCCGGTTTTCGCGTGATACGGACCTGGACGGACCGGAAGTCGCTGTTCAGCGTCCACTATCTGGCCGCGGCCTGAGGAACAAAGCCACCGGTTCATGGTTTGATCGCAGGAGATCACCGTGAGGAACCAGCCATGGTCGACCATTCCGGCACGAAGCCCGCCCAGCATCAGGAACGCCAGCCCGGCGACGAACGGGAAATGCACCCGAAGCCGCGCTACGCGCCGCGGTTTGCCGGATCGGGGCGCCTCTCAGGCAAGGTGGCGCTGATCACCGGCGGCGACAGCGGCATCGGACGCGCCGTCTCGGCGTTGTTCGCCCGCGAGGGGGGGGGCGATCTGGACGCCGCTGATCCCGGCCAGCTTCGACGCGACGCACGTGGCGGAATTCGGCGGCGACACGCCCATGGGCCGGCCGGGCGAGCCCAACGAAGTGACGCCGTGCCACCTGTTCCTCGCCTGCGAGGATTCCAGCCACATGACCGGCCAGGTGCTGCACCCGAACGGCGGCGACCTCATGACGAGCTAGCGGGATCTATGCTGAAAATAACCCACGCGAACCAGGAGTTCACCATGAGCGAACAGGACAGCAGCTTGTTGAGGAAGATTGCTGAACGCAATGGAGTCTCCGAAGGGGCGGTTCGAACCGTGTTCGAAGCGCTCCGCTCAGGCAATGGGACCATGGCGCAATTTTCCCATCCGGAGTTCGGCGGCATGGCGCAATGGTCCTCAGGCATGACCATGGTCGGCGACATGTTCAACGACCGCATGAAGGCCACCTTGAACGCGGTCGCGTCGGAACTGGCGGAGCACCTTAGGAACGCGCCCCGGTCCCCGTCCCATGACCGCCAGGACAACGAGGTGAGCTACCGCTCGCCATCGCAATCGTCGGCGTCGTGGTGGCCGTCAGGCCTCGGATCACCCTCGTCGACGGGGGCCCAGAACGACCTGCGCTACGCGGTGTTTCCAGAGTCCCGCAGACTGGTGATCGAAGACGCCGGACGCTCCACCGTATACGATACCGGCGACCACCGGATCTCCGGCGTATCCCAGGCACAAGGCGGCGACAGAACGATCACGTTCAACAGCCAGAGCGGGGTGGTCCGACTTTCGGAACTGAGGCAATTGCAAGACTAGGCACGGTCAGTCCTGGGCAACCGTCAACAAGGATGACGGCGGCGGCAAGAAGATCGGCTCGGGACGCAAGTCGTCGGCCAAGTCCTGAGCGGCCACGGCCCCGCCCGCAGGAGGGGCCGTGCCGTATCTAACGCTTATTTCGGTGCGGCGGGCTCGGCCGGAGCGGGAGCGGCCGCCGGCTTGGACACCTCCAGCACGCCGCAGGCGATGCGACCTCCGGAATTGCCCGACGGATCGCTCTTGTAATCGTCCGGACCCGCATGAACCACGAACGACGCGCCGTCCTGGTCATGGAGATTGATGGGACTACCGGGTGTCAGCGACACGCCGGTCAGAAACAGGTCCACATTGACCGCGCCGGAGGCAGGCACATCGAGGTTCGGCAGGTCACCGGCGTGGCGGCCGGTTTCGGCGAGGATGCCGTGCTTGGTGTGGCCCGGATTGAAATGGCCGCCCGCGGTGGCGAAGTCGCCCTTGCACACACCCTTGTCGTGGATGTGGAAGCCATGCACGCCAGGCGGCAGGCCGGTGAATTTGCCCGTCATGGCGATGCCCGACTCACCCGTCGTCAAGACAAGGGTGCCCACGGTATTGCCTTTCTGGTCCTTGAGTTCCACGGTGCCGCCTGCCGGCGCGGGCTTGCTCCATTCGCTGCCGGGCCTCACCTTCGGCTGAGGCGCGGCGGGGGTCTCGGCCCAGGACGGGGTGGCTATAGCCATCATCAGGCCCGCGATGCCGGCCGTTCCGGCAATGGTCTTCCAGTTCGTCATATCGTCTCTCCGTTTCTCGGGCGGCGTGGTCAGCTCGCCTTCCTCTGTAAGTCGGCCTTCTGAGTGATGTTCGCCAGTCTTCCCGTAGGCTTTTGCTGAATAGGGCGAGCGCCGTGGCTTGGCGCGCCACCGCATGATAAACCGATCCCGCATTCCAGTCTCACCGCACATGCCGGCCAGCTTGACGGGCCGTTATCGGCAACCGTCATGCAAACGCCACCACCGCGGCTGCGTTCCGCGGCGGCGCCATTGCCGAGCCTCTCGAATCGCGTTTCAATCGACGGGCGACGCATCCGTTCCCGGAGGGGCCGAGGATGATGATACGGGGTCTGCGCAGAATGGCTTCACGCCTGTCGGCGACGCTGCAGGGATTCCAGCAGCCGCCCGAGGACGAGGAGGAGGACGTGCAGCCCATCGTCCACCGGATGATGCGGTTCCGCGACATGGATCCGCGGCTGCGGGTGATCACCGGCCTGGTGTTCGCCGAGATCATTGCCGGGGCCCTCGCCATCGTCACGTCGAAGATGAACCTGCCCATGGTCGATGTGGTGCGACCGCGTTTCGAGGTTGGCGCTGGGGGCGGGCTGCTGACCGCCCATATGGCGCGCGACCTGACCGTCCCGATCATCAGCTATGCCGTCGCCTATCTGTGCGTCTTCTCCGGACTTGTCCTGCTCACCATCGGCATCGTCGGCGCCCACAAGTACGGCCGCGTGCTGGTGATCGGTGTGCTGGCGACGGTGTTCCTCATCGGCATACCGACCTTCACGGACTCGCCGGGCGACGCCTGGATATTCCTGGCGTTGGTATTCATGTGGTGCACGCTGGCGGCGGGATTGCCCGCGCTCTACCGGCAGCGCTACAGCCCCGAGCGGCGCAAGATGTGGGTGCTGGTGCTGCTGATCGTGATCGGCATCGCGCCCATCGCGATGGTGTTCGGCATCAATGCGGCGTCGTTTTCGGAACTGCTGTTCGCGCTCCGCGTTCCGCTGATCTTCGTGTTCCTGCTGTCGGGCACCGACTGGGCCGAGATCAGCGACGAGGTGCTGCGGGCCTCGACGCGGACCCTCAAGGTCGGCGACAGCCTGCCGGCGCTGTTCGTGCTCAACATGGCCGCCGCCGTCTTCATGGGTGTGGAGACGCTGCGGGTCGCGGGCGACGGCGTGCTGCTGACGGTGATTCCGGGCGCGGCGGCGGCGGGGGCGTTGTGGGCGACGCTGCGCGCCGCCCGCTTCGAGGGACAGTGGCCGATAGGCTTTCCCTGGGCGCTGCTGGCGCTGGCGGTGCTGGGCTATTTCCTGCCGACCTATTTCCTGGTCTACAACGGCCATGACAGGTTGCTTTTCCTGGTCACCGCCATTCTCACCATCGCCTCGGGCGCGCTGCTTTGCGGCTGCGGGCGGATACCACGGCTCGGCTGGATGATGCCGCCTCTGCTGTTCGCCTTCATCCTCGGACTTTACCTGTGCTTCATCTGGGCGCCGGGCTTCGGCAACAACCTGGTATTCACCAGCGGCTTCAGCTCCAACCTGTTCTTCTGCACCTTCGCCGGCACCTTCGTGGTGCTGGCCTGGGCATGGCGGCGGCGCTGGGCGCTGGACGTGCGGCGCCCGCTCCTGCTGCTGTTGCTGGCGAATTTCGGCATCCTGCTGCTGCAGCTGCTCGACGGCTTTGTCTACGAATGGCTCCGCGGCACCGCCGAGTCCGGCGTGATCGCGGCCGCCATCATCGTCTTCGTAGCCATCCTGTGGGACATCCTCATGTCGGGCAACGACATCACCAATGTGGACGGCAGGCTGTTTCCCCGCCGCAGCCGGGTGTCGCTGTTCTTCTCCTACGTGATGCTGGCCGTGGCCATCGTCGTATTCTGGGGGAGCATGGAGGGCACCGAGGAGTACATGGAGAAGGCTCGCGCGCTCTCCGATACCGACCAGCTGGTGGAACTGGGCATCAAGATCCTCGGGCCGACGACACTGCTCACCCTGCTGGTGCTGCGGTGGGGACGCTGGAATGCCCAGCGGATCGTGCCGGCGCCCGGGCCGTATGCCGGCCTGAGGCCGGGAACCGCCGCGGCGGAGTGACTACCTGTCCGGACGGTGGAACAGCATCATGCCGCCAATCGCCAGCAGCGATCCGCCGCCGCCGGCCATCCCGCCGATGACGAAGCCGGGCAGGTTGGAATCCATCAGGTAGAAGGTCAGACCGATCAGCGCCAGGCCCGACAGCGCAAGGATCGCGTATATCCTTCTCTGAAAGGGCGTGAGCGGCTTGGGCTTGCGACTCTCGGGGGCAAGGGTCTCGGTCGCAGGAGACGCGGGTTCGTCCATCACATGGCTCCCGTGGCTGGCTTCGTCTGACGGCCGGATCATAAACCAGTCCTTGCGCCGACGGAAAGCCCTATGCCGGGTCCATGATGATCACCCGGTTGCGGCCTGCGGCCTTGGGCATAGGGTCAGCAACGCTTTGATGGAGCGGTTCCAAAGGACAGAAAAGTCTCTGCCCCCCGCGAAACTCGTCGTGGCCCGAGACCGCCTGCGCTACCGTCTTGCGGACGAGGGTCCATGAGAGGGGAGTCCGCATGGCTGAAGGCAGGTGGCGGGTCAAGGCGATCGAGCATCTGGGCGACCAGAATGGCGAAAGCACCCTCAAGCGGAGCCTCGGTCCGATCCACCTGACGCTGATCGGCGTCGGCTCCATCGTCGGCACCGGCATCTTCGTGCTGACCGGCATCGGCGCCGAGCGGGCCGGGCCGGGACTGATCCTGTCCTTCGTGATCGCCGGTTTCGTCTGCGCGATGGCGGCGCTGGCCTTCGCCGAACTGGCGTCGATGATCCCGGTGGCGGGCAGCGCCTACACCTATACCTATGCGACCCTGGGCGAGCTCGCGGCCTGGATCGTCGGCTGGTGCCTGATCCTGGAATATGCCATCGCGGCGAGCGCCGTCGCCGTCGGCTGGTCGGGCTACGTGGCCGGCTGGATGAACGACGCCGGGCTGCACATACCCCTCGTGCTGAGCAGCGGCTGGTTCGACGGCGGCTTCCTCAACCTGCCGGCCATGTTCATCGCCGCGCTGGTGACCCTGTTGCTTGTGGTGGGCACCCGCGAGAGCGCCACGGTCAACGCCGTGCTGGTCGCCATCAAGCTGGCGGCGCTGACCCTGTTCGTGGTCTTCGCGGCACCGCATGTGGAAGCACGCAACTACGAGCCATTCCTTCCCTATGGCTTCGGCGGCGTGCTGTCCGCGGCAAGCCTGATCTTCTTCGCCTATCTGGGGTTCGACGCGATCTCGACCGCCAGCGAGGAAACCCGCAACCCCAACCGCGACTTGCCGCTCGGCATTATCGGCTCGCTGGTGGTTTGCACGGTCATCTACATGATCGTCGCCGCCGTTTCGGTGGGCGCGCTGCCGTTCGAGAAGGTCATGCACAGTGACGAGCCGCTGGCATACCTCATGCGCTCGCTGGGCAACGACACGGCCGGTGACCTGATCGCCGCCGGGGCCATCATCACCCTGCCGACGGTGATCATGGTCATGATCTACGGCCAGACCCGCATCTTCTTCGCCATGGCGCGGGACGGTCTGCTGCCGCCGGTGTTCGCCAAGGTTCACGGCAAGCGCGGCACGCCGCACGTGGTGACGCTGGTGACCGGCGCCGTCATCACCGTCATGGCGGGCGTGTTTCCCATCGAGGACATCACCGAACTGTCGAATGCGGGCACCCTGCTCGCCTTCATCGTCGTGTCGATGGCGGTGATCATCCTGCGCGGCACCCAGCCCGACCGTCCGCGGCCGTTCCGCTGTCCGGCGCCGCTGCTGGTCTGCGGGCTGGCCATCCTGGGATGCATGGTGCTGTTCGCCAACCTGGCGGTCACCACCATCATCCGGTTCGGCGTCTGGGTCGTGATCGGGCTGGTCGTCTATTATTTGTACAGCGGCCGGCGCAGCCCCATGCGCAAGCCGCCGGCGCCCACGCTCACGCCGTGATGTCGCGGTCCCTGGTCTCGGGCAGGAAGAACAGCACCACCAGGAAGCCGACGACCACGACGCCGGTCATGTACCAGAGCCCGGCATAGACGTCGCCCGTCGAGACGATGATGTACTGGGACACGAAGGGCAGCAGACCGCCGAACCAGCCCGTGCCGAAATGGTACGGCACCGACAGCGAGGTGTAGCGCACCTTGGCCGGGAACAGCTCCGTGAGGATCGCCGCCACCGGGCCATAGGCGATGGCGGACAGGAAGATCAGCGCCAGCACGATGGCGACCACCAGCGGATAGTTGGTCCGCGCCGGATCGGCGGTTTGCGGATAGCCCACGGCGGTGATGGCGACCAGGAGGGCCTGTTCGTCGAAACCCTCGATATTGACGCCGCCGAAGCTGATCACGACATCCTTGCCCGGCTGCCCCGCTACCCGCTCGTAGCTGATCCCCCGTTTGGCGAGGAACGCCATGGCGCGGGCGCATTCGGCGGTCTGCTTCTCGGCGAAGGCGCTGTAGGGGCAGTCGGTCGACGCGACCTTGACGGGCGCCACCTTCATGGCCTCGGACATGGCCGGGTTGGCGGCGCCCGCCAGCGCGTGGAACAGCGGGAACACCAGCAGGACGGCCAGGCCATAGCCCGCGAGCAGCACTTTCTTGCGGCCGACCTTGTCGGACACCCAGCCCATCAGGATCATCAGCGGCATGCCGAGCGCGACCGAGGCCGCCATGATCATCTCGGCATGGCTGGCGTCGAGCCTCATGGTGTCGCGCAGGAAGTACAGGACCGAGAACTGGGCGGTGTACCAGATCACCGTGTGGCCGGCGGCGACGCCGAACAGGGCGATCAGCACCAGTCGGGCGCGCGGCCACGACGAAAACGCCTCCTTCAGCGGGTGCTTGGAGGTTTTGCCCTGAGCCTTCATCTCGGCGTAGACCGGGCTTTCCGACAGCTTGAGGCGGATGTAGAGCGAGATCGCCAGGATCACCAGGGAGAACGCGAACGGAATGCGCCAGCCCCAGTCGTCGAAAACCTCCTTGGACAGCAACCCCTTGGACACCAGCACCACCAGGATGGACAGCAGGAAACCTGCGCCGGCCGACATCTGGATGAAGCTGGTATAGAAGCCGCGCTTGCCGGGCGGCGCATGCTCGGCCACGTAGATCGCCGCGCCGCCATACTCGCCGCCCAGCGCCAGGCCCTGCAGCAGCCGCGCCGCCACCAGCAGGATTGGCGCCCAGATGCCGATGGTGGCGTAGTCCGGGATGATGGCGATGGAAAAGGTCGCCACACCCATCATGGTGATGGTGACCAGGAAGGTATATTTGCGGCCGATCAAGTCGCCCAGGTGGCCGAAGACGATGCCGCCGAGCGGGCGCACCAGGAAGCCGGCGCCGAATACGGCGAGCGACTTCAGGAAAGCGGCGGTGCCGCTTTCGCCCGGAAAGAAGTGCTGCGCCAGCAGCGCTGCCAAGGTGCCATAGATGAAGAAGTCGTACCACTCGAAGACCGTGCCCAGGGTCGAGGCGGTGATGACGAGCCTGTTACGCTTGCCGAGAGATTCCGCTGAAGACGACATCGGGCGATCCTGCCATGGGTGGATGATTCAGCCGGATCACGAACCCCGCGCGGCGCCCTCGCGCCTTCTTCCCCCGCCAGGATGACCGGCATCCCATCGCGGCGGTTTCCCTGCCCCGGCCCAACCCTCATACAGGCATGACACTTCCGTCACAAGGGGGTGGGCTCGCGCCTGCCTCAGTGCCTGCCGCCCATCTTGTGGGCCTTGACGGTGATCAGGTCCATGACCGCCAGCATCACGCCCGATAGCACGAAGGTCAGGTGGACGATCACCATCCACATCAGCTGGCTCTGCGGCACGGCGGCGATATTCATGAACTGCTTCAGCAGCTGGATGCCCGAGATGGCCACGATGGAGGCGATCAGCTTCAGCTTCAGACCGCTGAAGTCGACCTTGCCCATCCAGTCGGGCTTGTCCTCATGATCGTCCACATGGATCTTGGAGACGAAGTTCTCATACCCCGAGAAGATGACGATCAGCACCAGGTTCCCCGCCAGCGACATGTCGATCAGGGTCAGGATGCCCAGGATGGCCTCCGATTCCTTCATGTCGATGATGTGGGGCGCCAGGTGCACCAGCTCCTGGACGAATTTGACCAGCAGCAGGACCAGCGACCCGACCAGGCCAATATAGAACGGCGCCATCAGCCAGCGGCTGCCGAACATCGCCCTTTCGAGGAATCGTTCCACGGTCTGCCTCATTCACACTCCGGTAAATTATTGGATACCACGTGGATCCATGCCCAAGTTATTGCTTTGCACGGCAAGTTAAAGAGAATTTTTTGCAGTTGAGCCGTCCGCCCCAACCGAGCGGCTGCCGCGAGCAAGCGCTCTATCTCCTCATTATCTGATATAAATGCCCAGTAGACTGGAGGGCAGCAGGCCTTGGACGATTTGCGGAAAAATGCGCTGCTTCAGCAGGACGAGCCGCCGGCGGTCGAGGTTGTCAACCCGGACGGCAAAAGCGCCGCGTTCCTGCTTTGCGACCATGCCTCGAACCGGATTCCGCGCAAGCTGGGGACTCTGGGCCTGAGCGAGGCCGAGCGGGCGGACCACATCGCCTGGGACCCAGGCGCGGCCAATATGGCGCGCCGGCTTTCGGCGCTGCTCGACGCGCCGCTGGTGCTGAGCGGCTATTCGCGGCTGGTGATAGACTGCAATCGTCCGCTGGACAGCACCCAATTGACGGCGCCGGTGAGTGGCGGCGTCATCGTGCCGGGCAATGCCTGTGTCACCGATGCCGACCGCGCGGCGCGCCTGAGCGAGTTGCACCAGCCCTATCACGATACCATCGCCGATATGCTGGATGCGCGGAACCGACGCCCGACACTGCTGCTGTCGATCCACAGCTTCACGCCAGAGCTGGATGATGGGCCGCGCCCTTGGCCCATCTCCATCGCCTATGGTGAAGATGACCGTCTGGCCCGCCTGCTGATCCCGGCGCTGCGCGAGGACGGCACCGTGGTCGGCGATAATCAGCCCTACGCCGTATCGGCGTGGAGCGACTATTCGATCCCCGTGCACGGCGAACGGCGCGGCATTCCGCATGTGCTGGTCGAAACCCGCCAGGACGGCATTCGGACGCCGGAAGCCGCTTCGGCCTGGGCAGGAAGACTGGCGGATGCCTATCTGCGGATCGAATCGCAGGCGCTGCGGTTGACCTGACCCAAATCAGTCTTCCGCGATCCCCGCGAACTGCTCGAACTCGTCGGTCGGAACCGGCCGGATGCTCTGGATCTTGCCGACAACCAGCTTCGTGCTGGTGGCTCCACGGGGCGGAATCTTGATGATGTCGCCTTCCGGGCTGGTCAGTTCCTTTGCCAAATTGGGCTGCAGGTCGCCCTCCACCTCCATGTAGACGGTGACGACAGGCGGATCGCCCACTGCATGGGTCCATATCTGGGGCCAGATGGCTTCGTCGGCCTCTACCCACCAGTACCCGTCGCCATCGACCGGATAGAAGTGGCTCAGATGGAAGGTGCCGATGAAATAACCACGATAGATTTCGGTACCTGCGAGAGACGGCAGCATCCCAACACCAACCCTGAAAAGCCCCAAGCCCAACGCGCCACAATGGCCGCGCACCATCATCGACGATCACGGCGCGGATGTCATGCGCCGGACAGTGTTTTCAGTCCTGCGCCGGGATGCCGGCGGGATAGAGGAAGCGCTCGATCCGCTCGGTCGGATCGCGCGTCGCCAGGTACATCACCAGAGCCACCGCAAGGAGCAGTTCCAGGATCATCACCGCCATCGGCCCGATGCCGGCGAGCGACACGACGAAGCCCCTCGGCGCGCGCTGGCGCACCATGAAAAACAGCGCCGAAAGCGCCGCCGCCATGGCGCCAGCCTGCCAGCCTGCCAGCCTGCCAGCCGAGAAGCGAGACAATGCCGACCATGTCCCGGTTGTTCCCGTTCCCGATGGACCCGATCGAGGCGAAAACGGCAAAGGACATTATGAACAGCACCAGCCAGAGGGCTGCTCCGCCAAAGACCATGTAGCGCGATGCCATGGGACCACTCCCGTAGCGCGAAGACGGCCGATTTTCCCGCAATTCGGCCGTCTTGTCACGGGCTACAATGGCTCAGGCCTTGTCCGTCACCTCGTCGGTCCACACCTTGAACTGGCGCAGCTGGTGCGGCCCGAAGGTGCTGGTGATCGCCACGTCGGATGCATCGCGGCCACGGGCGATGACGATGCGGCCGATGCGCGGCGTGTTGTGGCGGGCGTCGAAGGTGTACCACCGGCCATCCAGGAACACCTCGAACCAGGCCGAGAAATCCATCGGCGCCGGGTCAGCAGGCACGCCGATGTCTCCCAGATAGCCGGTGCAATAGCGCGCCGGGATGTTGAGAGCGCGGCACAGCGTGATTGACAGATGGGCGAAGTCGCGGCACACCGCCTTGCCTTCGGTGAACGCGTCAAGCGCCGTTCGCGTCGGTCGCGCGTCGGGATAGCTGAAACGCAGGTGGTTGTGGACGTAGTCGACCACCGCCTGCACCTTCTGCCAGCCGCCGACGATGTCGCCGAACCGAGCCCAGGCGAAGCCGGCGAGACGATCGGTCTCGCAATAGCGGCTGCCTAGCAGATAGACCAGAGTCTCCGGCGGAAGCTCCTCGACCAGCGACTGGCGCGCGTCCTCGGCCACGGCATCGGGCAGACCGCTGTCGCGGACGACGGCGTCCGCGAACAGGCGGATCGGTCCGGCCGGCGCGACCAGCCGCGTGCAGCGGTTGCCGAACCCGTCGACATAGCTTGTCAACGGCACCTGCGGGTCGGTCGACATGGTGTCGGGAACAATGACGTCTTCGGCCCGGTCCGGATGGATGTTCAGGGTCACGATCATGGGTGTCGGCTGAGGACATTCATAGATGAGTTCGTAGCCGACACGAATCTGCATGACCTGTTCCCTGACATAGACGGCGGAGACGTCGTTCATTTCGTGCCTATCCGCTTAAGCCAGACACCCACCAGATATAGTGGGGTGGTTCCAGTCACCTGAGTAGAGTTCTGCGAAGGTTGGGGCTTCAACGGCACTGGCAATGCCGAGCAAAGATCGGAAGGCGTTGAATGGGTAGAAACGGCGATT